>JAKAFH010000056.1 GCA_021818025.1 Actinomycetes bacterium | reverse complement strand
CGTAGCGAAGGAACCTGCAATGTCGTTGATGTGGAACCGTACCCACGCGTGGGACGACGCGGATTGGCGTTCGGACGCCGCGTGTCGAGACACCGAACCCGAGCTGTTTTTCCCGGTCGGGACGACTGGGATGGCCACGGACCAGATCGAGTCTGCCAAGCGCGTCTGTGACAAGTGCGACGCCCAGAAGGCCTGTCTCGAGTTCGCCCTGGCCACGAACCAGGAGTCGGGCGTGTGGGGTGGGACCGCCGAGGACGAGCGGCGCAAGCTGCGCAAGCAGTGGCTCGCCGCGCGTCGGCGCGCCTCCCAGCACTAGGACCGCGCCACTCCAGCACGAGCCGTCGCCGCGCCGAGCTGCGGCTCGCACCTGGCTCGGCGCCACCCGATTCTTCGCGGCCGCGCCAGTCAGGACCTCAAAGTCTCTCGATTCACGTCGATCGGACGCCCGCTTCGAGACGCACCGCGCTTAACGGCGCGGCGTGAGCGGCAGGATGACCCGGACCAGGGTCCCGCCGCCACTCGTGTAGGGCATCGAGTCCATGGTGATCGTGCCGTGCAGCTGGGCGCGGATGAGGTCGCGCACGATCGACAGGCCCAGGCTGGTCGGTGCGTCGAGGGAGAAGTTCTCGCCGAGACCCCGGCCGTTGTCGCGAATCTCCGCGACCGCCTCACCGGCACGCCGGTAGAGGTTGAGGGTCACGACGCCCACGTGCTCGTTGGAGTCGCCCCCGAACTCGGTGAAGGCGTGCTCGACGGCGTTGGTGAGCAGTTCGGCGAGGGCCACCGCGAGGGGCGTCGCCACGTCGGTCGAGAGCACGCCGAGGTCGCCGTTGACGACGATCTCCACGGGGTGCAGGGCGAGCACGGTGTCCTCGACCAGCACCACGAGCGAGCGCACGATCTCGTCAAAGACCACGTCCTCGCCGGGCTCGCGCGAGAGCACCTCGTGCACGACGGCGATCGATCGCACGCGCCGCTCGGCCTCGAGCAGTGCCGTGCGGGTCTCGGCCTCGTCGCTGCGTCGCGCCTGGAGGCGCAGCAGCGACGAGATCGTCTGGAGGTTGTTCTTCACGCGGTGGTGGACTTCGCGCACCGCCGCCTCCTTGTGCAGCACGACGCGATTGAGCTGTCGCAGGTCCGACACGTCGCGCAGCAGCACCACGACCCCGGTGACCGCGCCATCGGCGATCACCGGCACGCAGTGAAAGAGGATCGCCACGTCGTGGCCGCGGTCGATCTCCTCCATCGTGGGCAGGGCGAAGTTGAGCGCCCGCTCGACGGCGCGCACCCGCTGGCCGAGCTCGACGAGGGTGTGGCCCTCGACCGCCGAGTAGATGCCGAGCCGGTGCAGGGCGTTGGTGGCGTTGGGCGTGGCGAACTCCACGCGGCCGTCGGCCTCGAGCAGGATGATCCCGTCGCCGACGCGCGGCATGCCCGGGCCGGCGACCTCCTCCTCGCGGAAGGGGAACGTGGCGTCAGACACCATGTCGCACAGGCGCACGAAGATCGAGAGGTAGACACGCTCGTAGAGCGACGACGGGCCGCGCAGCGGCCCCTGGAGCCGCACAAGCACCGCGATGATGCGGTCGGCGAAGCGCACCGGGATCGCCCAGACCTGGACCGGCTCGTCGACGAGGCCGACGGTGGTCTCGCCCTCGGCACGAACGCCCTGCTCGTAGGCGATGGCCACGCGGGGCCAGTCCGCGGCGTGGTGCAGCGTGCCGACGAGGTCCTCGTTGAGCAGCGTCGAGCGATTGTTCGGGCGCATCTGGCCGACCACGATGAACGAGTCCGCGACGTCTGACGAGGGCACCATCAGCAGCAGGTCCGAGAAGGACAGGTCCGCGAGCAACGACCACGAGGTGGTGAGGCGAAGCAGGTGGTCGATCGCCGGCTCGCCGAGGGCCGTGTGGGACGCGGCGAGCTCGGCGAGGGTCGCCATCAGTGGCTGCGCAGGGGCACGATCGTGCGCTGGCGCTTGGTGTAGGCGGCGAGGGTGGAGACGCCGCGGGCCTCGAGCAGGCCCGCGAGGTCGCCGGTGCGCTCGCCCACCCGCTCGAGGCGGTGCGCGTCGCTCGCGGTCGTGAAGGTCACCCCGCGCGCGACGAGCCGGTCGAGGAAGCCCTCGGCCGGGTACTGCTCGTTGATGGGCTTCACCCAACCAGCCGAGCTGCACTCGACCGAGACGTCCGCCGCCGCGGCGGCGTCGGCCATCGCGTCCCAGTAGTCGCCGGGGTTGGTCGCGTAGTAGCCGGCCACCTTGATCAGGTCGGGGTGCGCCAGCACGTCGACGGCCCTGGATGCCGCGAGCTCCTCGAGGGCGAGCGCGTAGTCGGCCCAGCACTGGTCCACGTCGCGCACGGTCCACTCGGCCATGGGGATGGGGCTGTCGATGTCGTCAAAGGCCCAGCTGCCGAGCCAGTGCACCGAGCCGATCAGCACGTCAAAGGGGTACTGGGCGAGCAGGTCGCTCACCACGTCCATCTGGTCGCGGTAGTAGTCGACCTCGAGGCCGATCTTGACCGGTAAGCCCTCCTCCTTGGCGGTCATCGCGAGGGTCACGTAGTCATCGAGCGAGTTGCGTGCCGTGAAGGCCATGTAGTCGGCCATCACCGGGCTCGTCGCCTCGTGGCTGAAGCGCTCCCAGAACGGTCCGACGAGCGACAGCACGTCGACGAAGCGGTTGGAGTGCTCGGTGAGGGCGAGCTCGGTCACGCCCTCGCCCGCGGCTCGCTCGCAGTACTGGGCGATCTGGTCGAGCCGGTACCAGACCGAGGAGTCCTCGTGGGGCCAGAGGTGCAGGTGGTAGTCGAGCACGCTACGCCGCGCCGAAACCGACCACCCGGTCGACCGGGGTGCCGAACTCGACGTAGGCGATGCGCGCCGAGGGCACGCCGAGGCGCCGGCCCTTGCGATCGGTCAGCCACAGGACGGTCTCGGCGCCCAGGGCCGCCTCGACCTCGGCCATGATCTGGTCACGGTCGGCGTCGTCGGCCAACTCGACCTCGAGTTCGCGCATCGACTGCACGATGCCTATGCGGATGTCCATGATGCTCCTGTCGTCTCAGGGTCCATGTTACGGGCTTGGGGCAGAATGGGGCATGGCCGAAGCACCCTCTGCGCGTCACCACCAGTGGGCCTCGACCATGGAGGGCTACGGCGCGAGCCCCGAGGACCTCACCATCGCCCACCGCGACTCCTCGGCTCACCTCGAGACCCCGTTAGCCGCCACGTGGGCCCAGCGCGAAGCCGACCAGGCGTCGTCGCTCGCCCCCGGCGCGACCCTCGCACACGGGGCGGGCGACCGGCTTCGCCCCGAAGAGCCCGACGAGTTTCGCAGCTGCTTCGAACGTGACCGCGACCGCATCTTGCACTCGAACGCCTTTCGCCGCCTCGCGGGCAAGACCCAGGTCTTCGTCTTTCCCGAAGATCACATGCGCACCCGGCTCACCCACGCCCTCGAGGTCGCCCAGGTCGCCGTCGGTATCGCCCGACCCCTGGGGCTGAACGTCGCCCTCGTCGAGGCGATCGCCCTCGGGCACGACTGCGGCCACGGCCCGGGCGGCCACGCGAGCGAGGAGGCCCTCGACCCCTACCTGGCGAGCGGCTTCGACCACGCGACCTGGGGCGCGGACGTCTCGCTCGCCTCGCTCAACCTCTGTGCCGAGACCCTGGACGGGATTCGCAACCACTCGTGGAGCCGACCAGCGCCCGCCACGCCCGAGGGCGAGGTCGTCAGCTGGGCCGTTATCCCGAGGTAGTGACCCGGGTCTCCGCGACCTCCACAAGGAGTGGGGAGACCCTCCGACGATGTCACACCGCGCCCTTATCTTGAGTCTCCAGGACGGAGATGAGCAGAGATGAGAGTCCAGCAGTTAAGCCCACCGGACGGGCCACCGTCGTACACCGTGGTCGACGATGACGGCCTGCCGATCGAGGTCGTCGATCAGTACCTCGAGTACCTCACGGCACGGAACTCGTCGCCGAACACCGTGCGGTCCTATGCGTTCGACTTGCGCGATTTCTGGACCTTCCTCAATCAACGCGGCCTGGATCCGCTGGCGGTCAACGTCGAGGACCTGGCGGGGTGGATGGCGTGGCTGCGGCTGCCCAGGGCGCTTCGCGGCAGCGAGCGCTCGGTACTGCCCATCGACCAAACGCCTCACCTGAGGCCAGCGACGATCTCGAGGAAGTTGTCGGCCGTGGTCGCGTTCTATGAATTCGTGGGCCAACGTGACGTCACCGTCCTCGCACTGCTCGACCAACTGCGCCAGGGGCGTCCTCGGGGCACCGGCCGCTACCAGCCCTTCCTGTCCCACCTCTCACGAGCCCGCGCTAAGCCCGGCCGCACGCTCACCGTGAGCGTCCCCTCTCGACGCCCGAGCGTCCTCAGTCCCGCCCAAGTTCAAAGCGTGCTCGAAGGCTGCTCGAACCGGCGGGACCGACTCTTCTTCGGGACGCTCTGGGAGACGGGGGTCCGCGTATCCGAAGCCCTGGGGCTGCGGATCGAGGACCTGGACGAGCGCCGTGGGAGTGTGCGCATCACCCCCCGCCACAACGCGAACGGTGCGAGGGTGAAAGGTTCCAAGGAACGTGTCGTCCCGGTCGGACGACGCTTCGTGCGCCTCGCCATTGACTACCTCACGCTCGACTACGGCACCACTGACTCCGACTACCTTTTCGTCAACCTCTACGGCGGACGAGTCGGGATGCCGTGGTCCTACGACTCCGTCGACGACCTCGTTCGCCGCACTCGTCTCAAGGTTGGCTTCTACTTCACCCCCCACATGTTCCGCCACACCTACAGCACGCGCCTCTTGCAGGCCGGTGCGCGCATTGAGATCGTCTCGGAGCTGCTCGGCCACGCCGACATCCAAACGACACGTGCCATCTACGGTCACCTCAACGTCGAGGATCTGCGAGCGGAGTTGGATCGCGTCGGCTGGCTGGATGACTCAGAGGTGCTCTTGTGACTCTCAGGGCCGTCGAAACCGATCGCTACGCCGCGTGGCGTCGGACCCTTCGAGCCGCGCTGAGGCCCGAGTACGACCGTGACGTCTTCTTCTGTTCAGAACTCACTGGCGTCTTGCATGTTCGCAACTGCATGATCAAAGGCTGCGTGGGAAGCGACACCGGCGTGGGGCTCTGCATCGGTCACTACCATCGATGGCGCAACGAGGGCAAGCCGAGTGGTGAGCGGAAGTTGGCCTGGGCCGCGACGCAGCCGGCGCAACTTCAGGGCCGTCGAGCCCCGCAGAAGTGTGCGGTGCCCGACTGCCGACAGGGCCAGCGCAGTGTCTTCTGCGATGTCCATCTCTACGCGTGGCGGAAACTCGAAATGTCATCTGATGTGTGGGCAATGTCGAAGGAGGCGGCCCACCTCTGTCAGCGCACGACGAGCTGCCCGGTCGCCATCTGCACTCTCGACGTGCGGCCCGGGCAGCCGTTCTGCGCGGCTCACCTGCTCCGGTGGAGTCGCAACGCTAGACCACCCATCGACCAATTCGTCGAACAACTCAACGGGGCCGGGCGGGCTCATTATGATCTCCGTAACCTCCCCGTGACCCTGCGCCTTGAGGTGCAGTATCTACTGCAGGCGGTGCACGACCGGAACACGTCTGCTCTACCACTCCCGCTCGGCAAGGAGCTTCTCCGAACCCTCGAGCGAAGCGGCCTGGAGACCATCACCGAAACACCGCGAGATTCATGGGCGGCGTGGTGGAAGCAGCACGGAACGGGTCGAGGTCTCGGATCGATAGGCCTCTTGCGCTTCGCTTCGGATGCGCTGTCCGACCTGATCGAGGGAGTCGGCTGGGACAATGAGTACCCACGCGACGTCTGGGATCGCCAGCGACTGGGAATTGCGGGAAATGTGCGTCGGCTCGACTTCAGAGGAATCAATCAGCCCCGATTGCGTGATCTCGTCAAGAGGTGGTGCCGACAGCGCTTGACCGCATTGGACATGGACTTCAACGGCGTCGCGAAGGATCTCCTGGCGATGCGTCATCTCTCCGCGTCGTTGGCGAAGCGGCGTCCCGGACGGGATCTCGATCACCTCGACCGAGAGTTCCTGGAAGAGTGGATCGTCGACATGGCACAACTGCGAAATGCGAGAACCGGATCTCCCGTCAGCCGGTCGCATCGCAAGGCGATGCTGAGTGCCGTGAGCGTCATGTTGCGCGACAACCAGCGTCACCGCTGGCATCCCGAGGTCCCGACCACCGCGCACGTCCATTCCGACGACTACCCAAAGCTCGACGAACTCCTACCGAGAGCCATACCGGAATCAGCTATGCGTGCGATCGAGTCTCCTGGCGCTCTCGACATGATCCCGCGCAACGAGTTCCGGCTCATCACTCGACTGCATATCGAGACGGGCATGCGCAATACCGACATCCGCCACCTCCTTCACTCGCGCTTCTTGTCACGAGACTCCTCGGGCAAGCCGTACCTGCACTTCCACAATTCCAAGATCGGTCGCGACGCGATCGTTCCGATTGGTGAGTCCTTGGCCGGCGCACTCACCGCTTGGGCGAAGATTGTCGGTTCGAGGTACGAGGAGGTGGTCGCACGTGAGAACTCGCGCCCACCGTCGTCACGAGCCGGTGCGCTGAAACTGTTCCCTTCGCCACACGCTAACCCGACCGGATCGAAGGCCATCAGCTACAGCGGCTACAACCAAGCTCTCCAGGAGTGGTTCGAGCGCATCAAGCTCATTGACGAGGTCGGCCAGCCCATTCACGTCACGAGCCACCAGTTCCGCCACACCTACGGCACCAGGCTCATCAATGCGGAGGTGCCGGCACACATCGTTCAAGCTTTATTGGACCACACCTCACCCACCATGACCGCCCACTACGCCCGCTTGAGCGACGCCACGGTGCGAGCCGCCTGGGAGGCGGCGACGGCCAAGATTGATGGGCGCCACGCAACGTCCACTGACGTCATCGACGTGGACGGGCGCCTCTCGGACGCCGCCTGGAGCCGCCACCGCGTCGAGCAGGCCTCGGCTCTACGTCTCGCTAACGGATACTGCGGTATGTCGCCGAACAAGGTCTGCGAGCAAGCCAATCCGTGTCTGTCGTGCGACCTCTTCGTCGCCGACATCGAGTTCCTCGATGAGTACCGCCAGCAGCTCACCGTGACCGAATCGGTGTGCGTTAGGGCCCGCGAGGAAGGATACGTTCGTCTCGCGGAGAAAGCCGACCAGGACGCAGCGGCATTGCGATCGATCATCCGTCAGGTCACCGAGCCGACGCCGGTCGCGATCCGCGTCGACCCCCCTCACGTCAGGAAGGTTGAGCATGCGCGCCGATAACACCGCACACCTTCGCGACGCTGCGAGGCGAAAGCACGAGGAATGCCTGAGCCGGGTGACCGCGGCGATTCGCGAGGCCGACCGTCTACATCACACCCTGACCGTCCAGGGTGTCGCGAAAGCAGCGGGGGTCTCGCCGTCGTGGATCTACAGCCAACCCGACGTCGTCGAAGCTGTTCGCACCCGTCGTGACGCAGTGGATCGCAGATCCCCCGAGCGCCGCGCGAGCACAAAGGATTCCGGTCACGCCAGCCAGCAGAAGCGAATCGACCTTCTGTCCACTCGAGTGAGGGAGTTGAGCGGGGAGAATCAGAACTTGCGCCGCGAGTTGTCCGTGATCCACGCAGAACTTCGCCGACTGCGACAAGTACAACCACGGCAGACTGTAAGTGAAGATCAGCGAGAGAGGCGGGAATGACGACGGATCGGCGCCGAGAGTGGACGAGCACCATGCGCGGCAATGCTACGCGCGACGGACTGGTCTTCTCCCATCGCGACACGCCACCGCCCATCGTTGCCGCCAAGCTCGTCTCTCGAAGCGCCCGCGAAGAGTTCGAGGACCAGACGCTGTCGGGCGGTGCGACACGTGCGCGAGGTGCTGGTCATCGAGCGATCGAAGAACAGCCTGATGCCTTGCGAACCTGCTTCGAGCGAGACCGAGACCGAATCCTCCATTCGAATGCCTTCCGTCGACTCGCCGGCAAGACACAGGTCTTCATCTTTCCCGCGGATCACCAACGAACGCGGTTGACCCACGCCCTCGAGGTGGCCCAGGTTGCGACCGCCGTCGCCCGCGCCACCGGTCTCAATGTCGCTCTCACCGAGGCCATGGCTCTCGGGCACGATTGCGGACACGGTCCCGGTGGACACGCCTCCGAGGAGGCCTTCGACCAGTTCATACCCGGTGGCTATCACCACGCTGTCTGGGGGGCTGACGTTGTCCTTAAGCCCCTCAACTTGTGCTACGAGACTCTCGACGGCATCCGCAACCACTCCTGGTCACGGCCCACACCCGCCACGCCAGAGGGGGTCGTCGTGAGCTGGGCCGATCGATGCGCGTACAGCGCACACGATCTGGAGGACGCGATCAACGCTGGCATCGTCACCGTCGACGACTTGCCCCGATCGATCACTACCGTCCTCGGCACGACCCGTTCTTCGCAGCTGCGCTCTCTCATTAGTGCTCTCGTGTCGAGCGTGACGTCGACGGGGCTTGTCGGGATGGACGCGCAGCACGCCGAAGCGCTCGCCGACTTGCGGAGCTTCAACTACGAACAGGTCTACAACCGCCCCGAGTCACTCGAGCAGGGCCAAGCGGTGATTGCGGTGCTGAAGGCGCTGGTTGAGAAGTTCTCTGAGGCGCCCCATCTTCTTCCCGACTTCGACCCAGATGAAGAATCGCTCACCAAAGCGGTTACCTACGTCGCTGGAATGACCGATCGCTTCGCCTTTGAGACGGCGGTACGCCTCCTCGACTGGCCGCCGGCCCGCTTGCCCCCGGGGATCGAGACGTACAGCCTCCGCCATTAACGGGTCCGCGAGTCGCAGTCTCAGCGTTCGGCGTTCAGGGGCTTTTCTGGTGGATTGCGCCGATGTTGTGGTTAGGACGCGCCTTTTTGGTGCGCGATTACGATCCACTCTGGTCCTGAGTGCTCATTCGTGAGGAGAGAGTACGGTCGATCGAATGAATCGAGCGTCCATGCTACAAGCACCACCGAAACTGCGCCAGGGCGACCAAGTTGCGATCCTCTCGCCATCGTGGGCCGGGGCCGGGATCTTCCCAAAGGTGCACGAGATTGGTCTGCGCGTCCTGCGCGAGCGCTTCGACCTCGTGCCGGTGGAGTTCCCCACCACACGGCTCGTAGGGTCAACTCCCCTCGAGCGAGCGAGCGACATGAACGCTGCTTTTGCCGACCCCGACATCAAGGCCGTGATGGCCGTCATCGGTGGCTCTGACCAGATCACGGTGCTGCCCTATCTTGACCCTGAAACGCTCCAGGCGAATCCAAAGGCGTTTTTCGGCTATTCGGACAACACCAATCTCCTGAACTACCTCTGGGTCCTTGGCGTCGCGAGCTACCACGGAGGTTCGACCCTGGTTCATCTTGCTCGCCCCGGCGGTCCTCACGAGGTGTCGATGTCGTCCCTCGGTCACGCCCTCTTCGACAATGGCACCTTCGAGATCGAGCCCGTGGAGCAGTTCACCGATCTGCAATGCCGGTGGGAAGACCTCTCCACCCTTCAAGTTCCCTTGCCGACCACCCGTGACGAGGGATGGTATTGGCACAACGCGACGCGCGTAGTGACGGGGCCTACCTGGGGCGGGAACCTGGAGATCCTGCACTGGAACTTGGCGGCCAACCGCTGGATTCTCCCAAACGAGGCTTACGCCGGCTGCGTGCTCTTGCTCGAGACGTCCGAGGAGATGCCGTCGGCGGACGAGGTCTTCCGCATACTTCGCAACTTTGGCGAGCGCGGCTTGCTCGAGCAGTTCCCTGCGGTCGTCATGGCCAAGGCGAAGGCCTGGCACGGACACGCCCCGTTGTCTCCGCCCGAGCGTGAGACGTTTCGGGAAAACCAGAAGGAGGCGGTGTTGCGCGCACTCGAGGCGTACAATCCAGGGGCCGTTTTCGTCTACGGACCCGACTTCGGCCACACCGACCCGCAATACATCCTTCCTTACGGTGGCCAGATGACTGTAGACGGACTTTCCCGTCGCCTATCCGTCACGTACTAAGGCCTCCTCTCTACCCGGAATCCGGCCCCCGAAAAGTCTCACGGCCCAGTTCTCACGAGTGATGGCGTTGGATCTGTCGACGCGTCAGGATCTAGGTGCCCCAGAAGGACCTGTTCTGCCCCTGTTGCGCCAAGATCAACCTGGAGGGCCCGTGAGTGCTGAATCCTGCAGACTCATGACGGGCGACCGCGAGGCGTACGGTAAGTGCGTGACGAGACTCCAACTCGGCGTCCCCGAAGGTGTTGATCGCGGTGCGCGGTGGGCCGCGATAAGTGCTTCGTGGACAGTCTCGACAACGCAGCCACCCAGACCCGGAGCGTAAAGTAAGGCGGGACTCACGATAAGGGCCGACCGTATCGCCTACGTCTGTCACGACTTCGAGGACGCGGTCTCCGCGGGCGTCGTCGAGGCCGACGACCTGCCGACCATTGTCGGCGAGCGCTGCGGGAGCCGGCGTGGCCAGCAACTGGGCGCCTTCATCAACGCCATGATCGCCACCGTCGCCGCGACGGGGGTGATCGGCATGGACGCTGGCCACGCCGAGGCGCTCGCGGCCTTTCGGGCCTTCAACTACGAGCGAATCTACCTGCGCGGGGCCTCGCGCGATCAAGCGCAACGGGTCATCGAGATGCTGCGCGCGCTCGTCGAGCACTACGCCGCGCACCCCGAGCTCATTGACGAACAGCCCGGCGAGCCCCTCGAGCGGGCCGTCGCCTACGTGGCCGGGATGACCGACCGCTTCGCCTGTCGCAGTGCGGTGACCTTGCTCGACTGGCCCGAGGACCGACTCCCCACGGGCATCGACCGCTAGTCCACCACTGCGCCACAAGCGGTACGCTGCCAAGGTGCCCAAGCGCCTGACCCTGCCGCTGATCCTCGCCCTCGTCGTCACGATCATCGTCGCCGGCACGGCGATCATCGTGCTCTCACGGCGCACGAGCGCGCCGACGGTGCTGCGCCCGAGCGGCCTGCCCGCGGCCGTCACGACCAA
>JAKAFH010000055.1 GCA_021818025.1 Actinomycetes bacterium | reverse complement strand
CCCTGTGGCGCGGGCACGAATGGTATGGGCGGCGCGATGTCGACCATGAAATGGATGGAAGGCAAGATCAAGGTGACAGCATGACCACGCGACACGACAACGAGTTGGTGGCCGAGGAAGACGCCGGACGTGAGGAGTTGACGGCTGCGGCCGTCACGATTGGCCGGCGGGGACTCCTGCGGGCCGCCGCCCTGGGCAGCCTCGGTGTCGGTGTGCTCGGCGCACTGACCGAGACCCTGGCCGCGGCCGCCGAGCCCGCTACGACGACGCCGAGCGGACCGGTGAAGCAGTGGTGCATGATCATCGACCTGCGCCTGTGCAACGGCTGCAAGGTCTGCACCACGGCGTGCCAGACGGCGCACTACCTCCACGAGGACCAGACGTGGATGAACGTCTACACGATGACCAACGCGGCCGGCGAGAACTACTTCATGCCCCGCCCCTGCCAGATGTGCGAGGACCCGGCGTGCGTGCCGGTCTGCCCCGTGGGCGCGAACTTCCGCACCCCCGAAGGCCTGACGCTCGTCGACCAGTCCAAGTGCATCGGTACGCGTATCTGCATGAACGCCTGCCCCTACGACGCGCGTTACTTCAACTGGTCCGACCCGGTGCCCGCACCGCGCCAGCCCTTCAAGCAAGAGCCCGAGTGGCCCGTGCCCCAAGTCAAGGGAACTGTCGGCAAGTGCATCGACTGCGCGGCCATGCTGCCCACGGGCCAGCTGCCCGAGTGCGTGACGAACTGCCCGATGGGCGTGCTCTACTTCGGTGACCTCACCTCGGACGCCGCGGTGAACGGCATGGGCGCCACGATCAAGATCTCGACGTACCTCGCTGAGAACGACGCCATGGTCTTCAAGGAGGAGTACGGCACCCACCCGCGCGTGTACTACATCCCCGGCCACGGCCAGGACCTGAACAACAACCCGAGTGCGTGATGACGCGGATGACTGGAGAACCGATGACTGACGTCATCATTTCGAACGAGGGGCGCGAGCAGTCGGCGCCCCAGAATGCAGACCTGCGCGCGGCGGCGCTGCGCCCGGTGCTCGAGACGCCGCGCTGGTGGTGGCCGTCGGTCATCGTGCTGACGGTGCTCGTCCTGGGCGGCATCGCCGCCTGGGTCTACCAGGTCGCCAACGGGCTGGGCACGGCGGGCTACAACGACGGCGCCTTCTGGGCGATCTACGAGGCCAACCTGGTCACGTTCATCGGCGTGAGCTACGGCGGCGCCGTGGTGTCGGCAATCCTTCGCCTGACCCACGCCGCCTGGCGCGCGCCGCTGACGCGCATCGCCGAGGCCACGGCCCTAGTCACACTGCCCATCGGGATGGTCTTCATCATCCCGCACCTGGGTGACCCGAGCCGGATCTGGGAGCTCGTCTGGCCCCCGTACTGGAACCTCACGTCACCGATCCTCTGGGACTTCTTCGCCGTGAGCACATACCTGCTGGCCACGATCGTCTTCTTCTACCTGCCGCTGGTGCCCGACGCCGCGATCGCGCTCGAGACCCTCGAGGGCGAGGTGCCCAGCACCCGCGTGACGGTGCGCAAGACCCTCTACCGCGTGCTCGTCGGCCGTTTCGGCGGCACGCCCTACGAGCACCGTCGGCTGAACGGGGCGATCGGGCTGATCGCGATCATGATCATCCCGATGGCGGTCTCGGTGCACTCGGTGCTGTCCTTCGCCTTCGCGTCGTCGTCGCGGCCCGGCTACATGGAGACGATCCTGCCGGTCTACTTCGTCGTGGCCGCCCTGTACTCGGGCGTTGCGCTCGTGGTGCTGACGGTCGCCGCCTCGCGCAAGCTGTTCCACCTCGAGGCATTCGTCACCCCCCGGCACTTCGTGCGCCTCGGGTTCTTGATGATCGCCTTCGGTGCGGCGTACCTGTACCTGACCTTCACCGAGTACCTGATCGACGGCTACTCGGGCACGGCCGGGGCGTCGGCCTGGGTCTACCAGATCGTCGCCGGTCGCTACGCGATCCCGTTCTGGCTCTACTTCGTCGCGGGGGGCATCGCGCCTCTCTTCATCATGATGTTCAAGCGGCTGCGCACGACCGGTGGTGTCGTGGTGGCCTCCTTGCTCGTGGTGGCCGCGCTCTGGATCAAGCGGCTCGTCATCGTCATCCCCCCCGCGACCGAGCCGCTTGTCAACTCACCCCTCGCCAAGGGCGGCGTGCTCGCCGGCAACTGGGGTACGTATCACTTCACGTGGGTGCCGATCTCGATCACCGTGGCGGCGACGGCGGCGATCCCGCTGCTGCTGCTCGTGGTCTTCCGGTTCTTCCCGATCCTGTCGGTGTCCGAGATCGAAGAGCTCGCCGAGGAGCATGGAACCCAGGAGGTGGGCGCATGATGTCAGTTGCCAATTTCTCTCGTCGCGCGACGCGCCTCCTCGCGGGGCTGAGCGGCGCGGTGCTGCTGAGCGTCGCCGCGGCGGCCCTGCCGGCCGCGGCCGCGACGGGCACCACGCTCGCGCTGACCTCGGGCAGCCCCGCGTCGCACCAGGGCGTCGAGCTGACGGGCCAGGTCGACACGGCGTCAACGCCCGTGGCCGGCGTAACGGTCAACTTCTACGTGCACGTCGAGGAGTTCGCGGGCGCGCCGTTGCTGCTCGTCGGCACGGCGACGACCAACGCCGCCGGCGTCGCGTCGATCGTCTACCAGCCGACGTGGGCCGGCACGCAGAACTTCGAGGCCTCCGCGCTCGACAGCACGGGCGCGGTGCTCGCCACGACGTCACTCACCGTCCAGGCCGCGCGCACCGACCCGTTCGCGGGCGCGGTCGAGAGTCTGCGGCCCGACGGGCTGATTGGCCGCTGGACCGTGCTCGTGCTGCTGGCGCTGGTGATCGGCGTGTGGCTCACGCTCATCGCCCTGGTCGTTCGCGTCCAGCAGGGGCCGGTGAAGGCTGCTCGGTAAGCCCGCGGCGCGCGTAGCGCACCTCGTGCAGGCGACTCGCCCGGGTCCGGACCTCGTCCGGGTCCGGGCGAGTCGCCGCGTGGGATAGATTCCGGTCGTGCCCGGTCACGCCCTCGAGGCGGTTCGCCTCTCCAAGCACTTCGGAGCGACCAAGGCGGTTGACGAGTTGTCCTTGGCGGTGGAGGCCGGCGAGGTGGTCGGGTTCCTCGGGCCCAACGGCGCCGGCAAGACGACGACCCTGCGGCTCCTGCTCGGGCTCTTGCATCCGACCTCGGGCACCGCCTCGATCCTCGGGCACCGCGCCGGGTCCGCCGAGGCTCGCCGCGTCGCCGCCTTCGTGCCCGGCGAGGTGGTCCTCTGGCCCCAGCTCACCGGCCTCGAAGCGATCGTGCTGCTGGGCTCGCTGCACGGCGAGGTCGACGAGGCCTACCGCGACGAGCTGATCGAGCGCTTCGAGCTCGACCCGGGCAAGCGGATCCGGGCCTACTCCAAGGGCAACCGCCAGAAGGTGGCCCTGGTCGGCGCCTTCATGACCCGCGCGCCGGTCCTGCTGCTCGACGAGCCCACGGCGGGACTCGACCCCCTGATGGAACGGGTCTTTCGCGACTGCGTGCTCGAGGCTCAGCGTCGCGGCCAGGCGGTGCTGCTCAGCTCGCACCTGCTCGCCGAGGTGCAGCACCTCTGCGAGCGCGTGGCGATGATTCGCGAGGGCCGGCTCGTCACGGTGTCGACGATCGAGGAGCTGCGCGCCGTCGCGGGCGTCGAGCTCGACGTCGTCGGACGTTTCGACGACCTGGGGTCGATCCCGGGCGTGAGCGTCGTCGCCACCGAGGGCGACGAGGTCCGCGTGCGCGTGACCGGGCCCATCGAACCGCTGCTCGCGGTGCTCGGTCGCGGCCAGGTCACCTCGCTTCGCACCCACGAGACGAGCCTCGAGGAGATCTTCCTCTCGTACTACGACGACGCGCGGGGCTAGGTGGGTCCGCGCAGCGCCCGCGGGGTCACCTGGCGCCAGGTGCGCCTCTCCTCGCTCGTCATGGTCGCGCTGCTCGTGGTCATCGTCACGGTGGCGATCGCCACCTACAACGCGAGCGGCGGCGTACTCGCGCTGACGAGCGTCTCGGTGTTGCTGCGCAACCCGGCCTTCCGCGCGCTCTACGGGGACTTCACGCGACTCGACAGCGCCGGGGCCTACGTGCTGTGGAAGGTGGGGATCGTCGTGACCCTCGCGGTGGCGATCTGGGCCGCCCTCGGGGCGACCCGGGTCACCCGCGGCGCCGAGGACACCGGGACCTGGGACCTGCTCGTCATCGAGCGCGCCGCGCGCACGACCGTCTATCGACAGACCGTCGGCGTCCTCGCCCTCACCGGGCTCGCCGCGGGCGCCGCGGTGTTCGTGACGCTCGTCGCCAACGGCCAGCGGCTGGTCGACAGCGCCCTCTACGGCGCGGGGCTGACCGGCCTCGCCTGGTGCGCCCAGGCGACCGGACTCGTCGCCTCCGAATTACTGGCGCCGCGCCGCTCGGCCTCCCAGCTCGCCCTCGGGGCGATCGGCGCCGCCTACCTCGCGCGCATGGTGGCCGACGCGTCGACGCGCGGCTCGTGGCTGGCGGTCCTCACGCCCTTCGGGTGGCTCGAACGCGTCGGCGCGTTCCAGCACCACCACGCGCTGTGGCTGGTGCCGCTGCTCGTGCTGCCGGGCGCCGCCGTGGCGATCGTGGCCCCGGTCGCGGGCCGCCGCGACGTCGGCGCGGCCTGGTGGCACCGCAGCGACCGTGGCCGGCTGCGTGCTGGCCTGCTCACCTCGCCGGGGCGCTTCGCCTGGCGCGAGCTCGCGAGCACGATCGTCGTCTGGCTCGTGATCACGGGCGTGGTCGGACTGGTCATCGGCTACCTCGCCGACGCGCTGGTCTCCTTCAGCCGCAGCGACCGGTCCTTCCAGGCGCTGCTGGCGCGCTGGCACGTGGTCGAGCTGGTCTCGGTTCGCGGCTACGTCGGCGAGATCGGCACCTTCCTCGCCCTCGGGCTCGGCTTCTTCGTCGTGGGCATCGTCACCACCGTCGGGGCCGACGCCGTCTCGGGGCGCCTCGAGATCCCCCTCGGCAACGGCGCGGGCCGGCGATCGTGGCTCCTGTCGACGTGCGTGGTCGCGGCCGGCGGGGCCGTGCTCGTGGCCCTCGTGACCGCGGTGGGGATCTGGGTCGGCGTCGGCTCGAGCGGCGCGGCGCTGTCCTTCCCGCTGGCGCTCGCCGCGACGGCCAACGCGCTCACCACGGCGCCGCTCGTGCTCGGGGTCGCCGCGCTCGGCGTCGCGGCCGTGCCGCGGGTGGCCCAGGTCACCCTGGGCGGCCTGCTCGCGCTCAGCTACCTCGACGCCGCCCTCGGGCCCGCCCTGCACTGGCCCAAGGCGGTCGTGGACGCGTCGCTCTACTACTACGCGCGCCTCGTGCCGTCCGTCGCCCCGGACTGGGCGACGGTGGCGTGGTTCGCGGCCCTCGGGGTGCTCGCCGTCGCGGTCGCGACGGAGTGGTTCGCTCGGGCCGACCTCGCGGGGTGAGCTATTTCGGCTGCATCCGGATGCCGGCGTCCACGCGGATCGACTCGGCGTTCATGTAGCTGTTGGCGAGCAGCTCGACGGCCATCGACGCGTACTCGGTCGCGTAGCCCAGGCGCTTGGGGAAGAGCACCCCGGCGCCGAGTCGCGCCTTGAACTCCTCGGACTGGGGCCCGGTGCCGTAGATGGGGGTGTCGATCAGGCCGGGCAGGATGCAGTTCGCGCGCACGCCGATGGCGGCGAGGTCGCGCGCGAGCGGCAGGGTCAGGCCGACGACCCCGCCCTTGGAGGACGAGTAGGCGACCTGGCCGATCTGGCCGTCCTCGGCGGCGACCGACGCGGTGTTCACGATCGCCCCGCGCAGCCCGTCGACGTCGGGGGTGTTGTGGCTCATCTTGGTCGCGGCGAGCCGGCAGACGTTGAAGGTGCCGATGAGGTTGATCTCGATCACCTTGCGGTAGAGGTCCAGGTCGTGGGCCGAGGCGTACTCGCCGTCCTTGCCGATGGTGCGCGTGGCCCAGCCGATGCCGGCGCAGTTGACCACGGACCACAGGGGCGCCATGGCGCTCGCGGCCTCGACGGCGGCGATGACCTGGTCGGTGTCGGTCACGTCGCAGTGGGCGTAGGCGCCGCCGATCTCGGCGGCGATCTCGGCGCCGCGCTGGTCGTTCAGGTCCGCGACGACGACCTGCACACCGCGCGCCGCCAGGGCGCGGGCGGTCGCCTCACCGAGGCCGGACGCGCCGCCGGTGACGATGGCCGATGTGTTGTTCAGTTCCATGACTTCTCCTCGAGTAACCGGACACGCCGGTGCCGCTCTCGAGTCAAGCAGAAATCGGGTTACCGCTCAGTCAGGCGCCTAGCGTGGAGCCGTGACTTCGCTCTACGACCTCGATCGCGACGGGCTGGCGGCCCTGCTCGAGGGCGAGCCCCGGTACCGGGTGGACCAGCTGTGGCGGGGCCTGTGGGTCGAGGGCCGCGACCTCGCCGACGTGACCACGGTGCCCGCGGGCCTGCGCGCGAGCCTGGCGTCGCGCTTCCCCTCGACGCTCACGCCACGCGCCGACGTCGCGAGTGACCACGGCTCGACGCGCAAGTGGGTCTTTGCGCTGGCTGACGGCGCGACGATCGAGACCGTCCTGATGGTCTATGAGGACCGGGTCACGGTGTGCGTGTCGAGCCAGGCCGGCTGCGCGATGGGCTGCACGTTCTGTGCGACCGGCCAGGCCGGCTTCACGCGCCAGCTCAGCGTGGGCGAAGTCGTCGAGCAGGTGCTCTACGCGACGCGCGCCGCGGCGCCGCGGCGTCTCTCCAACGTGGTCTTCATGGGCATGGGCGAGCCGCTCGCCAACTACCCGGTCACCGTGGAGGTCGTGCGGCGCCTGCACGACGCCCGCGGGCTCAGCGCGCGCCACCTCACGGTCTCGACGGTGGGCGTGGTGCCGGGCATCGAGCGACTGGCCGGCGAGGGACTGCCGATCACCCTCGCGGTGAGCCTGCACGCGGCCAACGACGAGACCCGCGACTCGCTGGTGCCGCTCAACCGGCGCTACCCGCTCGCGCGCCTCTACGAGGCCTGCGAGCGCTGGGTCGAGGCGACCGGGCGCCGGCTCAGCTTCGAGTGGGCGCTCATCGACGGCGTGAACGACACCGACCGGGCCCGCGACGAGCTCGTCGAGTACGCCTCGGGGCTGCGCGCGCACGTGAACCTCATCCCGCTCAACCCGACGCCGGGCTACCTCGTGCGCGGCTCGGCCCCCGAGCGGGTCCGAGCCTTTCGCGACGGATTGGTCGCGCGCGGGGTGAACGCCACGGTGCGCAACACCCGCGGCCGGTCCATCGACGCGGCCTGCGGCCAGTTGGCGGCGGTCACCAACGCCAAGCGGTCGCTGTCGATCCGCTCACGCCGCGTCGCGCCAGAAGGCGGGTCGCCAGCGCACGAGTAGCCACGCGCCGATGACGCACGCGAGCCCGCCCGAGACGATCGAGAACTCGGTCGACACGAGGCTCGCCACCGCGCCCGACTCGAGGTCGCCCAGGCGCGGGCCGCCGGTCACGACGGCGAGCTGGATCGAGGAGATGCGGCTGCGGTACTCGTCGGTGATCGCGTTCTGCAGGATCGTGTTGCGCAGCACGGTCGAGATGACGTCGGCCGCGCCGGCCACGGCGAGACAGCCGAGCCCGATCCAGATGACGTGGACCGCGCCGAAGACCGCCATCGCGCCACCCCAGAGCGCGACGACGAGCACGACCAGGCGACCGCGGCGGTGCACGCGGGCGATCCAGCCCGTCGCGACGGCCATCGCCAAGGCGCCCACGCCCGGCGCGGCGTAGAGCAGGCCGAGCACCCGGGGCCCGCCGTGGTAGACGGTGAGCGCCACGGCCGGGAAGAGCGCGCGCGGCAGGCCAAAGACCATGGCGTTGAGGTCGATCAGGTAGACGGCCTGGGCCGTCGGGTTCGCGCGCACGTAGCGAAAGCCGTCGCGAATCGCGCGCAGCACCGCGACCCCGTCGCGAGTCGTGCTCGGGGGGATTGGCGCCATGAAGGACGTGGCGAGGGCGAGCACGGCGAAGGTCCCCGCGTCGATCCAGTAGCACGACGCGATGCCCACCGCGGCGAGCAGCACCCCGGCGATCGCCGTGCCGAGAATCGTCGCGACGTTCACGATGACCTGGTTGATCGAGTAGGCCGCGACGAGCTCGTCACCGCCCACGAGCAGTGGGATCGTCGCGGTGCGGATCGGTCCCGCGAAGCCCCCGGCGCCGGCCGCGAGGGCGGCGAGTACGAGCAGCGCGGCGAAGTGGCTGTGCGCCGGGCTCGCGTTCAGCGCGAGCGCGCCGCTCAGCAGTCCGAGCACCACCGAGCTGAGCACGAAGAGGTGGCGCCGGTCGTAGCGGTCGCCGAAGGCGCCGCCCCAGAGCGACCCGGCGATCAGCGCCGGGAGCTGGATGAGGCTCGCGACGCCCACGAGGAGGCTCGAGTGGGTCTCGCGGTAGACCTGGTAGGGGACGGCCACGACGGTGAGGTTGCTGCCGAAGAGCGAGACCAGTTGGCCGGCCACCAGGAGCCGGAAGTCGCGGTGGTGGCGCAGGGGACCGACGTCCACCAGGAGGCGAGGCATCCATTTATGGTACGGGACTATTGTTTCCGAGGGCCGGGCTGAAGGAGAGTCAATGATCACTGACGAGCTTGTCCAACTGCTCACCCCCGAGGGCGAGCGCGTTTCGCATCCCGAGTACCGCAGCGAACTCGGGCGCGAGGAGATCCTCGGCTTCTACCGCGACATGGTGATCGTGCGGCGCCTGTGCAACGAGTCGACCTCGCTGCAGCGCCAGGGCCAGCTCGCGCTGTGGGCCCCCCTGCAGGGTCAGGAGGCGGCCCAGATCGGTGCTGGCCGGGCGCTGGCCCCGATGGACTTCACGTTCCCGAGCTACCGCGAGCACGGCGTCGCCTGGACCCGCGGCGTGCCCCCGCGCGACATGCTGCGGATCTTCCGCGCGACGACCTCGGGCGGCTGGGACCCCCAGCGGTACCGCCACTCACTGCCCATGGTGGTGCTCGGTGACCAGACCCTGCACGCCGTCGGCTACGCGATGGGCATCCAGCGCGACGGCGCGGACGAGGCGGTCATGACGTTCTTCGGCGACGGCGCCTCGAGCCAGGGTGACGTGCTCGAGTCATTCGTCTGGGCGGCGTCGTTCAACGCGCCCGTCGTGTTCGTACTACAGAACAACCAGTGGGCGATCTCCGAGCCGACCTCGCTGCAGACCAAGATCCCGCTGTATCACCGGGCCCACGGCTTCGGCTTCCCGGGCGTGCGCGTGGACGGCAACGACGTGCTGGCGATGTACGAGGTCGCCAAGCGGGCCATGGACAACGCCCGCGCCGGTGGTGGCCCGACCCTGATCGAGGCCTACACCTACCGCATGGGTGCGCACACCACCTCGGACGACCCGACGCGCTACCGCGTGGACGCCGAGGTCGAGGTGTGGCGTCACCGCGACCCGATCGAGCGGGTGAAGGCCCTGCTCGCCCGGGAGTTCGGCGCGCACAAGGCCACCTTCGACGAGGTGGCGGCCGAGGCCGAGCAGCTGGCGCTGCAGTTGCGCGAGGACGTGCTCGCGATGGACGCGCCCGAGCCGACCATGATGTTCGACCACGTCTACGCCGAGCCCCACGCGCTCACCGAGGCCGGCCGGCGCGAGATGATCGAGCTCGGACTGGACGGGGGACACTGATGGCGAAGCAGTCCATGACCATGGCCAAGGCCCTCAACGAGGGCCTGCGCCGAGCGATGGAGAAGGACCGCAAGGTCCTCTTGATCGGCGAGGACATCGGCAAGCTCGGCGGGGTCTTTCGGATCACCGACGGCCTGCAGAAGGACTTCGGCGAGGACCGCGTGATCGACGCCCCGCTCGCCGAGTCGGCGATCGTGGGCACGTCGGTGGGCTTGGCCATCCGGGGCTACCGGATGGTCGTCGAGATCCAGTTCGACGGCTTCGTCTACCCCGCCTTCGACCAGATCGTCTCCCAGGTCGCCAAGCTCCACAAGCGCTCGGCCGGCGTCTACACGATGGGCCTGGTGATCCGGCTCCCGTTCCAGGGCGGCATCGGCGCCATCGAGCACCACTCCGAGAGCCCCGAGGCCTACTTCGTGCACACCGCCGGCCTGCGGGTCGTGGCCTGCTCGACGCCCAACGACGCCTACTGGATGATCCAGCAGAGCATCGAGCACGACGACCCGATCATCTTCTGCGAGCCCAAGAGCCGCTACTGGGAGAAGGGCGAGGTCGACCTCGACAACCCGCCCTACGGCCTGTTCGACGCGGTCGTGCGCCGCCCCGGCACCGACGTCACCGTCGTCGCCTACGGCTCGATGGTCAAGACCGCGCTGCGCAGCGCCGAGGTGGCCGAGAGCGAGGGCGTGTCCCTCGAGGTGATCGACGCGCGCAGCCTCTCGCCGCTCGACCTGGACACGATCGCCGCCTCGGTGGAGAAGACGGGTCGCCTGGTCGTGGTCCAAGAGGCGCCCCCGGCCGCCTCGGTCGGCTCGGAGATCGTGGCCGCCGTGTCCGAGCGGTGCTTCTCTTCGATGCGCGCGCCCGGCACCCGCGTCAGCGCCTATCACGTGCCCTACCCGCCGTCACGCATCGAGGACGCGTTCCGTCCGAGCGTCGACCGGGTCATGGACGCGATAGACCGAGTGATGGGATACGACCAGTGAGCGAATCGATCTTCCTGCTGCCCGACGTGGGCGAGGGTCTCGTCGAAGCCGAGATCGTCGCGTGGAAGGTCGCCGTCGGCGACACCGTCACGTTGAACCAGCCCCTCGTGGACATCGAGACCGCCAAGGCCACCGTCGAGCTGCCGAGCCCCTTCGCGGGCACGGTGACCGCCCTGCACGGTGCCGTCGGCGACGTGATGGCCGTGGGCGCGCCGCTCGTGGTCATCGAGACCGGTGCGGCCAGCGCCGCCCCCGCCGACACCGCCGCGCCCGCGGCACCGGCCGAGGCCGCCCCCGCCGGGGCCGGCCGCACGCCGGTGCTCGTCGGCTACGGGGTCGCCGAGGACGACGCCGTCGTCACGCGCCGGCGCAGGCGTACCCCCGCCGCGCCAACGGCGACCGCCGCACCGGCCGCGCCCGCGACCG
>JAKAFH010000054.1 GCA_021818025.1 Actinomycetes bacterium | reverse complement strand
TAGATATTACGGAGATTGTGCATTTCTACTGGTAAGAGGCGTCATTTCTGGATGTATAGCCCCACAATCTGTGGGGCTGCCCGGTGTGCCCCCCAGAGGCCATCACGGCCCACGAGGTTGGGCTGGGGTTTGTCCGGTTCCGGAGCTTCGCCATGATTCAGACATTTCCGGGCCCAGACCCCCGCATCTGTCACTGACTCCCATCGACATCACGTCTGGCGCGAGAACCGCTGGCAGCGCCACAGACGGTTGGAAGCCGAGGTCCCGAGTGGCGAATCGTTTTGCCATACTATGCAGACACATACTATGTCGTCTAATAGTATGTGTCTACAAAGTATGGGAACAGACCAGGGCGGCGTGAAGGAAGAGGTGGCGCGGCATGAGTGATCAGGACAAAGCAGCACTTGAGACGTTTCTAGACAGTTCCATTGATCGCCCGCTTCTTGGCCTCGTTTACGGTCGGCGCCGCATCGGTAAGTCGACCATGCTCGTCGAGCAGGCTGAACGGCGGGGCGGCTTCTACTTTGAGGCAATCCGGGCAGAGACCCCGGTGCAGTTGGAACGACTCGGGACTGCGCTCGGTGAGCACCTCGGAGTTGGACGCCTCGCGCTCGGCGACTGGCAAGAGGCAGTAAGTGCCCTGCTGAGGCTCGGGGAGCAGTCGGTCGTTCCAGTGATCCTTGACGAATTCGGACACATCATCGCCGCCGACCCGTCTGTCGAGTCGATTCTCACCGCTGCTTTGGGGCCCGGTGCCTTGCGTAAGTCTGCGAGCAGGGCTCGGCTCATCCTTTGCGGATCGGCAATTGCCATGATGCGCGCACTCACCGAAGGCGAGGCGCCGCTGCGCGGACGCGCGGGCCTTGAGTTGATCATGCAGCCAGATGACTTCCGGGTAGCTGCGACGCGACTACCCGCGGGCGCTGGGCTCGAGACCGCGGCGCGCGTCTTTGCGGTCATCGGAGGAGTTGTCGGGTACGCCACCGACATGGTCAACTTCGACCTGCCAAGTGGCAGGGCCGACATCGATCGCTGGATAGTTGATCGTGTGCTCAGTCCGGCCGCCACGATGCAACGCGAGGCGACAACGCTGCTGGCCGAAGACCCGTCACTGAGCGGCAAGAACAATTTGCTCCATCACGCCATCCTCGGCGCGATTGCGAATGGCTCAGTCACTGCTGGCGCCATCGCCAACAAGGTCGGGAGACAGGTATCAAACATTGATCTGGTCCTTAGGCGTCTCATCGAAGCAGGGTTCATCGTGAGACATGAGGACCCGATCCGCAAGAAGCGCCCCCTCTACGCATTGGCTGACTCCTTCCTGCAGTTCCACTACGCAGTCATCGAACCCTACGGTGCCACACTTCGTGAGCGGGATTTACGCACCGTGTGGTCGAATCGACTTGAAGCGGTGTTCAGTTCCCGGGTTCGTGGGCCAGTCTTCGAGGAAATGGCCCGAAGATGGACGGCGAACTTCGCGAGTGACGCGACAGTGCCAATTCGAGACCACGTGGGCCCATCCTTCGTGAGTTTCGACGGAGCTAACCACGAACTCGATGTGGTAGTCGCGGGGGCCGGCGACGCTCCCGGTGATCGTGAGATCGTTGCCCTGGGTGAGGCGAAGTCGGGCGAGGAGATAACAACGCGTCATCTATTGAGGCTCGAGCGAGCAAGGGCAGCGCTCGGCGCGAATGCCACTCGCGCAAAACTATTACTCTTCGGCGAGCGCGTAGACGAGAAATTGGCACAACTCGCGGCCGAACGAGACGATGTCGAACTAGTCGATCTGGATCGCCTCTACATTGGGGACTAATTCGGCGCTTTCGTGTCGGCTGCCCGACGTGAATGCGCACGCGAATCGCGCCAGAAATTCAGTGACCGGCAAGTGAAGATTGCGGCGACCTACCGCACCTGATGGCGCCCCCCTTGATCGCGTTTGAACGCGATCGAAAGAACTGCTCCGCGACAACCCATCGCACGACTGCTCAACGAATGTGCACGCCCGATACCGCGCGAGCAATAATGCGTCGCTGGATCTCGCTGGTGCCCTTGAAGATCGTGTAGATATACGAGTCGCGCACAGAAACCCTGATATAAGGGGCTTTTCTAAATCGATAGACCCACAAATGAGAAGAATGGGGTGATTTAGCCCCCTAAAGGGCCGGTTTCGCACCCCGTTTGTGGGTCCCGTATGTATTCCTTAGACTCATACCAGACCATCCGGCAGGAGTTCGCGCATTCGTATTCCGGTACGCCACACGAGTTTCCTCTTTGACGTTTCACTCAATCGAATCGTCGAGCAACTCCGTCACCGAGTTGATTACGGCACCGTCCCATTTGATCACATCATCACGACGATCCGAACCCAGCAGGTTTGGATCAACGAGCATCTTGGTTGACATCCCCAACGCATACGCCCCGCGTAACTCGTCACTATCACCATCGCCGATGAACAGACACTCCTCCGGCTGCACGTTGAGACGTCGAGTGGCTTCCAAGTACATCTCAGGATGCGGTTTTCTTACTCCGAGCTCACACGAGAATACGACCACGTCGACCAGGTCCCTCAGCCACGTTGAGTTCCACGACAGCGGTGTTTCCACTGAACAGTCCGTGACGATGCCGAGTTGGTAGCCCCGCGACTTTAGGTTTGTCAAGTGATGCTCCGAGTATGTATCGCTCAGCAACTTCCTGGAGAGTGTCAGACGCTGTTCCGCGGCCAGAGTGACTTGCTGGCAAGTAGGGCGCCCTCCGACCCGTCGAGATAACTCCGCAATCGTCTCCGAAAGTCCGCCCATTGCTCCGCGAACCCGGGCGTCGAACGTCGAGTGCACGATATCTGCGAACTTGATTCGATCGACGCCTAAGACCTCCGCCATCTGAAACGCGAGGGCGTCTCGCTGTAACCGTGACCCTCCTGGCACCAACGTTCCGTAGAGATCGAAGAGGATCGTTCGTGGAAGAGGCGAATCAGTCATTACTTCAAGGCGCGATCAGGATGCGACCTGGATTACGGCTGCGTGAGAATGAGGGACGGGAATGTCTTCGCCCATTCCTCGAAGAATCTCAAGGTGTTCGGCAATGGCCTCTCGGAGTGTTGACGTCACCTCGGCAACGCTCGCGCCCGTCGCAATGCAGCCAGGAACGTCAGGTGCGTAGGCCGCGTAGTTGGTACCCGCGTCTTCGATCACGATGGTGAATTCGGTCATCGTGGTCTCCTTTCGAGCCCGGCTTGTCTCACAATGTTACCGAGGGTTCCTTTAGGGATTTCATCACCCAGATTTCCAGCCACGCAGACCGAGCCGGAGCGTGTGGCGTGCTTGTAGTGACGATGACTACCGGTTTGACGAATCTGAACCCAACCTGCTCGTTCCAGCTCGCTGATTATTTCTCGGACCTTCACCATTCACAACGGTCGTGGCCACGTGCGAGACGAGCGAGTTACGCCGAGCAGCCACACTGCGTGAAGTTGCGGTGCGCACGAACCTCTGGAAGATGTACCCACATTTTCGTTAGTGGGACTATTCAGCCCTACACGTGGAGCCTTCGGTCGCCACCACTGGGGGCCGTCGTTGTGCTCGGAAGCCTGTTATTTTGAGGCGTGGACTACCTGATGTGGACGCCAGAAATCGCGCGAGCGATGATGAGACGTTGGATCTCGGAAGTCCCTTCGAAGATCGTGTAAATCTTCGCGTCGCGATGCCAGCGCTCGACCGGGTACTCGCGCACGTAGCCGTAGCCGCCGAGGATCTGGATCGCCTCCTCGGTGATCTTGACCGCCGCCTCGCCGGCGAAGAGCTTGGACATCGAGCCCTCCCCCGCGGTGAAGGCCTCGCGGGCCCGCGCCATCCAGGCCGCGCGCCACACCAGCAGCCGGGCCGCGTCCAGGTGGGTCTTCATGTCGGCGAGCTTGAAGGCGATCCCCTGGTTCTCAATGATGGCGCGGCCGAACTGCTTGCGCTCCTTGGCGTAGTCGAGTGCGTACTCATAGGCCGCGCGCGCGATGCCGACCGCCTGGGCGCCGACCCCCGGTCGGGTCGCCTCGAAGGTCGCCATGGCCGCCTGGCTCGACGAGCGCTTACCCTCGCGTGCGCGCGCCAGGCGCTCGTCGAGCTTCTCCTTGCCCCCGAGCAGGCAGCTGCCGGGGATCCGGCAGTCCTCGAGCACGACCTCGGCCGTGTGGCTCGCGCGGATGCCCATCTTCTGGAACTTCTGGCCCATGGCGATGCCCGGGGTGCCCTCGGGGATCACGAAGGAGGCCTGGCCGCGACCGCCGAGGGACGGGTCGACCGAGGCGACCACCACGTGCAGGTTGGCGATGCCGCCATTCGTGATCCAGGTCTTGGTGCCGTTCAGCACCCACTCGTCGCTCGCCTCGTCATAGACGGCGCGCGTACGCAGCGACGAGACGTCACTGCCCGCGTCGGGCTCCGAGACCGCGAAGGCGGCGAGCTTGATGTCCCCGGGCGAGCCGAAGCACTGGGGCAGCCACTCCATCTGCTGGTCCGGGGTGCCGTTGGCCATGATGCCCGCCACGGCGAGTGACGAGCCCATGATCGACATGCACAGGCCCGCGTCGCCCCAGGCGAGTTCTTCGAGCACGAGCACCATCGAGAGGCCCGTCGGGTCCGCAAAGGCGTTGGCGAGGAAGTCGAGCGAGTAGATGCCGAGCTTCGCGGCCTCCTCGATGATCGGCCAGGGCGTCTCCTCGCGCTCATCCCACTCGTGGGCCGCCGGGCGCATCACGTCGGCGGCGAAGCCGTGCACCCAGTCGCGCAGCGTCGTCTGGTCCTCGTTCAGTTTCATCGAAAAGTCGGTCACAACCCC
Source organism: Actinomycetes bacterium (assembly GCA_021818025.1). Classification (GTDB taxonomy): domain Bacteria; phylum Actinomycetota; class Acidimicrobiia; order Acidimicrobiales; family RAAP-2; genus RAAP-2. The sequence continues at coordinate 6,445 of JAKAFH010000054.1, read as the reverse complement.
ACCTTGTCTCATCTGTTACCGTCCGGTAACCTGCCGACAGCCTAGAGCATCGCCACCAACGACAACGAGCCGCCACCCGAAGGTGGCGGCTCGTTCGTCAAACGACAGGTGGTTAGCCGATCTGCACGCGCTTGGCGAGCGGGCCTCGGTCACCGGGCTCGATGTCGAACCGGACCGACTGGCCCTCGACCAGGGTGCGGCGACCGTCACCCTGGATCTCGGAGTAGTGCACGAAGACGTCGGGCTGTCCTTCGACCGCAATGAACCCCCAACCCTTCTCGTCATTGAACCATTTGACGGTTCCTTCAGCCACAGCGGGCCTCCTTAACTTCTTTGGACCATTTCGTCCGGAGGGAACCACTACGGCAACCTCAAGCAGTTACCATACTTGGTTCACGTATGCGTGCCAAGTCCCAAAACTGAGACGGACACTACCGTTCGGCCGTGCAATTGACCGGCTTCGAGCGATCCTAAATTGAACGTGGTGACCTGGTACCACGAGTTTGCCTGGCTCGATGAACAGTGGCGCCGGGTGTCGAACGCGCACTTTCGCCCGACACCGACGGTTACGACCGATCGAGCCGCCGACGGCACAGTCAACGAGGCCTCACTCGTCTGAGGCGTCGCCGCCTTCGTCGGCGAGCGGCCTGAGGACCAGTCCCGGCCCGTCCGGTTCCCACGTTCCATTCGATCGGCGGTACGGATACCAGCAGCCGTCTCGGGCGTAGCGCAGTTGCGCGTCGCCACGGGTGACGCGGTTGCGCCGCGCAACGGCGCCGACGCCCAGAAAGCTGGTCGCCTCGGCCGTGGTGGCACGCCCGGGGTCCCATCGTTGGTCGAGCGTTTCGAGTCCCGCGCGCGCACCGGCGCGCCACGCGAGCGCCCGGCGCGCGAGAACCCGAGGCGCAACCCCCGCTCGTCGAGCCAACACTTCCAAATCAGGACCGACGCGATGCTCGTTCGGGCCGATGAGACCCGCCGCCCGGCGCGCGAGATCCTCGTCACGGGTCAACTCGAGGCCGCTGGACACGCCCCCTAGGGCCAACTCGAGTGCGCGAGCGGCCGCATCGGAGGCGAGAGCCCGTAGTGCACCAACGTCGATCACCTCGTGCGCTGCAGAGTCAGTGATGAGTATCGAAGGACGGCCGGGGCGCTCGGGTGGCAGCGGCAACGCGGGCGGCGCAGCCGGGGTACGCCGCCACGCATCGCGCGCCCTCACCCCGGCATCGACCGGTCGGGTGACGATGGCGCGATCGGCAGCTCCGGGCCCGTCGCGTCGTGCGCGCAGGGCGGCGAGTACCTCGTCGCGACTGCGCCCACGCAATCGAAGCAACCCGAAGGGGTCGCGATCGAGCTCATCGGCCACCAGATAGCACACGGCGGCGGCGTGCTTACACGGATCGGCCCAGTCCGGACACGTACACCGTGGTTGGATCTCGCCGGGCCCCGGCAACAGGTCCAGACCGATCGACTCGACGTCCGAAGCGATACCTGGCGACAGCTCACCGTCGAGGAGTGCGGCGGTGTGACCGATCTCACCGGCCAAGGCGTCCAGCACCGCAGTCCACTCATCGTCGTCGAACGTGCGAACGCGCACCGTGACCGCATACGGGTTGGTTCGTGAGCCCTGGACCTTGGCACTGATCCGTCCGGCGTCGAGCGAAAGCGCTCCGACCGCGCCGCTGCGGGCGTAGGAGCGACCGCGCGGCAGGCGGTTCGTGTCGAGGCGTGCGCGCTGCTCGAGCGCCTCGACCCACGCCTGACCCCACCACGTCGAACCGAAGGGCGAACGTCCGCTCGCGCGCGGCGCGCTCGGACCGGGACGTCGCGGTTGGGCCTTGGGATACTGCGAGAACGACGACGAGCGTCGCGTCGCACTCACGCGCCACGCCCCAGACTGACGAGGTCGGCGAGTTCGGCGTCGGACATGCGCCCGATCCAGGCTTCGCCACCCCCGACAACCGCCTCGGCGAGACCACGCTTCTTCTCGATGAGCTCGCTGATGCGGTCCTCGAGCGTGCCCTCGGTGATCAGGCGATGCACCTGAACGGGCCGGTCCTGACCAATGCGGTGCGCCCGGTCAGTCGCCTGGTCCTCGGTGGCGGGGTTCCACCACCGGTCGAAGTGGATGACGTGGGTGGCGCGGGTGAGGTTAAGGCCCACACCGCCGGCCTTGAGCGAGAGCAGGAACACGGGGACTTCACCGGCCTGGAACTCCTCCACCATGGCGCTGCGGCGCTTCGCCGAGATCTTCCCGTGCAAGAAGCGTGTTGCGATGCCGAGGTCGCGCAACCGGGTCTCGATCAGCGTCAGGCACTCCACGAATTGGCTGAACACCAGTACCGAATCGCCCTCGGCGATGATGACGGGCACGAGCTCCTCGAGCGCGTCGAGTTTGCCCGAACGCCCCGCCACGGGACCAGCCTGGTGCAGGTACTGGGCGGGGTGGTTGCAGATCTGCTTGAGCACGGTGAGCAGCCGTAGGACGAGGGCCTGGCGCTCGATGCCGTCCGCGCGCCCAATGACGTCCATGGCTTCGCGCACCTCGGCCTCGTAGAGCTGCACCTGCTCGGCGCTCAGCGCCACGGGCACGTCACTCACCGTGCGCGCGGGCAGGTCGGGCGCGACCTCGGGATCGGTCTTTCGCCGCCGGAGCAGGAACGGCCGCACGGTTCGAGCCAGCCGCTCGGTGACCACGGGATCGCGATAGCGCTCGATGGGTGTGGCGACGTGGCGCACGAAGTGCTCCAGTGAACCGAGCAGTCCCGGCGTCGTCCAGTCCAGAATCGCCCACAAGTCCGAGAGGCGATTCTCCACCGGCGTGCCGGTGAGCGCCAGCCGCGCCGACGCCGAGATACGACGCAACGACCGCGCGGTCGCGCTCGCGGGATTCTTCACGTGTTGGGCTTCGTCGGCGACCACGAGCGAAAAGGCGGCGGCGTCGAGGGCCATCGCCTCACGTCGAGCGACACCGTAGCTCGTAATGACGATCGCTCCCGCTCCGAGGTCCTCGAGGGTGCGCGCGCCACCGTGGTAGCGACGAACAGGCACCCCGGGGGCGAACCGTCGGATCTCGCGTTCCCAATTGCCGAGCAGCGACGTCGGGCAGATCACGAGCGTGCTCGCACCGGTGCTGGCGATACTCGTGAGGTGCAGGGCGATCACCTGGAGTGTCTTGCCGAGTCCCATGTCGTCGGCGAGACAGCCACCGAGTCCGGCGGCGACCATGGACTGTAACCACGCGACGCCGCGGCGTTGGTAGGGACGCAATTCGGCATGCAAACCCTTAGGAGTGGCAAAGTCGTCGCTCTCGTTCGCGCCACGAGACGAGAGGCGCGACGCCAACTCGTCGAGGGTCCCGCTCGCGGCCACGGCCACCCGCTCGCCGTCCACCACCACCGAACCCGACAGGGCCGCGGCCAGCGCTTCGATCGCAGTGAGCCGGTGTTCGCGACGCGAGCGGGCGCGCGCCATGAGCTCGGGGTCAGCGGCCACGAACTTGCCGCGGATGCGAACCAGGCCGCGCTTGGCCTCGGCGAGCAGGTTCACCTCCTGTTCGGAGAGCGTCTCGCCATCGAGGGTCAGCTCCCAGCGAAAGGCCACCAGCGTCGCGAGGTCGAATCCTGACTGATCGACCCGGCCAACGTCCGCGCTGATCGACGCACTCAGTTTCACCCCGTCGCGCACCAGGCCCGCCGGCCACAGCACGGTAATGCCCGCGTCGGCCAAGGTTGTGCACGCCGTGCCGAGCAGGTCCGCCAACTCGTCCTCGCCCAACTCGAGCGCGCTGGGAACCCGCTGACGCAACAGACCCGCGAGCGGGGGCCACATGCGCGCCCCGCGGCGCAGGGTCCGCAGCAGGTCGGCTTGCACGTCGTCCCCGAAGCGAGCCCGCAGCGCCAACGGCGCGCCGAACACGGCGTCAATGTCGACGATGAGTGACGGATCGACGCGACTGGACACCTGTACCACGGCCCGAGCCAGTTCCTCGTCACCCATCTCGATGCGCAGCGCGACGTCGGCGCCGCCCTCGAGTTCTGACGCGTCATCGAGCCACGCCCGCACGTGCTCGGCCGACTGGACCGGCGTAGCGGCAAAGAGATCGTGTCCGGTGACCAGCGCCGCGGCCGGGGTACGAACCAGGGAGTCGGCGAGGGCGTCCCACAGGGCGCGAACGAGATACCTCGGCGATGAGACCGTGAGCGGGGACACGCCGGGCAGCGTGGTGGCGTGACCCGCGCTCGGTAGAGCCGCAGCGAACGCATCGAGCAGGGCTCGATCCGACGCGCTGAGGGGACCGGCCACCCAGGCGTCAAAGCCGTCAGGGCTCACCGTCGGATAGAGTCGGCCGCGGCCAAGCAACACGAGGCCGACGCTGAGCGCTCGGGACCAGGCGACCGCGCTCGCCGAGCCGCCACAGCGCTCGGCCTCGCCCAGGACCGAGATCGCGTCGGCGACCGAGAGGCGCGCTGCGCGAACGCGTCGGCGGCGAACCGACGAAACGGTTGGCACCACCACCTCAATCGACGTCGCCAGATCCAACGTCGCAGGCAAACCGCGACCACCGTCACGTTCGTAGCAGTAGAAGGAGCCAGTACGGGGTGGGTCTGCCGGGACGAAGACCACCTCGAGCTCGCCGATCCCTCGTGCGAAAACGTCGTCGCGCACCAAACCCGACGTGAGGGGATCCGAGACTGCGTCAATCGACACGACTCGAAGTTACCGGCTTGGCCCGACCGGACCATCCAGGGCCCGTGATTCTTCAGCCGCCGCTCAGGGGAGCCGACCTGCGCCGGGCGATAGTCGTCCTGCTTCAGCGAATAGGTGGTGATGACTCGGTGTGCGGTGGCCCCCTTGGGTGTCGCCAAAGGGGCCGACAGTGACGTTGTCCACGCAGGCCCTCGAGCGAACTGACCCTGACCATGGCCACGATCACCCGGGCACGTTACCCACACGATCGGATAGACCCAAAGGTGTCAACCGGCCGCCCGGCCGCGTCGGTCTCACGCGTCATCTACTACGGCGTTTCCAATTTCAAGTAGGACGATTGGTGAGAGCCGAGTGGTAGAGCGGGCCAGTGACGACCTCGCGAGAGAGAACTACCTCGGGTTCACGCCGGTCAGCCCGCTCACGACCTAAGGGGCGACGTCACGCTGGTGCCCCGGCGCGTGCCGAACGGCTCGTCGAACCACAGCGTCGCCACTCAACGCCCCGTCGGTCCCTCGTCGCCTCGTGCCGGCGAAGGCCAAAATCCCCATCGTTATCGCTCGACCGCTGCGATCACTGCCTGGACGGCGGGGTTCGCATTCACCGGCTCAAGGCGCGATGAGGGGTGCTCGTTGGCCCATACGCGGAACAGTTCGTCGGCGAAGCCTTGTCCAATCTGTGTGACGCCTCGAAAGTCGATCTCGATCACCTCGAAGCCTTCGAGGCGCGCGCCGATCAACTTGGCCTCCGCCCTCGAGACGAAGTCACCTTGACGGAAGAGCTCGACGCGAATGCTCGTCTTATCGAGGCTTCTCGTTACCGGATTCTGCAGTTGATCCATCACCTGGGCCAAGCCCTTGGTGGTGTCCACGCGGATCTCGCAACGTACGAGCGTGCCGCGCCTGGCACGATCGAGCCACCCCACCGCTGAGTCTTCGATCTCGTTGTCGACCGTCCAGGTGAGTCGATTCGCTGCCAGGACAAATCGGTCGACCAGTCGCGAGGTCAAAAAGATGCCGAGCCCGCTGTGGCGCGCCGGGTCGGCGGTCTGCTTGCCCTTGGTGAGTTCACCAACCGCCTCGAAGTCATCGTTGAGACCGTGTGATTGGCGAATCGACGCAAAGGCACCGATCCCGTCATCGTCGATCTCGAAGGCGAGTCGGTCGCCACCAAGGAACCAGCGAACCCGAACCTCGGTACCCTCTGAGTGATCGATGGCGTTGTTCACCATCTCGGTGAAGGCGAAGATCAGAATCTGCCACAGCGCCGTCGGCCCTTCAATGTCGGGGGCTAACTGGCGCAGGGCAATGCGTTCGCGCCCCCAGAGCTCATCCTCGCTCACGCCGTCGAGGGCGTACGTCGTGGCTCGCTGCGCGTTGAGTCGGTAGCGACTCGAACGCCTCGCCCCCTCGTGGATCAAGAGCCCGTCAGCCACCATTCGGGTTAGCCACCGATGGGTCGCCTGACGCGAGACGCCAGCGGCAGTGGCAACCTCCGTCGAGGTCACGTAGGTACGGGTGGCGAACAGACGCTCGATCACCTTCGCACCTGGCTCGGACCTGTTCGACTCCCTCGAATGATGTGACACGTTCGACTCCGATCGTGTGTAGGCGTGTGCGTGCGGCGTCGCACATAAGTTTACATAATTACTCAATAGGTCAAAGTACGTGATTTATGTAATTATGTAAACTTGCTCGAAACACCTGGCGTCGATCCCCGACCAGCGAGATGAACGAGA
>JAKAFH010000053.1 GCA_021818025.1 Actinomycetes bacterium | reverse complement strand
GGTGCCACGTCACCCCTCTCGGAATCGTTCACGACGTACCCGATGCAGAGGCGTTCGTCGCCATCGTCGTCGTCCCCAAGCGTCGCCTACTCGTCTAATTGGGCCGGGTACATTGTGACGAAGGGGTTGTTCAGCTACGCACGCGCTCGCTTCGTGGTACCTCGAGTCACGTGCACTGACCGCGCGACCACGATGTCGCAGTGGGTTGGCATTGGCGGTCACCATAACGAGTTCCTTGAACAAGACGGAATCTCGGCAACATGCGCCGGAGGGACTCCCTCGTACTTCGCGTTCTATGAGATGTACGGGAACTCGCAAGTCGACGGTGGAAGTTTGGTCAGGTTGCTCCAACCGGTGCGCCCGGGTGATGCCATGCTGGCCGACGTGCGCGAGTCGGGCGACCGCTGGTCATTCGTCGTGAAGGACATGACGAGGCGGTGGGCGTTCACCACCTCCATCAACGCCTGGCCACCGGCAGCATCCCGATCGAGCGCCGAATTCATCGTCGAAGCACCGTTTTCCTGCTCCGAAGGCTTCCCGTGCGTCGATAACGCCTTGGCAAACTTTGTTAACGCCACGTTTTCGAGTGTCTCATTCGCTCGCGACGGACATGACTTCTACGCCATCCCCTCGAATACGAATACCTACGCCATGACGGCAGTGAACGACGGGAACGCACTGGCCATCCCACTGGTGCTCAACGAGCACGGTACGTCCTTTCGGGTGGTCCCCCCACCCCGGCTGCTCGCGAGACGCCAACAGCTACCGCCGAGTTCTACCTCTGATTTTGCGCCTCCCGCGTGGTGGTCCACCGCTCCTATCCTTCGTGTGGACGGTAGCCGTCTCGGATAAGCAGTGCTATCGCCCGAGTGCGAAGCGACTCTGATCCGCCGAGGAGTGCGCGAACAGGTAGTGCGCGAACAGGTATCGGTTGGCTCCGATTCCTACTCGAAGGTCTCGACGACTCGTCAGACGTCGCTACGCCGCCGAGGTCGAATGACTCCAAAGAGGGTGCCGCACAGAGTGCGTCGGGACAGTGATGAAACGCTCGGGATTAAGGAGGTCGGAGGCGCAGTCGCCGGCCCTCAATGCCCTCGCAAGGATCGAGTGCCAGGCCAGCTCCTCATGGCGAAGCGCCCGCTTGGTTGGCATATCTACGTCACCACACGTCAAGTCCGATGAGAGCAATTGACACAATTGCTCCTGCCATTCGGCCCAACAGGGCCGAGCCAACCCAGTTGTACCAGCGGAACACCACGCCGGCACAACTGGGTTGGTGTCGTCACGGTCGAAGACCACGACGAACGACCCTGGACGTCGTCTATGAGCTCACGGCTAGGCCGGCCGGCAAAGACTGACCCGACACCACCGTCGTCGCCGATCCGCCCGTCAAACTGGCCCGGGTGATTGAAGCCGTATTGGCATTGGACCAGTAGAGGTTGTTCGAACCTACGGCAATGCCTTGCGGGTGCGCCTGGCCCGAGGCCAGCGTGGTCACGTTCGAGCCGCTCAAGTCGGCCCGCATGATCGTGCCGTCCGAGCCGCCGTTTGTACCCGTGACCGCCCAGTAGAGGTACGTGGCGTTGGCCGCCAGCGCGAAGGGATAGGCGCCTACGTTGTCAAGCACGGTCTGCACCGTGGTCCCACCGAGGTCGAACTCTCTAATCCGATTGCTCGCGACGTCGGTCCAGTACAACTTGCTGCCTACCAGGGCCAGCGCGGTCGGCTCATTTTCGCCAGAGACCAACGTGACAACATCTGCGCCATCGAGGCTGGACTCCATGACCGTGCCAGACAGGTAGTTGGTCCAATAGATGTGACCGGCGTCAATCGCAATGCCGTAAGGATTGCTCTGGCCCGTCACGAGGGTGGTCACATTGGAGCCGTCAAGGTTGGCCCGCATGATCGTGCCCGAGGACGTCTCGTTCGTCCAGAATACGTTGGTCGCGTTCACTGCCACGCCCCAGGGGGCCGCCTCACCCGTGACCAGTGCCGTCGCATCCGTACCGTCCGGGTTGGCCGCCATGATCGTGCCGTTGCTGAAGTTGGACCAGTACAGTCCGCTACCAATCACCGGCGGCTGCGCCGACACCTCGTTGGAGTAGGTGGAGCCCACACCGTAGTCGTTGAAGGCCGCGACTACGAAGTACGTGAGTACCCGCGGCGCGGGCGTCACGTCATAACTCGTCGCTGCCGTGTTACCAACGACGCTGTATGGTCCGCCAGCAGTAGTTGCGCTGTACACCTTGTAGGAGGACACGCCTTGTGTTGGCGAGGCGTTCCACGCCAGTGCGACGTGGGGGATCGTCAAGCCCGTGACAACGGTCGCGCTCAGGCCCGTCGGCGCGATCGGCACGGGCATCGGGTAAATGGTTAGTGTCGCCGTACTAGCGCTACCGAGCGCCCAGTTCCTACTCGGGGAACTCAGCGTCAGATTGACGGTCAGCCCGGACGAAGGAACGTCCCCGACCTTGATCGAGGTCACGCTCGCGGTGGCGGTGGACTGTCCTGACTTGAACGAAACAGTCGTCGTGACTGACCCGTAGTGACTTGAGCCCGCGGTGCCATCGCTGGTTGCGAACGCCACGCTGGCGGGTCCGTGGCTCACCGAACGGGTGATGGTGATTGCCGCGGTGTCGCCCTCCGTGACGTTGTAGTTGGCACTGGCGAACGCAATGGTCTTGGCCGCCTTACCCGCTGAGGCGGGCGCCGTGCCGATCACCGTGACGCCAGCCACCACAATCAGACTGACCAGGCTGATAAAGGAATTCCTGAACTTCATGTTCCGCTCCCCTCTCCGAGGAATCCGGTCACGCCGCCCACGTCGACCCGATTGCCGTCAGGCTGGGGTGAGACGCCCGTGGCCGCATACCACCAGTTCCGAGCCCGGACGCGAAAACTCACTTCGGCACGGGCCCCTGTATGTCTCGTCGTTTGGACGAGTCGGCCCCGTCACGTGACGCCGATTCCCGGGACGGCTCCCACGAGCCGCTGCGAAATACCCTGCGCCATGCCGCTGTGGCGCCGCGGAGCATCGACAACCCCCATGGGCTCATCGATACGGCCCCACGTCGCCACTTCGAATCTAGGTAGCGGCCCCGAGCGCCACCAGGGTCTTTTGGCCCTATCCGAAGCGCCGCAATTTTCACCTTATGACCAGGGATGCCGTTGTCGAATCGGCTGACGAGAACTCGGGCCAACTGCGGGGCAGTCGCCCTACCATCGTGCCAACGCCACCCCCTCGCCTCGTCGTCGATGGACCACACGTCCGCAGGCGCCGACGCACCGCTGCCTCGCCCGCGGGTGTAGTCGACTTCGATCACGAGACGCCTCAACCGTGACCGTCGGACCTTCGGGTCGCCTCGGTGCCAACGGCCGCCCAAGGACCAATGTCCCTAGCCGTGTTTATACCCCCGGGGGTATCATGAATGCAAGAACAAGGAGGTCTCTATGAGAAACGAAGCAGCGTGGGACCGTTGGCTGCGCGGTGTATTGGCGGTCGCGGCGGCAGTGTTCGCCATTGCGGCTGGCTCGTCGAGTGTCGGCGGCATCATCTTGTGGATCCTCGCAGTGGTGCTGGCCTTCACGGCTCTGACTGGCTTCTGCCCGCTCTACCGAGCATTCAAATACAGCACCCTGAAAGACTGACTCGAGTCCCCGACGCGACGCTGGCCCCGAGGAGTCGGCGTCGATGCGAGCGTTGTCGGGCTCGCCCGGTCACACCCGACTGCGCGACTCGTCGTGGAGCACCGCCGAGGAAGGCCCGGGCAGTTCGAACGGTGGGCGGAGAAAACTGTCGCACGAGGGTCGATGCACGGTCAGCGTCGCGACGCCACCCTGACATGTTCAAGATCGTGATGGTACCGTTCAAGTAGGGCCTCGAGGAAGGAGGCCACCGATGTCTCGAAGCCTGCTCCTGCTTGTGATCATCGCCCTGTTTGCGACACTGGCGGTTCGACGGCCCTGGCGCGGGGCGTCCAGGACTCCCGAGGAGTCGCCGTTCGACCCATCCGACGCGGACCGAGCGACAGCGACGTCCGCACCGGCGGTCGTTCCGGCGACCCAGCGCGGTTCGCTCGCGCGCCAGCTCGAGCGCTGGCGCCGCGCTGGCATCATCACGGACGACCAAGCCGCGGCGATCACCCGCCTCGAAGTTCGCGAGCCCGTGCCACCGCGCGCCTCGCGGTCCGCGGTCGTCGCCGAGACCGTGGGCTACGTTGGCGGCATCCTCGCCGTCGTGGGCCTCGGGCTGATCGTCGCCCGGTACTGGGCGAACCTCAACACGCCGGTCCGCCTCGTCGGCAGTGGCGTCCTGGCCCTCGCGCTGGGTCTCGGTGGTGGCCGAGTAGCCGAAGCCGCCGGCGCATCGTGGCAACGACTGCGCTGGTTCCTGTGGCTGGCGAGCACCGCCGCCGCCGGACTCTTCGCCTTCGTCGCGACGAGAGCCGTCGCGAGCCCTGCGCCACGGGCCGAGGTCGTCGTCCTCGTCACGGCACTCGTCGTCGGCGTTCTGAACCTTGCCCTGTGGCGTGGCCGCTTCCGTCCCATCCAGGAGATGACGACGCTCGGCGCGGGCGTGGTCGCCCTTGGTGCGGTCTCGCGACTCGTCGGCACTCCGACGTGGATGTCGGTGGGCGTGTGGGTCGGCGCCGCCATCGTACTCGCGCTGTCGATCGGTCGCCTCGTGCCAACGCGAATCGTCGCCGAGATCGTCGGCGCGTTCGCCCTGCTCGTGGCGGCCATCATGCTGCTCAACCACAGCACCGGACCCGGTGGCCTCCTGAACCTAGTTGGCGCCGTGGCGCTGCTCGCGGTGGCGGCCTCGCCGCGAGTGGTTCCCGCGAGGGCTGACGCGATCCTGCTCGCCGTCACGGGCACCGTGGTCATCGCCCAGTCGGCGCCGGTGACGCTGAGCTACTTCGCCGAACGGGCCGGCCTCGTCACGGGTGGCCTCGTCTGGCTGGTCGGCGCGAGCGGCCTGCTCGTCGGCGCCACGATGCCGATGCGGGCGGAGCGGCTCACGCGATGGGTGGGATCGCTGTCGATGCTGGGCGGTGCCGCGATCATCGCCGGCGAGTACCCGGATCGGGCACCGATCGCGGGACTGGTGACGGCCGTCGGACTGCTCACGCTCGGTGCACGTCCGGGCGAACTCGGGGAGTCGGTGATCGGCGCCGTCGGACTGCTCGTGAACGTGCCGTGGCTCATCATCCGGCTCTTCCCGGGCCAGGTACGCGCACCGCTGGTGACGCTCATCACGGGTGTGCTCTTCGTCGCGTTGGCACTGGTGCTGGCGCGCGAGCACGCGCACGCGCCGCACGGCCACGCACCGCGAGGGCGGTTGCGACACTGACGCGACAGCGTTTGCCGATCGCTGGTGGAGTTTCGATCGACGGGCTGTACGGCGTTCGCGGCAGTGACCGACGCGAGGTGGCTGGAGCGTGAATGATGGGGGTGGACGGACCACAGGGGGTGCCGAGATGACCAAGCCGACCGTGGCGGGTCGCCGCGCAGCGACCGAGTCGGAGTGGACGCGCACGCGCAATCAGATCGCCCAGTCACTGCCGGCGCTCGAGCCGGGCTTCTTCGTCGTGCTCGAGACTCGCGACGACGATCCCTACTACGTCCAGGTCCTGTCCAAGGGCCCCGACGGCTACCGCGCTGAGGCGGTGGCGAGCCTCTTCCTCCCCGAGTGGAAGCAGCTCGGGGAGTGGGGCGACGAGCGCCTGACCACGCTGGGATGGAACCCACCGTCCGATCATCCTGAGACCAAGTCGGCCAACTGGTGGCGCGAGTTCAAGCCCGATGAGGCGCCCGAGATCGCGCGATTCGCGGTGGCCACGCTGCGAGAGACCTTCGGCGTCACTCATCCCCACTCGCTCGTCTACGTGGCCTCGAACAAGTCCGGCGACGTGATCCTGTTGCCGGGCCTCGGCATTCAGCACAAGCCCGCGCCGGCGCCGCTCGTCGATCGCGTCGGCAACGCCCTGCAGCGAATCTTCCAGGTCGAGACCGTCGAGCGCGACAGCGACGGCGACTGGCCGCTGCGGATCGGTGAGGGGGTGGTCTACGTTCGCGCGATGGAACGCGAAGGCGTGGTCTCGGTCTTCGGTCCGGCGCTGCTCGGGCTCACGGCGTCACCCCAGCTGCTTGAAGCGGTGAACAGCGTCAATTCGAAGATCCACGGTGCGCGCGCCTGGTTCGCCGGTGACGCCGTGGCAGTCGCCAGCGAGTTCGTCGACACCGCCGAGCTCGAAGGGCTCCGTCCCGCGATCGAGACCGTCGCCGCGCTCGTGCACGTCGTCGGCCAGGAGCTCGCGGCCACCTTCGGCGGCCACGTGGCCGGCCAGGCCGAGCCGCCGACACCACCGACACAGCCGGTGCCATCGGCTCCGACACACGACCCGGAACCGGGCTACCTCTAGGGGATACTTCGGCGCCCACCGGCCACCGCACGTTCGCCGCCACCGACAAGGTGGAGCCACGCCAGCCGGTCAACTGTCGCCGATGGATTCATCGTCGAGGCACACCGCCTCGCTTCGCCGCCTCGATGACGAACTTGGTCGCTGCGTCCACACCGTTGAGAAAGAGTTGGTCGTGCTTCTCCGTCGTAAGGTCGAAGTCCATCGCGCCCAGCCCGATGTTGTCGACGAAGATGGTTCGACCCACCGTTGAATGATGCGAGGCGATCGTCTCCCACTCGTTCATCATCGTCTTCAGGCATCGAACGGCCACTGCGATCGCCGACTCACGGAAGTTGGCGGTCGGGTAGTCGACGTTGAACTGCGAGAGCTTGACGCCGATCGTCGGCCACCGCGGCGCCTTGCCGTCGACGCGATCGAAGGTGTGGATCGGAAACTTCGCCAGTAGCGCGCCGTCGACCCACGTGTGCTCGCCGGCCGGGAACCGCACCATCGCGGAGGCGCCGCCTGGCGTCTCGACGGCCACGGTGGCTTCCTTGGCTTGAAAGTGGACGGGTTCGAAGTAGAACGGGACCGACATCGAAGCCCGCACCGCGCGAACCGGATCCTGTTCGTCGGGGTCCACGCCGTAGGTCGCGTAGTCGAAGGGCAGGCAGGCGAGCCTCGCGCGGGTGAGGTCAGAGGTGTAGACCACGAGTCGGTACTGGCGGCCCGAGACACCTGCGAGCTCGGGGTCATCGTCCTCGGTGAGGGCGAGATCGCCGAAGGTCTTGATGCCCAACTGGCCGTGCAAGACCGGTCCGAGCCACTGGTCGAGGTAGTCGCCCGAGTAGAGCCCCTCACGCCGTGTCAGGAGGGCCGCGTCGGTGACGACCTTGGCGAAGCGGCCCGCTGAGTGGTCGACCATCTCGTGGAGCTTTCCCTCGGGCATGAACTGACGGAAGTCGAGCGACTGCAGCGTCGAACGAAGCGTCAGCATGTCGCCCCCCGACTGGACGATGCCGGCGACCACGCTCGCGGTGACTGCGCCGGCACTGGTCCCCGCGATTCGATGGAAGCGGTAGCCCGCCTCGTCGAGTGCGAGCACCGCCCCCACGAGTCCGATGCCCTTCACGCCGCCACCCTCGAGGGCGAGGTCGGCGCGCAGTTCCAGAGCACCACCGGTGTTCGGATTCGGCCAGCCGTCGAGTTGGCGCAGCTTGTCGGCGGCCGCGAGGAACTCCTCGTGCAGTTCGTCACTGCGCTGGTAGCCGAGCGGCGTGTCGGCGAGAGAGATTGACTGAGTCATCGCAACTCCTTGCAGGCGTCGAGTCGACGGCAGGGTGGTCGTGACGACGGGGTGGCCAGGCGATCCATTCTGTTCATGATGCAGCGTCGAGATGGTGGCGACAGTCACCCCCCGAAGACGACGCCGCCGTGGGGCCCCTTGTTCGCTTCCGATCTCATTGTTCAGAGGCGAATCTACGTACATCGCGGCGTGTTTTCTGAGAGCATTCTTGGTCTCGTCGATCGATGTCGAGGTAGTGCTCTCGCCGTCGGCAGCCGGCGACTCGCCGATCCGTGGTCGCCAAACCCGGTGTCCCGCTTGGTGATTAGTGGCGGTGCGCGACGCACGAATTCGCGACGCGATGGGCGGCATCTCGACGATTCGAATTCGGTTCCTGTGAGGCGACACGGGAAACGCCCAACGCTGAGTATCCCCATAGTTTCACCGCTCTTGACAAGGGCCGATAAGCAGCAGCATCGCTATCGTCCCATTCATTGTTGTCACTGCGTTGTGCCTACGTTGTGACACCACCATCGAGCGGGACTTGGTTGGGGTGAGTGGCATGGTCATTCGAAGCGGCATCCGAAGGACGCTGGCAGGACTTCGTCGCAGCGGTCTCGTCGCGCTGGTGGGTCTCGTGCCACTGGCCACAATGCTCGTCGCCGCCGCACCCGCCTCGGCAACGACGAGCTCAGTGGTGTTCCAGGGCGCGACCGGCAGCAACGGGAGTTACGCGGCGTCAACCGTCTACAGCTCGTCGTCACCTACGTACCTCGTTTCCGCCACCGACCCGAACGATTCCTCGGCGACATTCGCCTACTCCGCCACCACCGGGTCAGCCGGCTGCACGCTGTCGTCGTCGAGCGCGGATGCACTCGTTACCTACAGCCGACCCGGCACGTGCGTCATCACCGCCACCACGACGAGTGTCGACAAGGACCAGGGCCAGGGTGGCGGCGACGGCAACGCCACGGGATCGACCGGCACCTTGACCCTGACGGTGCTGCCGATGTCCCAGTCGATCACCTTCGCGAGCACGCCGTCGACGCCACTCCCCGTGGGTTCGACCTTCACGGCCATCGCTCAAGCGACCTCGGGACTACCCGTCACGCTCTCGATCGACTCGGCCTCCACCTCGGGCTGCACGATCGATTCGAAGGGGGTGGTGACCCTGTCGCCATCTGCTGGCACCTGCGTCATCGACGCGAACCAGTCCGGGGACAGCTACTACGCCCCTGCGCCCCAGGTCCAGGAGTCGGTCACCTCAGCGCTCGCGACCCAGACGATCTCCTTCTCGAGCACGCCGCCGCCGTCGCCCCTCGTGGGTTCGACCTTCACGCTCGGCGCCACTGCGACGTCGGGACTGCCCGTCAGTCTCACGATCGACTCGGCCTCCACCTCGGGCTGCACGATCAGTGCCAACGGTACCGTTACCTTGACGGCGCCGGCCGGCACCTGTGTCATCGACGCGAACCAGTCCGGGAACGGCTCCTACGCCCCCGCACCCCTGGTCCAGGAGTCGGTCACCTCGGCGCTCGCGCCCCAGACGATCTCGGTGTCGAACCCCAACCCAACGTACGTGCAGTACGGGTCGGCGTCGTCGTACCAAATTCACGCCACTGACTCGGGCGCCGGGACGATCGCCTACGCGACGTCGAGCTCGACGTGCGTGGTCGACGCTTCGGGGCTGATCAGCAACCTGGCCGAAGGCAGTTGCGTGATCACGATCAGTGCTCCCGCGACCCCGACCCTCGCCGCGGCGACGCCGGTCACCTTCACCCTCACCGTCCAAGCGCCGCCGCCACCACCACCGCCACCACCACCGCCGCCACCACCACCACCGCCGCCGCCGCCCGTGGTGACGCCACCGACGGTCACGCCGCCACCGCCGATCGTGATCAAGGTGTCGCCGACCAAGCCGACCAAGCCGACCAAGCCGGCCAAGCCGGCGCCGAAGTTGCCGCGGCCGCGGGACGTGGCCATCAAGCCCTTCGCCGAGGCGTCACACGCCCTGACCAAGCCCCTCATTGCCCAGATTTGGCGATTGGCCCTCTTCATCCGGCGCGTGCACTACACGGCGGTGACCCTGACCGGCTACACGGACAACGTCTTCACCCCCGCCATGGACTCGCTCATCATCCGAGAGCGCTCCCTCGCGGTCAGCCAGCGTTTGCAGTTCGACCTGGCTCGGCTGAAGGTGCGCGGCGTGACCGTCACGATCGCCCCGGGGGTCACCATCGAGCTGGTGACCTTGAACACCACCCCGTCGAGCCGCGCGCTCAACCGGCGCGTGGTGGCGACACTGACTGCGCAGTAGCCAACGATGGCGCGGCCGGGTCTGCAAACACGGCGCCGGGGCACCGATCGGGGACGACGACGCAACCGGTGGCTCGCGATGCTCGTCGTCGCGCCACTGCTCGGGGTGGCGGTCGCGGCGGGGTCGGCGTCGGCGGCGACTGGCCCGCTGAACGCGGGGACGATCCTCGTCACGAACCTCAACGTCAACGCGGTCAGCGCGATCAACGCCATGACCCACGCGGTGACGGTGATCAAGAGCACCACGCACCCGTTCCAGGGCCCCCTCGGCATCGCGATCACCCCGAACGGGTCGTACGCCTACGTGACCAACTCGCTCAGTGACACCGTGAGCCCCATCGATCTCTCGACGTCCCCCGCGACCGTCGGCATTCCGATTCACGTCGGCAGCGCCCCGGCCGCGATCGCCATCGCGCCCAACGGCGACGTCGCCTACGTCACCAACTTCAACTCGAACACCGTGACGCCCATCAACCTCACCACGAGGCCCGCCACCGCGGAGCGGCCGATTCCCGTCGGCGCCGGACCGTGGAGCATCGCCGTGAGTCCCGACGGCAACTACGTCTGCGTGTCGAACTCCGAGGCGAACTCCGTCAGTCTGATCGCGACCGCCACGCGCACCGTCTCGACCATCCAGGTTGGCGCCCGACCCGAGGCCATCGCGATCAGCCCTGACTCGCTCACCGCGTACGTCGCCAACGGCAACCAGGTGACCCCGATCGATCTGCGGGCCCGGCCCGCGGTCGCCGGGACGCCGATCGCGCTGGGAGCCTCGCCCCTCGGCATCGCGATCACCCCCGACGGCAAGACGGCCTACACCGCCAACGCCGACAACACGATCACGCCGATCGTGCTGCGCACCAGCCCGCCGACCGTCGGACGATCGATCACCACGGGTTCGCTCAGCCAGCCCGACGGCATCGCCATCAATACGCTCGGCACGACCGCCTACACCGCCGACGCGGGCACGACCGTCACGCCCGTCGACCTGACGACGTCCCCGATCCACGCCGAGCAGCCGATCGACGTCGGGGCGGCGTCTTACGGCATCGCGATCAAGTCCGACCAGGCGCCGACCGCCCGGCTGCAGATCACCCCGGCCGCGGCGGGCGCGAAGACGACCTTCAACGCGTCGGCCTCGACCTCGCCCGACGGCAAGATCAGCCGGTACTCCTGGAACTTCGGCGACGGCACGACGCTGGTCACCCGGACGCCGATCGTCAGCCACGTCTACCGGCACGCCGGCTCCTATCAGGCGACGGTGACGGTGACGAGCGCGGGCGGCACCTCGCTCGCGACGACCTACACGGGCCAGACCGTCAGCAACAACGGCAGCCAGCGGGCACGGGCCGTCAAGTCCTTCTACGTCGCCGCCGTCTTGCAGGCCAGCCCGTCGAGCGGCTCGCCCGGCGCGGCCATCGCGCTGCGCGACACGAACTTCCTCGGCACGTGTCGACCCGTGTACATCCGCTTCGGCAACAACCTCATCGCCCAGACCTCGCCGGTCGGCCAGCTGCTCGACGTGGCGC
>JAKAFH010000052.1 GCA_021818025.1 Actinomycetes bacterium | reverse complement strand
CCGCTTCGAGGGCCGCGTCGAGGCCCACCGGACCTTCGTCGTCGAGGACCCGTCGGCCAACCTGATCGAGTTCAAACACTACGCCGACCCGCGAATGATGTACTGACCGGTCTGACCGGGCACCCTTTGTGACGCCGTTGGTCGGGACCGGCGCGCCGGGCGCAGCGACGTGGTTCAGGCGAGGGGGTCGCCGTTGACGTCGGCCGTCCACACGCTGGCGTTGTCCACCGGGTACCACACCGTCTTCGCGAAGGGCGTGGCCGCGCACGCGGCGCGGATGGCGCGCAGTGTCCCGCCGTGGGTCACCGCGAGCACCCGCGCGCCGGCGTAGTCGCGCCGCAGGTCGTCCAGCCAGCGCGCCGCGCGGTCGTAGAGGTCATTGAGCGACTCGCCGCCCGGCGGGCGCGCGTCGGCGTCGACGACCCGGTCGCCCGCCCAGCCGGCGACCGAGACGGGGAGGTCGCTGGCTGGGCGGCCTTCGTAGGCGCCGTAGGAGCGCTCGCGCAGCGCCGGCGTCGCCACGACCGCGAGCCCACGGCCCCGAGCGAGGATCTCGGCCGTGTCGCGCGCGCGGCGCAGGTCGCTCGTGAGGACGACGTCAAAGGCGAACGACGCCAGGACGGCGGCGGCCTCGGCGGCTTGGATCAGGCCTCGCTCGGTGAGCGTCGCGTCGTCAGTGTGACCCTGGATGAGCGCGGCGTGGTTCCACGTCGTCTCGCCGTGGCGCACCAGCACGAGACGGGGCGGCGACGTCACGGGCATGGATTCAGCGTATCGGGGCGCGGCAATGGCGCCGATCAGGTGTAGCCCACCATCGTCGAGCGGGCGGTGCCGTGGTGCTCGACGGCCCCGGCGAGGTCGGCGAGGAACTCCTCGACGTGGGCGCCGTGGATCGGCGCGATCATCATCTGCACGCCCGAGGGATTATGGACGCGATTGAGGTGCCACCCGCGCTCGTCCATGACGTCGGCGATTGAGAAGATGTCGTCGCGCGTCGAGGTGAAGGACATCAGGGGGCCGATCGAGTCGCCGAGGATCGCCAGGCCCGGCAGGGCGCACACCCCCTCGCGTAGGCGACGCGTGGTCTCGAGTAGGCCGCGCATGATCTCGGTGTAGCCGTCCTCGCCGAGGTACCTGAGCAGCGCCCACGAGGCCGCCACCGGGCTCGCCGCGCGCGCGCCGGCGACCGAGGCGTTGCGGTAGCGCCCGGGCGGCCACACGTCGTAGTCAAAGACCTGGTGCGTGAGCCACTCGGCGTCGCGGTAGACGATCACCGACGCGCCCTTGGTGACGTAGCCGTACTTGTGGATGTCACAGGACATCTGGGTGACCCCGGGCAGGCGGAAGTCGAACGGGGGGATCTCGTAGCCGAGCCGCTCCATGAAGGGCAGCACGAAGCTGCCGATGCAGGTGTCGGAGTGGAACGGGACGCCGCGCTCGAGGGCGCGGCTGCTGAGCTCCTCGATGGGGTCGATGACGCCGTGGGGGAAGCCGTAGGCCGAGCCCACGATCAGCACCGTGTTCGCGTCGACGTGCTCGAAGAGGTCGTCGACGTCCGCGGTGAATCCGTCGTTTAGCGACGTCGAGCGCGCCTCGAGGCCGAGGTAGTAGGCGGCCTTGGCGAAGGCGGGGTGGGCGGAGGAGGGGAAGACGATGTTGGGCTGGGTGATCCCTCGCTCGACGCGGCCCCGCTCGCGACTGACGAGCACCGACATGAGGATCGACTCGGTGCCCCCGGCGGTGAAGCCGGCACCGGCGCGCGAGGGCGCGTTGACGAGCGACGAGACCATCTCGAGTACCTCGGCCTGCATCGTGCCCAGACTCGGGAAGCGCGTCGGGTTGAGGGCGTTCTCGAACAGGTAGGCGTTGTTCGCCTCGGTGAGGACCCGATCGACGTCGGCCCGGCCCGTCGGGTAGACGAGGTTGAAGGTGCGCCCGCGCTGCCAGTCGGCGTCGGCGGTCTTGCGCTCGAACAGCTCGGCCATCACCGCGGCGGCACTCGCGCCCCGGGCCGGGAACGGCGTTCGACCGGCCCGTTCTCGATCGCCGGACTCGGGGTGGTTGGCTGAGGGGCTCATGTCGTGCTCCGTTGGTCGGACGGCCCGCCGGGGACCGGGCGACGTCGTCGCCACCAGGTCACGCTATCGCCGTCGCCGCGGGGTCCTGGTGGCGGTCTGAAACGACGAACGCCGACGCCGCGACGGGAATCGCAGCGTCGGCGTTCGTCGAATCGGGCGTGATCAGGGGAAGAGGCCCCGGACTTCGGTCGCCTCGGCGATGCGCTCCACGCCGACGGCGATAGCCGTCTCGCGCAGGGTCACGTTCAACTCCTGGTGACGCTTCCAGATGTGGTTGAAGGCGTCGCTCATGGTCTTCTCGAGTCGCTGCTGGAAGAGCTCGGGCTCCCACATGAACCCCTGGAGGTCCTGGGCCCACTCGAAGTACGAGGCGACGACGCCGCCGGCGTTGGCGAGGACGTCGGGGATCACCGGCACGTTGCGGTTGGCGAGGATCGCCGCGCCCTCACCGGTCGTGGGACCGTTGGCGGCCTCGACCATGATCGAGGCGCTCATCGTCTCGGCGACCTGCTCGGTGATGACGCCACCGAGGGCCGCCGGGATGGCGATGTCGCTCGGCAGGGTGAAGAGTTCCTCGGAGGGAACCGTCTCGCTGCCGGGGTAGCCGACGACCGTGCCGGCCTCGGCGAAGTGCTTGGCCATCAGTCCCGGGTTGATCCCGTCGGGCACGTGGATGGCGCCGCGGACGTCGGCGATGCCGACGACCTTCATGCCGCGGTCGCTCAGCAGCTTCACCAGCGGCGCGCCGACCTTGCCGTAGCCCTGGATCACGACGCGCTGCTCGTTGGCCATGCGGCCCATGCGCTGCAGGAGTGCCGTGGTGACAATGGTCACGCCGAGCGACGTGGCGCCGGCGTGACCGAGGCTGCCGCCGATCGACAGCGGCTTGCCGGTGACGACGCCGGGCGTGTTGTGGCCGCGCAGCATCGACACCGTGTCCATGATCCAGCTCATCACCTGGAAGTCGGTGTTGATGTCGGGAGCGGGGATGTCGCGGTCGGGTCCGATCATCGGCGCGATCGAGAAGGCGTAGCGGCGCGTGAGCCGCTCGAGCTCCGAACGCGACAACTGGGTCGGGTCGACGCGCACGCCGCCCTTGGCCCCGCCGTAGGGGATGTTCACGACGGCGCACTTGATCGACATGTCGGCCGACAGCGCGGCGATCTCGTCGGCGTTCACGCTCGGGTGGAAGCGGATGCCGCCCTTGCCGGGGCCGCGCGAGGTGTCGTGCTGGATTCGCCAGCCGGTGAACATCCGCACCTCGCCGTCGTCCATGCGAACGGGCACGGCGACTTCGAGGATTCGCTCGGGGGTGACGATCCTGGCGATCATGTCGTCGTGCAGTCCGAGCAACTGCCCGGCCTCCTCGATCAGTGACACCACCCGTAGCCACGGATTGAACTCGTGTGGGGGTGTTTCGTTGGGACGCGTGACCACGTTGTCACCAGCCTTTGCTCTCAGTGAGAGCGTTGGTGCCCTCGGTACCAGCGTAGGACACCCAACCCGGGCCGCGACGTCACGGTCCGGTACGCTGACCTTCAGAGCGAAGGGACGGGCCGTGAAGATCTCCACCATGCTGAGCTACGCGGGCGGGTTCAAGCAGGCCGCGCAAGACGTGGTCGACATGGAACGGGCGGGACTCGATCTCGTCTGGGTCGCCGAGGCCTACGGCTTCGACAGTCCGTCCCTGATGGGCTACCTCGCCGCGCTCACCGAGCGCGTCGAGATCGGCGCCGCGATCCTGCCGATCTACACCCGCACCCCGACCTTGATCGCGATGACCGCGGCGGGCATCGATGCCCTGTCCGACGGGCGCTTCCACCTCGGTCTGGGGGCCTCGGGGCCCCAGGTCATCGAGGGGTTCCACGGCGTGCCCTACACCGACCCCCTCGGGCGCACCCGCGAGATCGTCTCGATCTGTCGTGACGTCTGGCGCCGCGAGGCGCCCCTCGAGCACCAGGGCAAGCACTACCGGATGCCCCTCGCGCCGGAGCTGGGCACGGGACTGGGCAAGCCGCTCAAGATCATCGCGCACCCCGTGCGCCCGTCGATCCCGGTGTGGATCGCGTCACTCGGCGAGAAGAACGTCTCGCTCACGGCCGAGGTCGCCGACGGCTGGATCCCGATCCTGTTCATCCCCGAGCGCGCCTCTGACGTGTGGGGCGACGCGCTGGCGGCGGGGCGCGCCAAGCGCGACCCCGCGCTCGGGGACCTGATGATCACCGCGGGCGGTCTGCTCGCCATCGGCGAGGGTGACGAGATCGTCGCGTTGCGTGACCTGCAGCGCTCGATGGTGGCACTCTACGTCGGCGGCATGGGGGCCAAGGGCAAGAACTTCTACAACGAGCTCGCCGTGCGCTACGGCTTTGAGCGCGAGGCGGCCGAGATCCAGGACCTCTACCTGGCGGGCAAGAAGCGCGAGGCCGAGGCGGCCGTGCCGGCCGAGTTCCTCGAGCTGACCACGCTCTGCGGCCCGGCGAGCTACGTCGCCGACCGAGTGGCGGCCTTCGCCGAGGCGGGGGTCACCCACCTACAAGTGCACCCCCTGCCCCAGCCGGGACAGAGCGCGGCCACGTTGATCGAGGCCGTGCGCTCGATGGTCGACTAGTCGGCTTACCGGCTGGCGTCGCGCCCGCCCGAGGCGAGCCAGGACGCGTACATCGTCGCGTAGGCGCCGCCGGCCGCGAGGAGCTCGCTCGGCGTGCCGGACTCGACGATGCCCCCGTGGTCGACGACCACGATGCGATCTGCGCGCTGGGCCGTGGTGAGCCGGTGCGCGATGAGGATGGCCGAGCGGCCCTCGAGTATTCGGTCGAGGGCCCGCTCGACGATCGTCTCGCTCTGCAGGTCAAGCGAGGAGGTGGCCTCGTCCAGGATCAGGATCCGCGGCGCGGCGAGGAAGGCGCGCGCGAGCGCCAGCAGCTGGCGCTCGCCAGCCGACAGCGTCTGGCCGCGTTCGTGGACCTCGGCGTCGATACCGTCGGGCAGTCGGTCGACGAGCTCGCGCAGCCCCACCACGTCGATCGCCCGCTCGATCTGGGCGTCGGTGGCGTCGGGGCGGCCGAAGGCGAGGTTGGTGCGGATCGAGCCGGCGAAGAGGAAGGGCTCCTGGGGCACGACGCCGACCTGGGAGCGCAGCGAGTGCAGGGTGACCGTGCGCACGTCGACGCCGTCGATCAGCACCCGACCCGACGTCGGGTCATAGAAGCGGTTCGCCAACTTGGCGATCGTGGACTTGCCCGCGCCGGTCGGGCCGACGAAGGCGATCGACTCGCCGGCCGCGATCTCCAGGTTGACGTCGGTCAGCACCGGCCGGTCGGGGTCGTAGCCGAAGCTCACGTGTTCGAACGTGATCCGCCCCTCGACCGGACCGAGGGTCGTGGCGTGCTCGTCCTCGTCGACGCTCGGTGCCGTCTCGAGCAGTCCGCGCAGGCGCGTGATCGAGGAGCGGCCCTGCTGGAGCGCGTTGTACTGCTGGACGAGCAGCTGGATCGGCGAGAAGAACCGGTTGAGGTAGAGGAAGAAGGCGATCAGGGCGCCGATGGTGAGCTGGTGCTCGAGCACGAGCCGCCCGCCGATCGCGAGCAGGAGCCCCTGGCCGAGGATGCCGATCATCACGGTGGACGGACCGTAGATGCTGCTCACCCGGCCGGTGTAGAGGTTGGCGTCGCGGTAGGCGCCCACGACGTGGCGGTGGTTGCGGATGTTGCGGCGCTGGCGGTTGTTGGCGGTGACGACGCGGATGCCGTAGAGCGACTCGGACAGGTCGGCGAGCACGTTGGCGATCCGGTCGCGGGTGCGCAGGTAGCCGCGCTCGCTCGCCTGGTGGAACCAGATGGAAAAGACGAATAGCAGGGGCACCACGAGCAGCACGGTCCAGGTCGCCAGGGCGACGTTCGTCGCGAACAGGATCACCGTGATCACGACCATGGTCAGTCCCTGGACGGCGAACTGGCTGATGCCGTCCTGGACCAGCTGCTGGAGGTTCTCGATGTCACTGGTCATGCGGCTCATCAGGACGCCGGCCTTCTCCTCGGTGAAGAAACCGAGGCTGAGCCGTTGGAGGTGGGTGAACACCCGGATGCGCAGGTCGTGCATGACCCGCGAGGCGAGACGACCCGTGACGTCCACCTGGGCGCGCTGGAGGAAGGCGCTCGCGAGCGCGAGGACCAGGTAGATCGCGCCACAGACGACGACCACCGTGAGCGAGTGGTGGCCCGGGACCATGCCGTTGTTGATCGCGTACTCGGTGAGCTTGGGGCCGGCCTGCAGGACCAGGCTGATCGCGATCACGAGCAGTGAGCCGCCGTAGAGGTAGCGCGGGTAGCGACCGACCAGTCGCGCGAGGCTGAGCTGCTGGCGTTCGCCCGCCGAGGGGCGCTGGGTGAAGGTGAGGTTCGCGGGCTCGTGGACCGGCTCGGTGGCGAGCAGCTTGGTCGCCTCGTCCATCAGCTCACTCGGGATCCCCCCGAACGGCAGGCCGTTGTCCGTGGCGCTGCGGTGTCCACCGCCACCGAACCCGCCACCCACGAACCCACCGCCCCAGGCCATCAGTCGCCCACTCTCGTGGCCTGGGCGAGGATCTGGGCGTAGAGCGGCGTGGTCGCGAGCAGGGCCTCGTGGGTGCCCGAGGCCACAATGCGCCCGTCGTCGAGCACGAGCACGCGCTTCGCGAGAGCGATCGTGGAGACGCGATGGGCGATGACGATGGTGGTGCGCCGTTCGAGCAGGTGCGCGAGCGCCTCGTGGATCCCCGCCTCGACGTGCACGTCGATCGCACTGGTCGCGTCGTCGAGGATCAGCACCGGCGGGTTGACGAGCAGGGTGCGCGCGATGGCGATGCGCTGGCGCTGGCCGCCCGAGAGGGTGTAGCCCCGTTCGCCCACCACCGTGTCGTAGCCGTGGGGCAGCCGTTCGATGAACTCGGCCGCGTTGGCCGCCTCAGCCGCGGCGATGACCTCGTCGATCGACGCGTTGGGCCGGCCGTAGGCGATGTTGTCGCGGATCGAGATCGAGAAGAGGAACGGCTCGTCCATCACCACGCCGACCGCAGTGCGCAGCGAGTGCAGCGTGAGGTCGGTGACGTCGTGGCCGTCGATGCGCACGGCGCCGTCGGTCGCGTCGTAGAACCGCGTGAGCAGGCGGGCGACCGTGGACTTGCCCGAGCCCGTGCGACCGACCACCGCGACCGTCTCGCCGGGCTCGATAACGGCGCTGAAGTCGCGCAGGACCTCCGGCCCGTCGCCGTAGTGGAAGCTCACGTGGTCGAACTCGATGCGCCCGGCCACGTCCACCAGGTCGTAGGCCCCGGGCCGCTCGGTGACCGTGGGGTTCTCGTCGAGGATCTCGAAGATCCGCTCGGCGCTGGCCTTGGCGCGCTGGCCCATCATGACGAGCTGGCCGAGCATCATGAAGGGCGCCTGGAGCATCAAGAGGTAGGCGTTGAAGGCGAGGATCGCGCCGATGCCGAGGTGCCCGTCGATGACCATCCAGCCACCGAAGACGAGCACCAGGGCGAGCCCGAGCTGGGGGAGGTTCTGCACCCACGGGGACCAGATGGCGCGCAGCTGGGCGTCTTTGATGTAGGCCCACGCCACGCGCTCGGCGGCGTTCGCCAGCCGGTTGACCTCGGCCTCCTCCTGGGCGAAGGACTTCACGACGCGAACGCCGTTCACGTTCTCGTCGACGATGGTCGCCACGTCGGCGAGGCGGGCCTGGGTGATCCAGGAGATCGGGAACATGACCCGGCGCATCTTGATCCCGACGAAGTACAGGATCGGCATCACGATCATCGCGATGAGTGCCAGGACGACGTTGATCGAGAGCATGAAGCCAAAGGCGATCACGCCGATGAAGCTCTGTACGACGATGAGCGGCGCGAAGGTCGAGTACATCTGCACGCTGCGGATGTCGCTGTTGGCCCGGCTGATCAGCTGACCTGACTGGACCTGGTCGTAGAAGCTGAAGGAGAGCCAGGCGAGGTGCTCGTAGATGAGCGAGCGCAGGTCGGCCTCGACGTTGTAGGCGGTCGTAAAGACGTACTGGCGCGACACGATGCCGGTGATCCCGGCGATCAGACCGACGACCAGTACCTCGACGACGGCGGTGGACAGGGCGGCGGAATGGGCGACGAGGGAGTGGTCGATCGCGTTGTTAAGCAGTTGGGGCACCAGGGTCTGGAAGACGAGACTGATGAAGGAGAGGCTGATCGCGAGGGCGAACGTGTAGCGGTGCGACGCGATGACCGGCAGCACACGACGCCACCACGGCAGCGCCGGATCGCGCGAGATCTGGGCGCTCGGGCCGGGGTAGCTCGAGTAGACCCCGCCCAGCGGATCGCTCTCGGCCCGATCGGTTTCGATCGAGCCACGCGCATCCAAGGTCACTGAGGCATCGTACCGGGCACCATCGGGCGCACTGCCCCCGGAAGCCGACGTGCGTTCGTCGCGCGACGTAAGGTGACGTCGTGCCCACGCCACTCGTCGTCAATCACCCCATCGTCGCCGACAAGGTTCGCCAGTTGCGCGACAGCGCCACGTCTAACGCCGACTTCTTGCGCCTCGCTCGCGAGATCTCGCGCTTCGTCGCCTACGAGGCCTTCCGAGACACGCCGACCACGCCGACCACGGTCGACACGCCCGTCACGTCGGGCGCGCCGGCGGTGAAGGTCGACACCGAGTACGTCATCGTGCCGATCCTGCGCGCGGGCCTCGGGATGAGCCCGGCGGTCCAAGAGGTGCTGCCCCACACGCGCGTGTGCCTCGTGGGCCTGCGCCGCAACGAGACGACCCTGCTGCCCGACGTCTACCTGGACGGCCTGCCCGATTCCCTGGTCGGCGCGCACGTGGTGATCTGTGATCCGATGCTCGCGACCGGCGGCTCGCTCGACACCGTTCTCACCATGCTGGCCGCGCGCGGTGCGACCGACACGACCGTGCTGTGCCTGATCGCCGCCCGACCGGGCGTCGAGTTCGTGCTCTCGCGCCACCCCGACGTGACCATCGTGGCCGCCGCGCTCGACGAAGAGCTCACCAACACCGGCTACATCACGCCCGGGCTCGGCGACGCGGGCGACCGACTCTTCGGGCCGCCCGTTCGCTAGCTACTCACCGATGTCCTCGTTCCAGAGTTGGGCGTGGTCGTGGATGAAGGCGCTGAGCAACTCGGTGCAGGTCGGATCGTCGAGCACGATCACCTCGACACCGAGTTCGGCGAGCCACTCGTGGCCGCCCGAGAAGTTGGTCGACTCGCCGATCACCACGGCGCCGATGTTGAACTGACGCACCAGCCCCGAGCAGTACCAGCACGGCGAGAGCGTCGTGACCATGACCGTGTCACGGTAACCCCGGCGGCGGCCCGCGCGGCGGAAGGCGTCGGTCTCGGCGTGCACCGACGCGTCGTCTTCTTGGACCCGTCGATTGTGCCCGGCGCCGAGGAGCTCGCCGGACCGCGTGAAGAGCGCGGCGCCGATGGGGATGCCGCCCTCGTCGCGACCGCGCACCGCCTCGTCGATGGCGGTGGTGAGCATGCGTCGGGCGAGGTCGAGGTCGAGCGGTGTCGGGGCGGTGGTCATGGGCTCAGTATGCTCGACCACGGTGGAACGGCGCACGTACGAGGTGGAGATCGGTTCCCAGCGGGTCTCGTTGCCAGTGGTTGCACTGTCGGGCGAGTTGTCGCTGGCGCTCTTGATCACCGTCGACATGGGCGTGCGGTTCATGTCGCGAGCTGGCGAGGAACTGGCGGAACTGCTTCGTCCCCACGACGTCGACATCGTGGCCACCGTCGCGACGATGGGCATTCCCCTCGCGGTCGAGGTCACGCGGCACCTCGGACTCGACCAGTACGTGATCTTGCACAAGACGCCCAAGATCCACTTGGCTGACGCCGTGACCGAGTCGGTGCGCTCGATCACCACCGACGCCGACCAGCGGCTCCTGTTCGACCGCGCGAGGATCGCCGACGTGGCGGGCAAGCGCGTCGCCATCGTCGACGACGTGATCTCGACGGGCGCGTCGACCGGCGCGGCCCTACGGCTGCTTCGCCGGATCGACGCCGACGTGGCCGCGATCGGAACGCTGGTGACCGAGGCGTCCCTGTGGCGCTCGTCACTGGGTGACGATGCGGCGATGGTCCAAGCCCTCGGGGCGATTCCCGTCTTTCGCCCCGATGGAGCCGGTGGGCTCACCGAGGACTGGGTCGGCTAAGCAATTGGGGGATGCCTGGCAATCCCTACCCGTATTGCTCTAGGTTTCAGGCGTTACCCAGGTTCTGCACAGGTCTTTTTAAATGAGGGCGGCCACACTGGACATGGTTACTAAAGGTGAACCGAAGGAAGGGTCTATGAACCGAACCCCTTCGGCAATCTCCGTTGGTAAAGGCGTAAGGCCAATGTCACACTCGGGACCGATACTGCACCCGTGGCCACCGTCGATTCCTCACCAGCGCTGACCACAATCACCCAGGCCTACCGCTTCGCGATCGACCCCTCACCCGAACAGGCCAACCTCTTGGCCAGCCACATCGGGGGCTCACGGTTCGCCTATAACGCCCTGTTCGGTCTCGTGAAGGCCAACTGGGATGAGAACCGGGCCCGCAAGGAAGCCGGTGAGGACGTCGCCAAAGAGGACTACCTCGGCACCAGTCACTTCGACCTGCTCTATCTCTGGGCCGCGAAACGCGACGAGTTGGCCCCGTGGTGGGCTGCGAACGGGTCGTCCACCTACAACGACGCCGCCCAGCGTCTCTCGCGGGCCTTCACCAACTGGAGGAAGGGCGCGGCAAAGTTCCCCACGTTCAAACGTCGGGGTCGTGGTGGCTCGGTGCGGTTCGTGAACACGGCCGTGCGTCTCAGTGACGCCCACCACGTGCGCGTCGCACGCATCGGGGAGGTGAAGACCTACGAGTCGATGCGCAAGCTACACCGCCACCTCGAGCGTGGCACCGGGCGGATCATGGCGGCGACGCTCTCGCAGACCTCGGGCCGGTGGTGGATCTCCATCACCGTCGAGGTGAAGCGTGCGATTCCCGTGACCAGACCCCCCGAGCGAGTCATCGGCGTCGACGTTGGGATCTCCACCCTCTACACCGGGGCGGCCCCGAGCGGCGAACCCGTCCTCTCGGTCGTCAACCCCCGCCACTACCAGAAGTCCGAGGCGCGCCTCGCCCGCGCCCAGCGCGTGGCGTCGAGACGTCAGGGACCACGCAAGGGCGTCGCTCCCTCGAACCGGTGGCAGCGGGCCAACGTCCGGGTCCAGCAGATCCATCACCAGATTGCTGATTCACGACGCAACCTGATCCACGAGACGACGACGATGCTCGCGAAGCGCTACGACCGGATCGTGATCGAGGACCTGAACGTGAAGGGCATGGTGAAGAACCGCTCCCTCGCCAAGCATGTCGCCGACGCCAGTTGGGGTAAGTTCCGTCGCCAGCTCGCCTACAAGACCGCGTGGTACGGGTCCGAGTTGGTCGTTGCCGACCGGTTCTACCCGTCGTCCAAGACCTG
>JAKAFH010000051.1 GCA_021818025.1 Actinomycetes bacterium | reverse complement strand
GCTTCCCAAGCTGAGAACGCGGGTTCGATTCCCGTCGCCCGCTCCAACGGAGTACCTGGTCACAGGATAAATATCACGATGCGAGACCAAGGTTTCACCTCCAAGTCCGATCGAAGTTGATCAGGGATTTTTCTCGCAGTCCTGCCGCGGTCCTGCCCAAGACCACGTCTCTGTGCGGTGTCTTCCGCACGCAAGTGAAACAAGTTGCGAGGATGTTGAAGGCGGGACTCACGTTGCTTGAACAATTGGCCAGTGCGCACCGGGAAGCGACCTCAGAGTGGGCGACTGATAACAGTTGACACGGTACGGACGAGATGCGCGATGCGCAGTCTCGCTATCCAGAAAGGACGGTGAACACTCTAACCTTGCCCCGTGAGACCGACCTCGCGTCTGATTCTGATCACTCTCCCGCTTCTGGCCGTCGCCCTCGTCGGCATCGCTTCCGGCAGTGCTGTCGGGGCATCTTCAGCTCCGCGTGTCGCTCGGTCGCCATCCACCCTGACGTCGACGTCGCTGGGACTTAGCACTGAGGTCGACTCCGTCGACATGGTCAATTCGACGACCGGTTTCGCAGTCGTGAGCAACGCCGCCGAGTCGACAATCAATCGTTTCTACCTGGCGAAGACCATCAGCACGGGAACGAGTTGGATCACTCTTGGCCCGCTTCCTTACAAATCGTTTAAAGGGCCAACGGCGCCCAGCATGCCGACCCTCAACTTCGTCACCACTTCCGTCGGCTACGTCACGGCTCCCTCTGGTGGACGTGTCTTCGTAACCAAAGACGGTGGCCGAATCTGGAATCCGGTTTCAACGCCAGGCATCTGGCCGACCATCCAGATCCGTGGCAACTCGGCACTGATTGTGAGCGACAAGTGCACGGGACCCCTACCGGACTATGGCCCCCTGCGTTGTCCGAGCGTCGTATCTACCTACCGACTTGGGGCAACGAAACCCGAGGCGACAAACGCGATCCCGGCCGTCAACCACACCGCGTGGCGCGCGGCCATCGCCTTGGCGGTGCCCACTCCTTCGACATTCGTCGTGCAAGAGGGCGGCACGCAGCCCGGTATGGCAACGCACCTTCTTGATTCGACCAACGACGGGCGAACATGGCACCCGCTGAAGGACCCGTGCGGCCAACTGCTCATCCAGCAGCTTCTCACGCCCTCGCCCATGCGCTGGCTTCTCTCGTGCTTCCTCGACGGGGGGATGATGCAGGGAACCAACAAGCTCTATGAGTCGCGCGATGGGGGGAGACGATGGACGCTGTTGTCCTACTCCGGCGAGCAGCGCTTCTACGTCGGCAACATCGCCGACACGTGGAACACGCTGGTCCTCTCCGGAAACAGCCAGATGATCTTCAGTGCCGTAGGGGGCGCCGCGGGAGGTATCGAACGCAGCGCCGACGGGCGGCACTGGATTCCCGCACGGTTCAATCCAGCGTCGGGCGGTGCGCCCGAGTGGATCGACTCCTTCGGCGCGACTGGCGTACTGTTCGGAAACCAGTCCGGCAACGTCTGGAGAACCTTCAACGGCCTGACGTGGGCGCCACTGAAGCTCATCGCGGGTCGCTTCCGAGGACTACCGATCTGTACGCCCGGGCGAGGCGTCAGCGTCACGCTCGGCCCGGTCCGTCTCTCAGCTGGATCCTCGCTCAACACGATCATCTTCACGAACAACGGCCAGCACGGCTGCTACCTCGACGGGGCACCGAGCCTGCAGCCCACCTCGGGCGCGGCACATGAGCCAGCCGGGCCACCGGCCGCGAGCTACGCGAAATCGGGGCAGGGAGGATTCACCGTCCTACGTGCACATGGGGGCATGGCCAGCGTCACTCTGACGATGCAGAAGACCTCCGCCATGCGACCAGGTTCATGCCGGACCCGAAGGGCCACCTCGGCAATCATCGGGTTCAACCCGCCGGCTCGCTTCTTGCTCTCCTTCGGGCGGCTCCCTCGGACGGTCTGCGCGCTCGTGACGACGTCACAGGTCTCGGGCGTCGTTCGGGGCATTGCGAATGGTCCCTGAGCACCGCCACTGAGTTGGTCGGCCTTCTGTACAGGCGTGCACCGGTGTACCACTTTCACACGTTGACCAGGTAGCATGGCTCCACTTCCCAAACCCGCTGCCCTGAGAGTTCGCTGGCAATCTAATCAGATGAGATCTATACTAAAAGAGCCTTTCCAATACTTTACTAGAGAAACCTCTACTATTCTGCATGAACCTAACGGATCCCTCTCTCAGTTGGACGTCATCACTTGATGGGCCCGTTCTCAGCGTGCTCGCCGAGTACGACCGCCCACTCACCGTTACCGAGATCGCCGAGAAGGCCGCGCGGGGAACCGAGGTGGGAGTCCGACGGGTCATCCAGCGTCTTGTCACCCAAGGCATCGTCATTGGCATCGCCATCGGCAAGCGCAGCGGGTATCGCCTCAATCGTGATCACGTCGCTGCAGACGGCGTCATTCGCCTGACCGGGCTTCGCCGCGTTCTCTGGTCACGTATGGCTGACCACATCGCACACTGGCCAGCCAAGCCGGTCCTCGTCCGCGTCTTCGGGTCCGCCGCTCGAGGCGACGGAGACGAGATGAGTGACATTGACGTTCTCTTCGTACGACCCGCCACGGCGAAGGAGTTTCAGGAGCGGCGTTCAAGCAGCCAATCGGTGACAGACCTCCTTGAGTCAGTTGCGTTGAGTCTGGGTCAAGTCGGCGCCTCCCAATGGGGATCGAGTGAGCTCACCCAGTTTGAATCGGATCTCGCCAGACTTGCTGAGGACGTGAGGACCTGGTCCGGCAATGCAATGCAGGCAGTCGTCCGATCAGGTCTCGAGTGGCAACGCGAAGTTCGCACTAGGCACGCCACTGCGACGGAGATACAGCGAGAGGGCTTGACTCTCTTCGAGCAAAGTTCGCTGGGTACAACACAGTTCGGCGCCATGGTGAGAAATGTCAGCGAATAGAACACGTCAGGCTACGTCGGAGCAGGGGCGCCACCGGGCGAGCATTGCGCTCGCGTACTTGAAGGCTGCCGAGCACGTGCTCACCGAAGAAGGCAGCGAAGCCAACCTCTCCGTCGTCGCGGGACTAGCGGTGCTCGCCGGAATCGCCGCGTCCGATGCGCTCTGCATTCGACACCTCGGCTACTACTCCAAGGGTCAGGACCACGGCGACGCAGTGGACGCGTTGCTGAAGACCGGCACGCCCGCATCGCGCAAGTGGTCTCAGACGCTGAAGCGACTCATCGATCTAAAGGACGAAGCGCACTACGGCTTCTACTCAGTCTCTAAGACCAAGGCAACTTCCGCGCTCAATCAGGCACGACTCCTCGTCGAGGCAGCGGTTGAATCGTTCGCGTGACCTAGGAGATCGCTCTCGATTGGTCGAGGAATCGGGCCCACATGGTTACGGGTCGCCATCGCTGGCGTTTCAGCGCCAGTGCTCGTCTTGACACTCGTCTGGCTTGTTACCCATCGAGCCCACAACCTGCCCGCTGCCTGCCCAAAGGAGAATGTGAGCCTCTCGCCCGTGTTCTCTTGAGTGCGTTTATCAGGAATAACGTGCGCGCATACCGTGTCGATCCGGTTCCTTCCCAAGCCGAGAACGCGAGTTCGATTCTCGTCGCCCGCTCCAGGGGGTCGTAGAAGAATTCTAGGGATCCGTTACAAGAACTAGGAAGTTCGCGCTTTGCGGGTAAGCACCGCTACGGACCCAAGAGTGCAAGGGGCACCACACCAATGCCGTCGAGGCGTCGGTAGGCAGTTCCCCCAGTAGTGAGAACGACCCCGTCCAGCATGTCCTCGCCCATCTTCTGCTTAAGCCACAGAAGATGCTGTACGTCGGCGTCCTCCACCGTCCCCGCCAGCTTGACCTCGAACGCCGCAAAGCGGTGGTCGCTCCTCACGACGACGAGGTCGACTTCATGGCGACCCTCTTGGCTCCGCATGTGGAAGACGCGTGCTTCACTCGCTTGGGCGAACACTCGCATCGTCTGAGCGGCCAAGGACTCGAATAGCGCGCCAAGAAAAGTCCCGTCACGAGGAATCAGTGTTGGCCCCTCCCCCTTGAGGAGTGCCTGAGAGTCGGTGCCCACGAGTTGCGCGGCCAACGCCGGATCAACCAGGTGATGCTTGGGAGTCCCTACCAGACGTCCAAGGTGATTGTGAGTGGGGGACCAGGCCGGTACGGAGTCGAGAATCCAGATGCGTTCGAGTGCCTCTCGGTATGGAAGTGCCGTGGTCTTTGCTGGTGCTGGCTCATTCCCACCGCTCGCCGCCGCACGGATCTTCTCAAAGGACGCCGTCGTGGCGGTCGCGGCGGCGTACGCATGGAGCCACCGGCGCAGGGTGTGCGGATTCCTGACTTCGATTCCGAGTTCAGGTAGATCCGTGTCGATGACTCGGTCGAGGTAGCCGCTTAGGGCAGCCCGTTGCGCGCGAGGTGAGCCATAGCGCATGGCCGGAAAGCCGCCAGTAAGAATCTCCGCGACATAGTCCTCTAGTACTACGTGCGTGGTCCCCCCCATCTCCGGCCGTTCGTCGTCCAGTAGACCTTCGAGTGAGATGGTCGGGGTGTCTAGGCCCCGCTCGAAGAGGGTGAGCGGTCGCATTCGAACGGGGACAATTCGAGATGCTCCCGAGTGCGCCGGAGCCCGGGTTGGTGTCGCGGAGCCTGTAAGAATGAAACGCCCTGGAGAATGATCATCGTCAACTGCGCGTCGGACAATGTCCCAACTTTCCGGGTACTGCTGCCATTCGTCGATCAAGGTGGGCCGCTCGGCGTTCACGAGGAGATTGGGCTGCGCTTTGACCACCTCTACGATCGCGGCGTCGTCGAGCCTGAACTCCGCTCGGCGCCTCAGTTCTGCGGTACGGGTTTTACCGACCCCCTTTGGACCCTCGAGACTTAGGGCGGGCAGGGCTTCGAAAAGTGCGTCCAGCTCTCGCTCGACAACCCGGGTTGTGTAGGAGGTCATGGGTTGGATCGTGTGGCTCATCTCTGCCTACGCTATCATTTCCTCACCGCCTACGCTACCGTTACCACACCTACTACGCTACCATTTACACATTCGTTGGGCTGTGAAGTCACAGCTTTGAGGTGTGAAGCGAGCTCGAGCAACGCAGGATCGTAGGGCCCTTTACCAGGTAATTAGCGACACGGTGGTTGCGACCGAGCGACCCAGCTTCAGGCGGCCCACTCGTGGCGTCGCGTCGCATCCGGCGCGGTTCGGAGGCAGGCTCGTACGGCGCCGACCCGTCAGACCACCACGGCGTCGACGCTCGGCGACTGGGGTGCGAGTCGACCCTTGGGCAGCACGGTGATCGCGACGAGGCCGCCGACGAGGAAGATCGCCATCGCCCACCAGAACGACGTGGTGTAGCCGTGGACCAGGGCTCGCGCCGCGAAGGCGGGCGTCGCCGCCGCGTGGCTCGCGATCATCGACGCGGTCGTAGAGACCGCGACGGTATTGAGCAGCGCCGTGCCGATCGAGCCACCAATCTGCTGGGCGACATTCACCGTGGCCGAGGCGACTCCGGCGTCGTTGGGGTTCACGCGGTAGGTCGCCACGTTCATCGCGGGCGCGAAAATGAGGCCCATTCCGAGCGCCGTGACGACCAGGCCCGGCAGCACGTGCGAGACGTAGTGGCCCTGGGTCGACAGGTAGGTGAAGTAGAACATCCCGAGCGCCGAGATCACCATCCCCAAGCTCATGAGCGGGCGCGGGCCGACCTTGGGCAGCAGGCGCGTCGAGGTCACGATCGCCACGACCGCGATCACCGCGGGCATGGGCAAGAAGGCGACGCCCGCGGCCACCGGCGAGAAGCCGAGCGTGTCCTGCAGGTAGTAGGTGAGAAAGAGGAACACGGCGAACATGCCGATCGCCGAGAGGAAGATCGACAGGAACGCGCCGCCGCGGGTCCGGTCGGTCACGACGCTGAGCGGCAGCATGGGGTGCGCCATGCGGCGCTGGCGCCAGACGAACACGCCGACGAGTGCCACACCAAGAAGCAGCGGCACCAGCGTCGAGGCGTTGGTGAAGGCGGCCGCCAGAGTCGGCACCGAGGTGTGGTTGGTGAAGGCGTTGACGGCTCGGTTCGCGGCGTCCGAGAGTCCGTAGACGACGCCGAAGAGGCCGGCCGAGACGAGCAACGTGCTCGGCAGATCGAGCGAGCCGTGATGTTCAGAGCGCGAGTGCACGAGCAAGATGAGCGTGCCCGCCAGGGTCACCGCCGCGAAGATCAGGTTGACGAAGAGGGTCCAGCGCCACGACGCGTACTGGGTGAGGAACCCGCCCAGCAGCAGTCCGAGCGCCGCGCCCGAGCTGGCGATGGCGCCGTAGACCGAGAAGGCGGTGGCCCGTTCCTTGGCGTCGGTGAAGATCGTCGAGAGCATCGCCAGTGCGGCGGGCGCGAGGACCGCACCGAAGGCGCCCTGAATGGCGCGGGCGATGATGAGCATCGTGAAGCTCGTCGAGGCGCCGCCGATTGCCGAGGCGACCGCGAACCCCGTGAGTCCCACGATCAGGGTCGCCTTTCGCCCCAGGACGTCGCTCAGGCGTCCGCCGAGGAAGAGCAGCGACCCGAAGGCGAGCGAGTAGGCGGTGATGATCCACTGGCGATCCGCGTTGGAGAAGTTGAGGGCGTGCTGGATCGTGGGCATGGCGATGTTGACGACCGTCGCGTCGAGCACCACCATGAGCTGGGCGAGACCGAGGAAGGCCAGGATCGCCCAGCGGCGCGCGTGATGGTGCTCGTGGGCCTGGTGCGGAGTCACGGGAGTCCTTTCCGTCGGTGACGGCCACTGTAGTGGGAAGTGGAAGTAAACATTCCGCTTCTCGCTCGCGTGCCCGTCGTAACGCGTTCGACGTCGAGGCCGCTGCGTCGTGACGCCCCAGTCAACCTCGAGCGGATCCACGGGGTCAACTGGCGCGTGCTGGCCCGCCAGTGGGCAGATTTCGCCATGGAGGTCGTGGCCCCCGAGCCCGGCTGCGGTGTCGGCACGATCTAGCACCGCGTTAGAAGCAACGAGGCTCCTGCATCACCAGGTCGACGACCGGCGCGCCACGATGGCCGACGTCGTCACGATCGCGGCGCGTCACGAGGACCCCGTGGCGGGGCTCGAGCGCGAGCTCGGGGCGATGGGTCAGTCAATGGCGGACGACCACGGCCGGGGCGACCTGATCAGCGGCGTGCCGGAACGGTGCGCCGACATGCTCGCGGCGCGCCGGGCGCTTCGCCCCGCCATCGCGGCGCTGCTCGCGCGGGCCAAGGCCGCCGGCGCGGTCCGCGCCGATCTCGAGGAATCGGATCTCGCCGTGGTCGTGGCGATGCTCGCCGACGTGATCGAGATCACCGAGTCCACCGACGCCGCGTTGTGGCGGCGCTACCTGCGCCTGCTGCTCGACGGGCTCGACCCGGTGCGCGCACCTGCTGCGCGTCGCGGCGCGAAGCGAGCGTGACGTCACCCGGCTGGTCCCGATCCCCAAGGCGCGCCAGGGGTGACGTCACAAGCCGCTCGCTCTGCAACCGTGGTTGGCCTTGTCCCACGAAGCGCGTCGCCGATCGTGCGAGCATCCAACCGGCGCGACGCAGCCGAGCGGCCGGCCGGCCCTCTCTAGGATCGACGAGTGGCCAGTGACGAGTACCTGCTCGACAACCAGCAGCCCGAGGCCGGGGAGCGATTTGACGCCCTCGCGGCGCTCTTCAACCCGACGACCGCTCGTCACCTCGACGCGATCGGCCTTGGCGATGGCTGGCGCGTCTGGGAGGTCGGAGCCGGCGGACCGAGCCTGCCCGTCTGGATCGCCTCGCGCACCGGCCAGCCGGTGCTCGCGACCGACATCGACACCACCTGGCTGGGCTCGGGGGACTCGCGACTCGACGTCCTGCGCCACGACATCGGTTTCGACCCGGCACCCGACCTCGGGTTCGACCTCGTGCACGCCCGCCTGGTCCTCGTGCACGTCGCCAATCGCGAGCGGGCCCTCGCGACGATGATCGAAGCGCTGGCCCCGGGCGGCTGGCTGCTCGTGGAAGAGGCCGACCCCGGCCTGCAGCCGCTCGTCTGCCCCGACGAAGCGGGTGACGCCGAGCGCCTGGCCAACCAGCTGAAGCACGGCTTTCGCACGCTGCTGGCCGAGCGCGGTGTCGACCTCGCCTTGGGGCGCCGGCTGGCGCGGCTCCTGCGCTCAGCCGGCCTCGTCGAGGTGCAGTCCGACGCCTACTTCCCAATGGGCGGACCGGCGTGTAACGAGCTCGAACGCGCGACCATCGAGCAGATCCGCGAACGGCTCATCGGCCACGGCCTCGCGACCACCGAGGAGATCGAGCGGCACCTTCGCGCGGTCGTGGCCGGTGAGCTCGACCTCGCCACGTCGCCGCTCGTCTCGGCCTGGGGGCGAAAGCCGGGGTGAGGTTACCGGCGGGCGATCGCGCGTGGGCGCGTCGTTGACGCACCCAACCGCACTGGCTACCGTGGGAGCGTGAGCGGGCCGACCCTCGTGATTCTGGGTGCAGGGCGAGCCCGCCGCTACGGCGGCCTGAAGCAGCTCGCCCCGATCGGCCGTCACGGCGAGGGTGTCATCGACATGATCGCCGCCGACGCCATTGCCGGGGGCTTCGACGAGATCGTGGTCGTGATCAACCACGACACCGGCCCCACGATCCAGGCCCACGTGGCAAAGTTCTGGCCCGAGGACCACCGGGTCTCCTTCGCCTTCCAGGACAAGCTGCGCGGCACCGTCGACGCCGTGCTGACGGCCGAGCCGCTGATCGATCCGGCGACGCCCTTCGCCGTCTCGAACGCCGACGACCTCTACGGCCGTGACGCCTTCGCGTCGCTCTGTGCGCACCTGTCGTCGAGTCCGACCAACTGCCTCGTCGCCTACGAACTCGAGAACTCCCTCGTGGGCGACCTGCCCGTGTCGCGCGGGACCTGCGAGATCGAGGGCGGCCGACTCGTGAAGATCGTCGAGCGGCGCAACGTCCACTTCACACCCGAGGGGCTCTGTGCCGACGACGACCTCTCGCCCTACTACCTCGACCCGTCGATGCGGGTCTCGATGAACCTCTGGGGCTTCCAGCCCGCGGTCTGGCCGCTGATGCACGCCGCGATGGCCGCGTATCGCGACGGCGACCCCGAGGTGCTGCTACCGACCTTCGTCGCCGACGCGATGGCGAACCACGCGATGGTCGTGGACGCCCTGCTGACGAGCTCGCGCTGCATCGGAGTCACCCACGCCGAGGACCTGCCGCTCGCCCAGTTCCTCGTGCGCGAGGAGATTAAGGCCGGCCAGCGCCCCGAGTACGCATTCGCGCCCCGGGCCTAACTCGCGTCACCGCGTCGGGCGATAGATCCGCTGGCGGTAGTCGGCGAGCATCCGCGCCGTGCTGTAGGTCGGCGCGAGGCTGCGCAGCGACGCGCGGATCATCGCGATCCACGCCACGGGGATCCCGTTGGCGTCGCGCGCGAAGAACGTGGGGCGCACCTCGTGCTCGAGCAAGTCGTACAGCGCCGTCGCGTCGCGCTCGTCCTGGGCCGCCGGGTCCTCGAGCGTCGTGCCGTCGATCGCCCAGCCGTTCTGGCCGTTGTAGCCCTCGCTCCACCAGCCGTCGAGCACGCTCAGGTTGAGACAGCCGTTCATGGCCGCCTTCATGCCGCTCGTGCCGCTCGCTTCCATCGGGGGCCGGGGCAGGTTGAGCCAGACGTCACAGCCGGCGACGAGGGTCGGCGCCACGGTCATGTCGTAGTCCTCGAGGAAGACCACGGTGTTGGGCAGGTCGAGGCTGCGATTCAGCGTGAAGACGTTGCGCGCGACGGTCTTCGCGCCGTCGTCGTTCGGGTGCGCCTTGCCGGCGATGACGAACTGCGCGCCCTGCTCGTGGTCGATGATCGTAGCCAGGCGCTCGGTGTCGTGAAAGAGCAGGTCGAGTCGCTTGTAGGTCGCGAGGCGCCGGGCGAAGCCGATCGTCAGGTAGGCCGGGTCGAAGGCGCTCTCCGCCGAGGCCGCGAAGTCGACGTCCTCGCCGCGCGCGAGCCGGTCGACGACGGTGCGGCTGCGCACCATGTCGATCAGGCGCTGGCGCATAGCGGTGCGCGCGGCCCACAGGTCGACGTCAGCGATCTCGTCGACGTGGGCCCACATCGCGGGATCGTTCGCGTGGCGTTCCCAGTCCGGCCCGAGGAAGCCGTCGAGCAGCCCGCGCATCGTTGGCGACATCCAGGTCGGCAGGTGCACGCCGTTGGTCACCGAGGTGATGGGCACGTCCGCGGCCGACGTGCCGGGAAAGAGCGGCTGCCACATGTCCCGGGCGACCTCGCCGTGGCGCGCCGAGACGCCGTTGGTGCTGCGCGAGCTGCGGATCGCGAGGGGTGAGAAGCCGAGCGGCTCGTCGAGTGACGTCGGGTCGATGCGCGACACGGCGCTCACCTGCTCGCGCGAGAGCCCCATCGAGTCAATCGTGTGCCCGAGCACCGAGAAGAACTCGTCGGGCGTGTAGGTCTCGTTGCCGGCGGGCACCGGCGTGTGGGTCGTGAAGGCGAAGCGCTCGCGCACCGCGTCCAGGCGCTCGTCGCGGGTGCCGTCCTCGCGCGGCAGGCGCGAGGCGATCTCGAGCGAGGCGAGGGCGGGGTGGCCCTCGTTGAGGTGCACGAGCCCCGGCGTGATCCCCATCGCGTCGAGCGCGCGCACCCCGCCGATGCCGAGCAGCGCGTACTGCGCGAGGCGCACGTCGTGGCTTCCCTCGTAGAGCCGGGCGGTCACCCACCGCTCGAGGGGGCTGTTCTCGGGCAGCTCCGCGTCGAGCAGGTAGAGCGGCGTGCGCCCGACGTTCACGCGCCAGACGTGCGCGACGAGGTCGCCGTCCCAGATCGGCACGCGCACCTTGATCGGCAGGCCGTTGGCGCCGCGCACGCGCGCCGCGGGCAGCTGGCCGGTGTTGGCCTCGAGCCAGTACTCGTGCTGCCAGCCCGTGAGGTCCATGCGCTGGTGCACGTAGCCCCGGCGGTAGAGCAGGCCCATCCCGACGACGTCGAGGGCTTGGTCCGAGGTCTCCTTGAGGTAGTCCCCCGCGAGCACCCCGAGCCCGCCCGAGTACACCGGCAGGGACTGGTGCACGCCGAACTCGGCGCAGAAGAAGGCGACCGGCCCGCCGTCGAGCACCGCGGTCGTGGGCCGGGCGAGCTCGGCCTCCATCGTGCGCGCGACGCC
Organism: Actinomycetes bacterium; assembly: GCA_021818025.1. Lineage (GTDB taxonomy): Bacteria > Actinomycetota > Acidimicrobiia > Acidimicrobiales > RAAP-2 > RAAP-2. Next base: position 584 of record JAKAFH010000051.1, on the reverse strand, counting down.
GGCGAGCACCTCGAGGATCTCGGGGCTCGTCGAGGCGCGCAGCAGATCGCGCTCGGGCAGGTTGGAGAGGAAGCGCACGGGGTTCTCGCCGGCCATCGTGAAGCGGTGGTCGTCGATCAGCCGGAAGAGGTCCTCGCCACGCGGCGTCCAGGACCAGAGGTAGTTGTACGAGATCCACGCGAGGTCCTCGAGGGGCTCGGGCAGTCGCCGGGCGAGCCGGGCGGTCGCCCGGCGCACGTCTCGAGAACCGTCAAAGCGCGTAGTCATCCGGACAAACCTAGTGGTTCGGGGCCATTCAGCCGCCGACCGGCCCGCCGTCGAGCACCGTGGCGAGCCCGACGAGCTCCTCGCCCCACCTTCCGGACTCCCTGGTCGCGAGAGTCGCGAGCAGGGCCCGGCGGACCGCGGCCTCGCCGATCGGCGAGACGATGCGCGCGGCCCCGGCGAGGGCGACGAGGGCCCGCTCGTCCTCGGGCGTCGCGGGTCGGGCGAGCAGCTGGACCGCGAGCTCGCTGAGCGCCTGGTCGACGTCGACGCTGCCCTCGCCACCCAGGGCGGACATCGCGAGCCGCGCCACGACGTCC
>JAKAFH010000050.1 GCA_021818025.1 Actinomycetes bacterium | reverse complement strand
GGTCGCCGGGTCGGTGGTCAGCTCGCCGAAGGTGAAGCAGCCGATCTCCATCGGCGGACGCGGTGCGGTCACGACGTGGTTCGCACGGTGATCCACTGGCGCAGGCTCGGCAGGATCGACTGGCTGATCTCGTGGCCCCCGGTGTGGCGGTGCGTCACGGCGAGCGCGCCGGCGTCGCCACTGAGGTAGGCCCACGTGCGATCGAGCAGGTCGCGGGGGATCACCGCGTCCTCGGTGGCTTGGGCGTGAAAGACCGCGAGGCCGTCGAGCCGGTCGGGGTCCGTCGACAGCCCGGCGTCAAAGGGCATCGTGCCGTAGAGCACGGCGACCCCGGCCAGCCGGCTCGGACGGTCGAGCGCGAGTCCGCCCGCGAAGGCGGCCCCGCCCGAGAACCCGATCACGACGACCGGCCGGTCGGGGGCGACCTCGTCGAGCCAGCGCCAGAACCAGTCGAGCTGGGTGCGCAACGACTCGGCCATCGGCCGGCCGATACCGCGATTCTCGAACCACGCGTAGCCACCGCCGCCGACGTCGATCGGTCCGCGCACCGCGGCGTAGGCGGGTCCGAGGGGCAGGACGTCCGCGAGGCCGGCGATCTCGCGCTCGTTCGAGCCACGGCCGTGCAACAGCACGACGATCGGCGCGCTCGGGTCCGTCGAGCCCCGCCACAGCACGGTCGGGGTCACGTCAGGCCCCCACGACGTAGGAGGTCATCGAGAGCGAGCCCATCGTGCAGCCGTCCACGAGCACGCTCGTGGCGAGGCTCCGGGCGTCGGCCACGCCACTGACGTAGGCGAGGGGCAGGAAGTGATCGGGCGTCGGTGCGGCCAGCCGGTAGTCGGCCGTGTCGACCAACTTGCCGATCCCCGTGGGGTCGTCGGCCATCTGGCTGCGGATGTCGTCGTCGAAGCGGTGGGCCCAGTCGAACCCCTCGTCGATCGCGTGCCAGTTGATCGCGCGCAGGTTGTGCACCACGTTGCCGCTCGCGACGATCATGATGCCGTCGTCGAGCAGCGGCGCGAGCCGCCGCCCGAGGTCGATGTGGTAGTCGAGGGGCTTGGTCGCGTCGATCGAGAGTTGCACGACGGGCACGTCCGCGGCGGGAAAGACGTGCGCGAGCACCGACCAAGTGCCGTGGTCGATGCCCCAGGACTTGTCGTCCAGCGCCACGCTGACCGGCTTGACGATCTCGGCGACCTGGGCCGCCACGTCCGGGGCGCCCGGGGCTGGGTAGTCGAAGTCGAACAGCTGCTGGGGGAAGCCGTAGAAGTCGTGGATGACCGGGGGATTGGCCATCGAGGTCACCGCGGCGGTGTCGATGTACCAGTGCGCCGAGATCGCCAGCACCGCCCGGGGGCGGTCGCTCAGCAGCCCGAAGGTCGCCCAGGCGTCGGTGAAGTGGTTGTGCTCGAGGGTGTTCATCGGCGTTCCGTGTCCGATGAACGCGGCGGGCATGGGGGCCATCGTGTCTCCCAACGGTCGAGGTCACCCCAGTGTAGTGGTGGATAGGTGACATATCAACAAAATGGGTAGCATGGGTCCATGAGCGACACCACCTGGCTGACGGGCGAGGAACTAGCGGCGTGGAAGGGCCTCGCGCTGATGAACCTGCAGCTGAGCGCCACGCTCGGGCGGGCGCTGGCCGCCGAGGGCCTCTCGTATCCGGACTACCTCGTGCTCGCCTCGCTCGCGGACCATCCGGAGGGGCGCTGTCGGGTCGTGGAGCTGAGTGACGAGCTCGGGTGGGAGAAGAGCCGGGCCTCGCACCACGTAGCGCGCATGTGCCGGCGTGGCCTGGTCGACAAGCAGCGCTGTCCCACGGACCAGCGCGGCGCCTACGTCGTCGTGACCGACGCGGGGCGGCGTGCGCTGGTGGGTGCGGCGCCCGGCCACGTGACCTCCGTGCGCGAGTACTTCGTCGACCTGCTCACCACCGAACAGCTCAAGGTCGTCGCGACGGTCTCGTCGGTCGTGCTCGCGCACCTCGCGAGCCACCGGGACTGACGCCGCGACGTGGCGCCGGGCCCGGCGCCCGGCGCCACGTCGGCGATGCCTACGAGCGGTAGTACTCGCGCCAGATCAGTCGGTAAATCTTCACCTTGCGCGGGATGGACCGCAGACCGGGGATGAAGGGCACCAGCAACAAGAGCAGCGACAGCAGACCCATCAAGGCCGAGACCTGGACGTCGGCGTTCGAGCTCGAGCTGAACGGGGACACCTGGTACCAGAAGGTGTACAGCCACAGCCACGCCTGGCCGGGGTAGCTGCCCGTCTCGTTCATCATGCCCCACTGGCTGCCCAGGAGGTGCTGCTTCTGGGCGAGGTTGGCGAGGTAGGTGCCGTCGGCGACGAAGAGCAATGGCTTGGTGTAGTTCGTCGTGTAGAAGCCGCCGCCGGTCACCAGGGCCTGGTCGAGCGCGCCCGAGCGAGCCATGGCCGTGAGCGAGTTGATCATCGTCGGCACGGGTCCGGTGTTGGTCGCGGGAACGGTGATGGTCCCGTTGCTCCAGGTCATCTTCGACGCGCCCTTGGTGTAGTTCGACACCCACGACGACTGCTGGGCGGCACTGGCGCCCTTCCACTGGGCGAGCGCCGCACTGAGGTTCTTGTTGTAGGGCTGGCTCGACAGCGGGTCGATGACGAAGTCGCGCACCGTGTTGACCGGGATGGTCACCCCGGCGAACTGGGCGAGCTTCAACGGGCCGAGGTTCTGGCCGGGCGCCGCGGTGTTGTAGGGCGCGCCGTACTGGGCGGTGATGGTCGTCCCGTTGAGTTCACCGAGCGCGGTGGTCGCGAAGTCGACGGGGTCGGCGTTGGACCAGGTCTTGATCGTGATCGCGCGCTCGTCGGGCGAGCCGAAGAGCGTGGCGAGCAGGACGACCAGCAGCCCCACGACGACGATCGCGATGGTGCCCTCTTTGATGATGTCGTAGGGCGCGTACTTGCCCTCGTACTTCGGCGCGTCAACGTCGGGGCGGAAAGGCTTCGTACTCACTTGGTCGTTCCCTTCTCATCCTCGAACGGGGGCACGACGCCCTTGACGCGCACCAGCAAGACGTGGATCGTGGTCAGGATCACCGCCGCGAGCGGCAGCAGCACGATGTGCCACATCAACATCTGACCGAGGTTCAGCACGTTGAAGATCGACCCGACGCCGGTGGCGTTGATGCCGTCCTTGGCCTGGGTGGAGATCCACTGCGAGTCGAAGTTCGTCTGGCTGACGTAGCCCGTGAAGGCCGTGCCGACCGAGGCGAGGAACGTCACCACGCCGGTCACCCAGGTGAGCGAGCGACCGCCGCGCCACGCCGCCATGAAGAACTTGCCCCAGAGGTGCACGATCATCGCGAAGAAGAAGATCTCCACGCTCCACAGGTGCGTGGAGTTGATGAAGTGCCCGATCGAGGACGAGTGCCACCACTGCGGGCCGCGGATCGCGAGGATGATCCCCGACAGGATCACCATCGACAGGGCCGCGATCGTCGTGACGCCAAAGACGTAGATCCACGAGGAGACGTAGGCCGGCTGGGTGTCGGGGAGCAGTTTCTCGGGGGGCAGGTGCCCCGCGACCCGCTTGCGCAGGCGGGTCGTCCACTGCCGTTCGATCTCGGCGGTGGTCATTGGCTCTCCTTGCGGCGGTTGCGGCCGGGGAAGGGCAGGAACAGCGCCGCGATGAAGGTCAGGATCATCAGCACGATGACGATGAAGTTCGCCACCGAGAGGTCGATCACGCCCCAATGGATGTAATGCCCGTAGTTGTCCAGCGGTATCAGTGCCGCCAGCGACCAGAGATAGGCCATCAGTTACTCGTTCCTCCCAACTAGATCCGAGGTGACCAGTCTCGCCGAACGCCCGCTCGCCACGAAGTACGGCGCGACGCGCGACGCTGACTGCTCACGCCACAGTTCTAGTTCCTGGGACCCGGTCGCGCGCGGTCTGACGTAGGTGGAACTGAGTAACGCCTATGGAAAGCGACACCGCGCCGGCGATGTGCAACTCCACGAGCACGACCGGCACGTGCGTGAGGTACTGGGTGAAGCCGATGAGCGCCTGGATGAGCGCGATGAGCACGAGACGCCGCACGCCCAAGCGCAGCGCGTCGGGCACGCCGCTGCGCCAGATGGCAAAGACGAGACCCGTGACGAGTCCGAGGAAGAGCACGGCGAGCACCGAGTGCACCCACGCGGCGTCGGCGAAGGAGAACGGCAGCCGACGCGCCACCAGCTGGCCCTGGGCCGCCCCGGCGTGCGGGCCCGATCCCGTCGTCGCGGTGCCCGCGAACAAGACCAGGACGAAGGGGATCCACAGCAGGCGCGCGATGAGGCGGAAGTGCGGGTCGCGCACGTCCGCGCGGGTGCCGGGGCCGTAGACGTACTTGGAGCGGTGATAGAGGATCGCGCCGACGACGACCATCGCGAGCGAGAGGATCATGTGCAGTGAGACCAGCCACGGATTGAGCTTGGAGTAGACGACGAAGGCGCCGAGGATCGCGTCGGCGACGACGCCGAGCACCAGCAGGCCCGAGAAGCCGATGAGGTCGCGCCGCCGCTCGGTGCGCAGCCAGGCCGCGACGAAGGTCACCCCGGTCACGATCACCAGCACGATGGTGACGATCCGGTTCGTGTACTCGATCAGTGGGTGGATGGACCACGAGCCCGCGATCTGGTGGCGATAGCAGGTGGGCCAGTCGGGACAGCCGAGCCCCGAGCCGGTCAGGCGGACGGCCCCGCCGGTGAGCACGATCACGATCATCGAGAGGAACGAACTGAAGGCGTACCAGCGGAACTGCGGGGGCGAGACTTGAAATCGGGACGTGAAAGCCACCCCCGCAGCCTACGTAAGGCCGCACTTCTAGACTGCCACCTATGACCATTGAGGTGTCGAAAGGTTTTTCGACGACGGACGTGCTGAAGGGCTACCTCGCCCTCACCAAGCCCCGAATCATCGAATTGCTGTTGGTGACCACGATTCCCACGATGGTGGTGGCCGCCAACGCCATCCCGAGCCTCTGGCTCGTCCTGGACACCCTGGTCGGCGGAACCCTCGCCGCGGCGGGGGCCAACGCCTTCAACATGGTCATCGACCGCGACATCGACGCGATCATGGAGCGCACCAAGCGGCGCCCGCTCGTGCGCGGCGTCATGAGCCCCCGCGCCGCGACGATTTTCGCCGTGGGACTCGAGGTGGTGGCCTTCGCCGTCCTCGCGGTCTGGGTCAACCTGCTCGCGGCGTGGCTCGCCGTGGCGGCGATGCTCTTCTACGTGTTCGTCTACACGATCTGGCTCAAGCGGCGTAGCAAGCAGAACATCGTCATCGGCGGCGCCGCCGGCGCGGTGCCCGTGCTCGTGGGCTGGGCCGCGGTCACCGGGAACCTGTCGCTCACGCCGGTGCTGTTGTTCCTCGTGGTCTTCATCTGGACCCCGCCGCACTTCTGGGCCCTCGCCGTTCGCTACCGCGACGACTACAGCGCCGCGCACGTGCCGATGATGCCCGTCGTCGCGTCGCTGCGGCGCACGACCCTCGAGATCCTCGTCTACACGGTCATCATGTGGGTTCTCACCGTCCTCATCGGACCCGTCGCGCACCTGGGGTGGATCTACGCCATCTCGTCGATGGTCCTCGGCGGCTTCTTCACCTTCTACGCGATGCGCCTCTTTCGCCACGCGATCCACGACCGTGCGGACGCTGGCGAGGCGATGCGCTTGTTCCACTTCTCGATCACGTACCTAACGGCCCTCTTCGTACTCATGGCGGTGGATGTCCTTGTCAAAGCTCATTGAAAAGTGGCGGCGGGGTCACCCCTCGCCGATGATGTTCGTCTCACTGGGCATCGGCACCGCGGTCGCGGTCGCGCTGATCGTCGTCGTCTCGGTGCTCACCGGCGGCCGGACGTCGGCCAACGCGCTGGTGGGCACCAAGGTGGACACCTTCACGCTGCCGTCGCTCTCGGGTGGCTCGCTCACCGCCCCCTACGCCACCGGCCACCCGACGGTGCTCGTCTTCATGGCCAGTTACTGCGAGCCGTGCCGCGAGGAGCTGCCGCACCTCGTCACCTTCCTGCACGATCACTCGACCGGCAAGGTCCGCGTGATCGGCGTGGACACGAGCGACCAGCGCACGTCGGCGATCGCCTTCATCCGCCACGACGCGGTGCCCTTCCCCGTCGCCTTCGACCCGAACAGCACCGTGGCCGCGTCCCTGCACTTCCAGGGGATTCCCGACACGGTCTTCATCACCGCCCAGGGCGTGGTGTCCAACGTCGTCATCGGCAAGATCACGCCCGCGCAGTTCGCGAGCGACCTCGCCGCGATCAACGCCTAGATAGGCGCGGGCCCGCGCCCGCGGCCGCCGGATCAGTCGAAGCGGAACGTTCGCGCGGCGAGTAGCGGCGCGCCCAGCGCCCAAACCAGCAGTGACGCCCAGTCCCCGCCCGTCGGGCTGAGACCGAGCCCGAGGATCCGGTGCAACGCCTCGGCGAGGGACCCCGAGGGCAGCACGACGGCGATCCGGCCCACGACGCTCGGCAGGGAGGTGACCGGCACCACGATGCCCGACAGCAGCAGCAGCACGAGGTAGAGCCCGTTGCTCGCCGCGAGGTTGACCTCGGCCCGCAGCCACCCCGCGAGCCCGAGCCCGATGCCGGCGAGTCCCATCGAGCCGAGCAGGATCACGAGGATCACGAGCAGGCTCCCGTGGACGCCACCGTGGGGCCGCCAGCCGAGCGCGAGCGCGACCGCGGCCACCACCACGACCTGGATCGCCTCGGTCACGAGGACCCCGGCGATCTTCGCGCCGATGAGCCGGCGCCGTCCCAGCGGCGTGACGTAGAGGCGTCGCAGCACGCCGAAGGATCGCTCGAACCCGGTCGCGATCGACAGGGCGACCATCGCCGTCGAGAGCACCGAGAGCGCGATGATCCCCGGCGCGATGAAGTCGACGCGGTGCGCGGTGGGACTCGCGGTCACCCGGGCCAGCGAGAAGAACACGAGCAACAGGACCGGGATCGCGATCGTGAGCAGCAGCGTCTCACCCCGGCGGATCGTCATGCGCACTTCGGCGCGGGTCTGGGCCAGCCACGCGCTCACGGGAGGCTCCGTTCCTCGGCGATCAGCTGCAGGTAGCGCTCTTCGAGCGAGGCGCGCGTGCGCAGTGACACGAGCTCGACGCCGCGCTCGGCGAGCAGTGCGCCCACCAGGGCGACCCGCTCGGGGCTCGACGCCACGGCGCAGCGCAAGCGCGTCGGCGACTCGGCGGTGACCACGCAGTCGAGCCGGCGCGCGAGGGACGCCGGGTCGACCGGCCCGCTCGTCTCGATGACCAGCTCGGGCTCGCCCTTCAAGTCGTCGAGGGTCCCCTCGGCGATGACCACGCCGTGGTGCAGCAGCACCAGCCGGTCGGCCATGCGCTCGGCCTCGGCGAGCTCGTGGGTGGTGATCAGCACCGCGCAGCCTCGCTCGGCCTCGGCGGCGATGATCGAGCGGATGGTCTGGCGGCCCTCGGGGTCGACGGCGGTCGTCGGCTCGTCGAGCACGAGGACCCGGGGGCGGGCGATGAGCGCGAGGGCGAGGAGCGTTCGCTGCTGCTCGCCGCCCGAGAGCCGGCGCCACGGCGTCGAGGCGCAGCGGCGCAGGTCGAGCAGGTCGAGCAGGCTGTCGGGGTCGCGCGGCGCGTCGTAGTAGGTCGCGGTGAGCGTGAGGACTTGCGAGGGGGTCATGGGGAACCAGACGCCGCCGCGCTGCAGCAGGGCGCCGGTGCGAACGACTACCTCGTCGTGGTCGCGGCGCGGGTTCAGGCCGTGGATCCGCACCGTCCCGCCGTCGGGGTCGCGAAAGCCGAGGAGGGTCTCGACGAGCGTGGTCTTACCGGCTCCGTTGGGCCCGAGCAGGGCCAGGACTTCGCCGTACTCGACGGTGAGACTGACGCCGTCAACCGCGTTGGTGCCGTCGAAGGCGACGCGCAGCCCGGTGACCTCTACGGCGTGACTCACAACCAACGAAACTACTGCGCGCCACCGTGGGGTGGCCCGGTCGGGCCTCGGTAGGCTCAAGAGGTGATCGATCTCGCCCAACTGCGCCGTGAACCTGACGTCGTCAAGGACGCCCTGGCCCGCCGGGGGGTGGCGCCGTCGACCCTGGACGACCTGGCGGCGCTGGACACCGAGCACCGCCGGTTGCTCCAGGAGACCGAACGGCTGCGGGCCGACATCAAGTCGCTCTCGCGCCAGGTCGGCGAGGCGCGTCGCGACAAGGACACCGCCAAGGCCGAGGAGCTGGCCGCCATCAGTCGTGACCTCGGCGACGAGGAGCGCCAGGCGTCGGCGTCGGTCGAGCTCGTGGCAACGCGCCTGCGCGACCTGCTGCTGCAGCTGCCGAACCTGCCGGCCCCCGAGGCGCCCGACGGCGTGGACGAGCACGACAACGTCGTGGTGCGCCAGTGGTGGGTGGGCATGGACGACGGGGCGGACTTCCCAAGCTTCGACGAGCACCAGCGCGTCCCCCACTGGGAGATCGGCGCGGCGCTGGGCATCTTGGACCTCGAGTCGGGGGCCAAGCTCGCGGGCTCGATGTTCCCGCTCTTTCGCGGCCAGGGGTCGCGGCTCCTGCGGGCCCTGGGCGCCTTCGCACTCGACCAGCACACGCCCGACTACGAGGAGATCCGGCCGCCGACCTTCGCCCTGACCGAGACCATGACCTCGACGGGTCACCTGCCCAAGTCGGCCGACGACATGTACGCCATCGAGCGCGACGGGCTCTGGGCGATCCCCACGGCCGAGGTGCCGCTCACCTCGATGCTGCGCGGCGAGATCCTCGAGGAGTCCCGACTGCCCGTGCGCATGACCGCGCTCACCGCGTGCTTCCGCCGCGAGGCCGGCGCGGCCGGGCGCGACACCCGGGGGGTCTTGCGCGTGCACGAGTTCGACAAGGTCGAGCTCTTCGCCTACTGCACGCCCGAGCAGGCCACCGACGCGCACGCCGACATCCTCGCGCGAGCCGAGTCGCTCCTGCGCCAACTCGGTCTGACCTACCGGGTGCTCGACCTGTGCGCCGGAGACCTCGGGACCTCCTCGGCGCGCACCTTCGACCTCGAGGTGTACAGCCCCGGGGTGGACCGGTGGCTCGAGGTCTCCTCGGTGAGCTGGTTCCGCGACTACCAGGCCCGGCGCGCGAACGTCCGGTACCGGCGCGAGGACGGGACGACGGCGCTCGTGCACACGGTGAACGGCTCGGCGCTGGCCTGGGCGAGGATCTGGGCCGCGCTCGTGGAGACCTACCGTCAGGCCGACGGGTCGATCGAGTTGCCGGCGGTGCTGGCCCCCTACCTCGGCTCGACGAGGATCAGTCCGCGCGGCTGACCTCGAAGCGATAGCCCACGCCGCGCACCGTCGTGATGTACTGGGGCTTCTTCGGCTCATCCTCGATCAGCCCGCGCAGCCGCTTGATGTGCACGTCGAGGGTCTTGGTGTCCCCGACGTAGTCGTGACCCCACACCCGGTCGATCAGCACCTCGCGGGTCAGCACCCGGCCCGGGTTCTCCATGAGCAGGCGCAGCAGCGCGAACTCCTTCTTGCGCAGCTTGATCTCCTCGGTTCCGACGAAGCAGCGCCGCGCGTCGACCTCGAGGCGCACCGGCCCGCGCTGGATTGTGGACTCCTCCTCGTCGAGGTCGCCCGCGTGCTCGCGTCGGCGCAGGACCGCGCGCATCCGCGCGACGAGCTCGCGCAGTCGGTACGGCTTGGTGACGTAGTCGTCGGCCCCGATCTCGAGGAGCAGGACCATGTCGACCTCCTCGCCCTTGGCGCTCACGATGATGATCGGGACGTCGCTCGTCTGGCGGATCTCGCGGCAGAGGTCGAGCCCGCTCATCTTGGGCAGCATCAGGTCCAGCAGCACGATGTCGAACTGGCCGTTAGCGAAGCTCGCCGAGCCCTCGGCCCCGTCGCGCGCTGTCGTGACGTCGAAGCCCTCGCGGGCGAGCCCGACGCTGAGCGCGTCGATGAAGGACTCCTCGTCTTCGACGAGCAGCACGCGGACCGTCGGCTGGCGCGACGCGGTCACTGATTCACCGGGAGCTCAAGCGTGAACGTCGACCCTTCACCCTCGCGCGACTCCACCACGACCGTTCCGCCGTGGTTTTGCGCGACGTGGCGCACAATACTCAGGCCGAGCCCCGTGCCGCCAGTCTCGCGGGCTCGGCCCGGGTCGACGCGGTAGAAGCGCTCGAAGATTCGCTCGAGGTCCTTGGCGGGGATGCCGACGCCCTCGTCGGTGATGGCGATGCGCACGACGCGCGGCTCGAGAACGCCTTCGTCCGAGAGGCGCTCCTCGCGGCGCTCGACGGTGATGGTGACCTTCCCGCCGTTCGGGGAGTAGACGACGGCGTTCTCGAGCAGCGCGTGCACCGCCGACACCAGTTGACGGCGATCGCCCACGATGACGATGGACGTCGCGGGCTCGACGAAGTCGATCGCCACGCCGTGCTGCTCGGCCGACGTGCGGATGCGCTCCATCGCCTCGGAGACGAACAGCGCCACCGGCACCGGCTCGCGCACCGGCGAGCCCTCGCCCTCGATGCGCGAGAGGTCGAGCAGGTCCTCGATGATCCGGTTGACGCGGAAGGCCTCGGCGTTGATCCGTTCGGCGAGGCGCCGGGCGATCGCGGCGTCGGGCTCGAACTGCAGGGTCTCGGCGAGCAGGCCGAGTGCGCCCATGGGGGTCTTGAGCTCGTGACTGACGTTGGCGATGAAGTCCCGCCGGACGTCCTCGAGCCGCCGGCGCTCGCTCGTGTCCTCGATGACCGCGAGTACGCCCAGTGGCCGTCGACCGTCGTCGATGACCGACGCCCGCACGCTCAGCGTGCGCCGGGGCGGCCCGTAGATCTCGATCGTCCGGTCGGCCACGCCGCTCGACCAGCCCTCGGCCAGGCACTCGGTGACGGCCTGGGCCGCGATGGCCTCGCCGTAGCGGCTAGTCATCAGCGACTCGGCCAGGCTGTTGCGGTAGACGACCGCGCCGCCCTCGTCACAGAGCACGAGCCCGAGGGGCAGCGAGTCGAGTGACCGGCGCAGCCGCGTCGACTCGGCGCTCGACTCGCTCACCGCGGTGGTGGCGGTCCCGGTGACCTCTTCGAGGTACGCGAGGGCCGACTCGACGCGCCCGGTGTCGCCGTGGGGCTCGACGCCCAGTCGCGCCCCGAGCGCGTTGAGGCGCTGGGCGAGTGACCGGTGGTCCCGGTAGCGGTTGATGAGGTAGCCGAGCAACGCGCCCACGAGGAGCACGCCGACGCCGAGGGCGTACACGGCGACGGGCGACCAGTGGGCGGCGAAGTTGACGACGGCGGGAACGTTCACGGGTTCATTCTCGCAGACCCCGCCGCGGCCGCGGGGACAGCGACCGTTGCGAGTCCCCGGCAGAAAGGCCACGCATGCGAATCCTCGCCGTATCACTGAGCCCGTCACTCACGGCGCTGCCCGGCAGCGCCGTGCTCATGCAGATCGCCAACGGCCTGGCGGCCTGGAGCCTCATCGGCGCCCTCGTCGCGCTGCTCCTGGGCGCGGCGCTGTGGGCGATCGGCAGCCACACCCAGAACATGCACCAGTCGATGACCGGCCGGCGCGCGGTGCTGACGTCGCTCGTCGCGGCGCTCTTGATCGGCGCCGCACCCCACCTGGTGGACTTCTTCTTCAAGGCCGGACAGTCGGTGCACTGATGGGGATCAGCTGCCTGCTCGCCCCACTCGGCTGCGCGACGACCTCGGTCGCCAAGGCCACCCTCGGCGACGTCTTCAACGCGATGACCTCGTGGGTGCTCGCGAGCGTGTCGTGGGTGCTCGGCACGACCGGGCACGTCCTCGAAACGACCGGCGAACCGGCGAGCGTGGTGCGCGCGGC
>JAKAFH010000003.1 GCA_021818025.1 Actinomycetes bacterium | reverse complement strand
GCAGCCCGGTGCCGATCCAGCGCGCAATGGCCGCAACCGCTGACGTCATCGGCGCCACCATGAAATGGTCGTCGGTGCGCCACCCGCCGACCACCCCGCACCGCCGCCCGTCAGGGCGCAATCGTCGTCGGTGGCAGTGGACATCAAACCTCTATTCTCAGGTCTGATCTTAGGGCGATGGGTGCGCGGGCCATTATGGTTGGCCAATGGACGAAGCCGGTTCGATGACGTCGCTGCGCGACGCCGCGGCGGTCGATCCCGTCGGACATGGACAGTTCGCGGTCGAGTTGTCGCGCTACTACACGGTGATGAACCATCCCAACGGGGGCTACCTGCAAGTCGTCATGGCCAACGGCGCGCTGGCCGCGGCCTCGCAGGAGGGCTCGACGCACCTGCACGCGACGGCGGTGACCACCAACTACGTCGGCTCCCCATCGGTCGGCGCGGCGACCCTCGTCACCCACGTTCGCAAGGTCGGTCGCGGGGTCTCGTTCGTGCACGTCGAGCTCGTCCAGGACGGCCAGGTGACTACCGAGTCACTGGTCACGTTGGGGACGCTGCACGACGGACCGGTGCGCTACGCCGGGGTCGGCGCCCCCGACATCGCGCCGTTGGCGTCGTGTCGGCGCTCGACCGGGAGCGACGAGATCAACATTGCGCGGATCATCGACCTGCGGATGGACCCCACGACCGCCGGCTGGTCGGTGGGCGAACTTCGAGACACTGGCGAGGTCAAGGGCTGGCTGCGACTGGACGATGGATCCACGGGCTGGGATCCCTCGACGTTGCTCTTCGCGAGTGACGCCTTGCCGCCCGCCACCTTCCCGCTCGGCTCGTCGGGCTGGGTGCCCACCCTGCAGCTGACGTCGTACGTTCGACGAATTCCAGTCGGGGAGTGGCTGCGAGCGCGTCAGTGGTGTCTGGTCATCGCCGACGGGGTCGTGGACGAGCGCTGCGAGCTCTTTGACGAGCGTGGGGAACTCGTCGCGTCGTCCGGGCAGCTGGCGATGGTGCGCTTTCCCACCCATTCGTGACACCCGACGTCGCAGGCGACGGACTCGAGATCGGCCCAGGCCTGCGAATCCCGCTCGAGGTGATCGACGTGCGCGCCGAGACGTCGGGCGGCCCCGGTGGGCAGCACGCGAACCGGTCGCGCACGAAGATCGTGGTGACGCTGCGTCTGGACCGGGTGGCGTCGCTAGATCCCGAATCGCGCGATCGCGTCGTCGGCGCGCTCGGGCCCGTCGTACGGTCAACCGCGAGCCGATTCCGTTCACAGGCGCAGAACCGTGAGGCGGCCCTCGAGCAGCTCCGCCAACGGCTGGCGGCGGCGATGGCCGAGCCCGAGCTCCGTCGGCCCACCCGAGCGACCAGGGCCTCACGAATCCGCCGACTCGAGGACAAGCGAGCGCGGGGACGGCAAAAGCAGAGCCGGCGAACGCGCGACGACGAGTGACTACCGAGCTCGCGCGAGGTGGCGGCTGATCAAGTCGAGCGCCACGTCGACGTGACGGTCCAGTGACGCGTCGAGGTTCTCGTGCGGGCCCCGTAGTGGCGTGAGCGAGGCGTAGCCAGCCGCGAGAAGGGCGCCGTCGTCGTCAGACGACTCATCGCTGACGTCGCCGAGTTCGGGTGACGCAGCGCCAAATCGCAAGGGCAACTCGCCCTCTTCACCGAGGGGCTCGCCGCCGGCGCGCGGTCCCGCGGCGCTCACGACGCCGGCGGTCGAGATGTGCCCGCGTCGAACGCCTCGCAACTGGGCCGCGGGCAGGTTTGGAACGTTGAGGTTAAAGACCGTGCTCGACGGTGCGCGAAGCAGTTCGTCGACGACCTCGAGGGCGACGGCAGCAGCAGTTTCGTAGTGGACGCTTTCGCCCCATTGAACCGAAATCGCCAGACCCGACTTGCCCAGCTGCGCCGCGGTCAGGATCGCGCCGACCGTGCCCGAGTGCAGCACGCTTCGCCCGACGTTGGCGCCGGCGTTGATCCCCGAGAGCACGAGGTCCGGCTCGACGCCGAAGCTCCCAATGGAACCGAGCAGCGCGCAGAGCGCCGGCGGCGCGTCCAGGGCGAAGGTGGGTATCGACTCGGCGCCGGCGATCCGGTGTCGGCTGTAGGCGACGGAGGGGTGTTCGAACACGTCGCCAACGGCGGCCGACATCCCGGAGTGGTTCGTGCGCGGCGCCACAATCACGGCCTCGCGTACATCGCCGTCGGCCGCATCGTCAATCCATCGAGCCACCGCTCGCGCGAGTACCGCGATCCCTGGCGCTCCCACGCCATCGTCGTTGGTGATGAGAATTCGCATACGTCGTACCCTAACTGTCGTAAGTTACGTAACGAGGAAGAGAGGATTCGGCCGATGCTGCCCTCGGGCGAACAGATCGCGATTGCCCATGGCGACCAGCGCGCCGTCATCACCGAAGTTGGCGCAACCCTTCGCACGTACGTGCAAGGGGGCGTAGCCGTCGTCGAGGGGTACGCGGGTGACGAGGTTCCCGTCGGGGGGCACGGCCAGGTGCTCTACCCGTGGCCCAATCGGCTAAGCGCGGAGCCGTGGGAGTTCTCCGAGCGCACGGGCCGACCCGCCGTGGACATCGTCGACCAGGTGGCGGCGATACACGGACTCGTCCGGTGGCGCCCCTTTCGAGTGGAGTCAGTGAACCAGAACCGCTGCGCCCTCTCGCTCCTGCTTCACCCCACGCCGGCGTACCCCTTCGCGTCGTCGGTGGAGGTCGCATACCACCTCGGATCGATGGGGCTGACCGTGACGACGACGGTGAAGAATCTCGACGAGGTGGCGATCCCCTTCGGCCTGGGGTTCCACCCGTACCTGGCCGTGACGACGCCGACCATCGAAGGCTCATGGCTGACCGTGCCGGCGCGAGCCTTCGTCGCCGTGAATTCGCGGCAGTTGCCAACCGGTGAGATCCTGCCTGTGACGAACCACACACTGGACTTCACGGCGCCGAAATCGCTCAACGGCCACGAGCTCGACGTCACCTACACCGAGTTGACGAGGGACGACTTTGGCATGGCGACGGTACTGCTTCGCGACAAGGACGACGGCTGCGTGGAATTGAGCATGGACCGGAACTTCCCCTACGTCCAGATCTACACGGGTGACCGGCTCGGGCACGGCCGCCGGCGCACCTCGGTCGCGGTAGAGCCGATGACCTGCCCACCGGACGCGTTGCGAAGTGGCAAGGACCTTGTGGTGCTCCAGCCCGGCCAACACTGGGCCGGGTCGTGGCGGATGCGGCGCGTTTCGTGAGCGGCCGGGTCGTCCTCGTTACGGGGTCCTCGAGGGGCATCGGCGCGGCGACGGCGCTGCGCTTTGCGAACCGGGGCGACGCCGTCGTCTTCAACTCAGCGACCAGTGTCGAAGAGGGTGAACGGCTAGCGGCCCAGACGCCGAACTCGATCTACGTGCAGGCCTCGGTCGACGTGCCCGGCGACCCCGAACGATTGGTCGGTGAAGTCCTTGGCCGTCTCGGTCGACTGGACGTACTCGTGAACAACGCCGGCACGACGTCGGTTATCAACCATCACGACCTCGCCGCGGCCTCGCTGGACGTCTGGCGCCGGATCTTCGAGGTGAACGTCTTTGGCACGTGGGCCATGTCGGTCGCGGCCATGGAGTCGCTGCGAGCGACCAACGGCTCGATAGTCAACGTGAGTTCCATCGCCGGGATCCGTCAGACCGGTTCGTCTATCCCCTACGCGGCTTCCAAGGCCGCGCTCAATCACCTCACCGCGCTGCTCGCCAAGGCCGTCGGACCCGAGGTGCGGGTGAACGCCGTGGCTCCGGGTCTCGTCGACACGCAGTGGACCGAGAACTGGGATGCCATCCGTCACCACGTCCAGGCGGTCGCGCCGCTACGCCGCAGCGCTACGCCCGAAGACGTTGCCAGCGCCATCGAGTCGCTGGTGGACAACGTCTACGTGACCGGCCAGGTCCTGGCCGTCGACGGCGGACTCACGCTGATGCAGTGACGGGCCGCGTCGGAGGCACGGCCGCGCGCAGCATGGCGTTCATCGCGCGCGTAGCGCCGCGGGTCGCGTAGCGCCGCCACGGCGGCGGTGGGGCGAAGCCCAGCAGATCGCGCGCCCAGGGTGCCAGCAGGTCGAGGGCGCTCGCCACGAGCAAGCGGTACGCGAAACGCTGGACGATCCCGCCACCGACGCCGGCGACCAGGAAGTCACGGGCGGCCACGCCGTCGGCGCTGAGTCGTAGCTCGGGGCGAAAGGCGTCGAGCTGTCGGCGCAGTTCGGCGACGGTCGTCGGCGGCGTTTCGCCACCGAGGTCGTGCGCCACCTTGGCCATCTCGGCCACGTAGCGGTCGGCTTGGTCCGGCGTGAGCCGGTGTGGCCCGAAACGCCGATAGGACTCGAGGAAGATCGTCGTGCCGGCCACGTGCACCCAGGAGATCAAGTGCGGGTCGCTCGCCTCGTAGGCCACGCCGTCGTCAGCGACGCCGCGGACTGCTCGGTGGATGGCGTTGACTCGCTCGATCGACGCGCCGGCCACCGCACGAGAGCCGTACGTGGTGTCGCCGATGAAGTTCGCCGTCTGCAGGACTCGACCCAGGGTGTCCTCACGGTACCGAGAGTGCTGCGCGACGCCCGCCATCGAGTAGGGGTGCAGCATCTCGATGAACAGCGAGCCGATGCCGCCAATGAGCATTGCCGCGAGATCCCCGTGGACCAACCGGGCGATGCCGTCGACGGGTTGGTAGGACTCAAGCGGGTCGAGGCACGCCGCTGGCGGCTCACGGGTGAGGCCGGCGGCGTTGCGAATGGACTGGTTGGCCCGCGCCCGGATCCGTCCGGGAATCGCGGCCATCGACAGGGTCACCGTTTCGACCTCCTTGGTCGTACCGACCAGTGTACGAGGCCTTTCTTTTGTCTCGGCGCTCTGAGAAACTAGGTGATGGCCCAAACGACACGTCGACGATCGGTCGACGCCGACCTCGCGACGGAATCTGAGGTTTCAAGCGAGACGACTACGGCGACCAAGCGACCCTGGGATGTCGTCGTGTGGAATGACCCGGTGACGCCCATGAACGTGGTGGTGGTGATCTTCAAGCGAATCTTTGGCTACTCGAACAACAAGTGCACCCAGCTGATGCTCACCGTTCACCACCGGGGACGGGCGGTGGTCTGGACTGGTGAGCGCGAGCGCGCGGAGCGATACTGCGTCAAGGTCCAGGTGGCGGGACTGCAGTGCACCGTGGAAGAGGCGGCCTCGTGACGCCGCGGCTCTTCGTGCGCCGTCGCGACGGGCGAATCGAGGTCAAGCTCAACGACGCTGGTCGAGAGGTCGTGCGCGTCGCGGTGCGTCGAGTGGTCGCGGCCGAGCACGACCTGGATGACGAGTGGAACGCGACGTTGAACGGGCCGATCGATCCGAGTCGTGACCAGGACGATCCGTTGCTCACCCTGGCGCGCCAGCACGACATGAACTCCAACGCCGAACTGGCACTGCTGACGATCGATGAGACCTTCCTCAGTGACGGAGAGGCGTGGGCGTGGCTGAGCACCCTGCAGGTCGCGCTGCGCGCGACCGCGAGCGAGCACGGACTGGTCAGCGACGAGCGGATGAGCGCCGCCGACGAAGCGGTGCTCGCCGAGGTGAAGAATCTCCAGATACTCCTGTTCGCGATCGCCGACGTGGTTTAAACGACTCGGCGGTCCCGAGATCGGCCCGCGACCAAAGCCCGTAGGCTGGTCCAATGCTCGTCCGACCGACCCCATTGCTCATCGTTGCCTCACTCGCCCTGGGCGCTGTCGCGCTGACCCCGGCGGTCTCCCAGGCCTCATCCAAGGCGTCGGTGTCGAGCGTGCTCGCCGCGGCCAAGTTGGCCATGGTGGGCGAGAAGAGCGTGCACATTGTCGTCTCGTCCAAGTCGGGCAAGACGGTCAACCACGTGACGGCCGACCTCGGAACGGCGAGTGGGCAAGAGAACTTCGTCTCGGGCACCGCGAACGTCGTCATTCGGGTCACCGCCAAGAACGCGTACCTGAGCGGCAACGCCGCGGGGCTCACGAATCTCGTGGGCCTGACGTCCGCCCAGGAGAAGAAGGTGGGCGACCGGGTGATTGTCATGAAGGCGGGGACGTCGCCCTACACGACGTTCCAGTCCAATCTCACGGTCTCGGCCTTTGCGACCTTCCTGCCGACGCAAAAGGGCGTCAAGCTGAGCACCGATAGCCACAAGGACTACGTCCTCACCTGGACCAAGGCGGCGACCAGCACGACGTCAAAGACGACGAGCGTGTTGACGATCTCGTCGGGCAAGAAGGCGTTGCCGATTTCCGAGGTCGTGACGGGCACCACCGGCGGCGGCACCACGGAGTTCTCCCGATGGGGCAAGTCCTTCACGGTGACCGCCCCCCCGAGCTCGAAGCTGGTCGCCTATACCTCGATCATCTCCGGTTGACCGATCGCGTCGGCGACCTCGTCGACGGTCGTCATCAGGAACTTCGTGCGCTCGAGGGTTGAATGGACTTAGGACCCTACGGCGCTGTTGTGCGCCGATACGAAACTCCACTAGATAAGCCGTAAGCGATAAGAGAAATGTGGGGGGGTCATGGGTTCGTACCGCGACGCGTGGCAGCGCAGTATCAAGAGTCCGAATGAGTTCTGGGGCGAGGCCGCCAAGGGCATCACCTGGTACCAGGAACCGTCAGTCGTGCTCGACGATTCCAACGCCCCCCTGTACCGCTGGTTCAGCGATGGCGTGATGAACACGTGCTACAACGCGCTCGACCGTCACGTCGAGGCCGGCCGCGGCGCGCAGCGCGCGCTCATCTACGACAGCCCCGTTGCGGGGGTCAAGCGGGTGTACACCTACGACGAGCTGCTCGACGAGGTGTCACGGTTCGCCGGGGCCCTGCAGGCGCTCAAGGTCGAAAAGGGCGACCGTGTCGTCATCTACATGCCGATGATTCCCGAGGCCCTCATCGCGATGCTCGCCTGCGCGCGAATCGGCGCGATCCACTCGGTCGTCTTCGGCGGCTTCGCCGCACACGAGCTCGCGATGCGCATCAACGACGCGTCGCCCAAGGTCGTCGTCTCGGCGTCGTGCGGGATCGAGGTCAACCGCGTCATCGAGTACAAGCCGCTGCTCGACGCGGCGCTCGACGAGGCGAGCCACCACCCCGACGCCTGCGTCATCGTGCAGCGACCCCAGGCGCAGGCCACGATGCAAGCGGGGCGAGACTACGACTGGGGTGACCTGATGGCGTCGTCGGCGCCGGCGGCGTGCGTGCCCGTGCGAGGCACCGATCCGCTCTACATCCTCTACACCTCGGGCACGACCGGCCGTCCGAAGGGCGTGGTTCGCGACAACGGCGGACACGCCGTCGCGCTCTCGTGGACCATGCCGAACATCTACGACACGACGGCCGGCGAGGTCTTCTGGGCGGCGTCAGACGTCGGGTGGGTCGTCGGGCACTCCTACATCGTGTACGCGCCGCTGCTCGTGGGCGCGACGACGCTGCTGTACGAGGGCAAGCCCGTCGGAACCCCCGACGCCGGGGCCTACTGGCGCGTGATCTCCGAATGGGGCGTGAAGACGCTGTTCACGGCGCCCACGGGATTCCGCGCAGTCAAGCGCGAGGACCCCAACGGGTCGCTGATCGGCCAGTACGACCTGTCGCGATTCAAGTACCTCTTCCTCGCGGGCGAACGCCTGGATCCGGAGACCTACACCTGGGCGAGCGACCGGCTGGGCGTGCCGGTGATCGACCACTGGTGGCAGACCGAGACGGGCTGGCCCGTGGCCGCGAACCTGATGGGCCTCGACCCCATGGCAGTCAAGCCCGGGTCGCCGACGGTGCCGGTGCCTGGGTTCAACGTCCAGGTCTTCACCGAGTCTGGCGACCCCGCACCGTCAAACCTCGAGGGACTGATCCTCATCCAGCTCCCGCTGCCGCCAGGCTGCATGGCCGGCGTGTGGGGCGATGACCAGAAGTTCTTCGACACCTACTTGCGCCACACCCCGGGCTACTACCTGACGGGCGACGGCGGCCACTTCGATGACGACGGGTACCTGTTCGTGATGGGCCGAGTCGATGACGTCATCAACGTCGCGGGCCACCGCCTCTCCACGGGTGAGATCGAGGAGATCATTGCCTCGCACCCCGACGTCGCCGAATGTGCGGTCATCGGCGTCGCTGACGCGCTCAAGGGACAGATTCCACGTGGGCTCGCGGTCCTCAAGGCCGGGGTGCAGCGAGACCACGACGAGATCGCAGCGGAACTGGTCCAGCAGGTTCGCACCCAGCTCGGTGCGGTCGCCAGCCTGCGACAGGTCGACATCGTCGATGCGCTGCCTAAGACCCGGTCGGGCAAGGTGCTGCGCAAGTCGATGCGCGCCATCGCCGACGGCGTCGACATGCCGGTCCCGTCGACGATCGACAACCCCGCGACCCTCGACGCGCTGCGCCCGATCCTTCGCCCGGCGGACTAGTCCTCAAGAAGGCCGTAGCGCGAGAAGCGGGCCCGTTCCGTAAAACCAGTGTCGCGGTAGAGGCGCTGGGCGACGTGGTTCGAGTGGGCCACGCCCAGGCCGAGCCACTCCACGCCTCGAGCGTGGGCGGCGCTGACGACGCCGCGCATCACTCGGCGCGCGAGGCCCCGTCCGCGAAACTCGTCGGCGGTGGCGACCGAGGAGACGACGTGGTAGCCCGATCGCCACTGGGTGAGGGCCGCGACACTGCAGAGGGTCGCACCGTCGTAGACGCCGTACCACGCCACGATTGACTCGGACCCGGGCCAGACCGACGATCGTGGCGCGTCACGCTCGAGCAAGGCGGTGATTGCCGGTGCGTCGGTCACCGCCGCGACCTCGTCGCCGAGCGGCTCGGTTCGTCGGGTGTAGAAGTCCCAGGTGCTGCGCAGGCGCAGCTCGCCGGCGCGCTCGCCGTGGGTCGAATCGACGATCAGGCACGTGCGCCAGTGAGGCAGTGGGCTCGCGGTCGGTCCGGCGCTGATGCCGAACTCGTCGTCGCGCTCGATCGTCAGCCAGAGCGTGTCGTCAGTCCGTTCGGCGCCTCCGAAACGCTCGGGGACGGTGAAGAAGTGGAAGGGACTGGCATCGCCGTACAGGGTTGTGGCCCACGACAGGGCGCGGTCGGGACTCTCGGTACGTTCGAACACGCTGTGATGCTACGGGCGCTGCGCCAACGCCCAGCGGCGTACCGCTCGGGATTCGGCGCGAGGCGCGCTCGGCGAATTCAACGTCGGGATCTCTTGGTATTTTCCTTCGCGTGGGTGCAGGAGTCGTGGCGACGAGTCGCCTGTCCGAAGTGGCACTACTCGAGTGCTCGATCGTGGCGACGTCGATGCGGCGCTGCCCGGGTGTGCGCTGCGCTATGGGGTGGCAGTGGCAGCACCGGTGGTGAAGTACTCGCTCAGGTACTTCTCGCCCTCGTCGGGGAAGATCGTCACGACCGTGGCATCCGCGGGCAGATCGGCGAGGACCTGC
Source organism: Actinomycetes bacterium (assembly GCA_021818025.1). Lineage (GTDB taxonomy): Bacteria > Actinomycetota > Acidimicrobiia > Acidimicrobiales > RAAP-2 > RAAP-2. Next base: position 45,972 of record JAKAFH010000003.1, on the reverse strand, counting down.
CGAGCGGCGACGAGATTGGCGCCCGAACTCGGCCCGATGAGCACACCGTGCTCGCGCGCCAGCCGGCGCATCTCGGCCACGGCGTCGTCGCTGTCGACGGCGATCACGCGGTCGACGAGGGACGCATTGCGCTGGTAGATCGGCGGAACGAACCCGTCCGAGATCCCTTCGATGCGGTGCAACGCGATGTCGCCACACACGATCGTGCACGATTCGGATGGTTCGAGCGCCACGACGAGGGCCGACGGGTTGACCGCGCGAAATGCCTGGCCGACCCCGATCAGCGTGCCACCGGTGCCCACACCCATGATGAAGGCGTCGGGCGTGCGACCCTCGGGTAGCTGGGCGATGATCTCGGGGCCCAGCCAGGTTCGGTTCTCCTCGATGTTCCACTCGTTGGAGAACTGGTGCGGTGCGAAGTAGCCGGGCAGTTTGCCAAGCCGGTCGGCTTCCACCAGCGCGTCGTTCACGTGGAAGGTTCCCACGGTACGCAACTCGGCGCCAAAGGCCGACGAGATCGCGGCCCGCTCCGAACTCAACCCCTCGGGCATGACCACGAGCATGCGGTAGCCCCTCACCGCGGCGACCATGCTCATCGCGTTGCCCGTGTTGCCACTCGACGCCTCCACGATCGTGTCGCCGGCATGCAGCAGCCCTTCTCGCTCCGCTCGGTCGATGATGTAGTGCGCCATGCGTGCCTTGATGGACCCCGAGGGGTTGAGGTATTCGAGCTTGATGAAGACGCCGTCGATGACGATCATCGGCGTTCCCCCGATGGCGTCGAGCACCGTGACTGGGCGATCACTGGTCATGTCACTCCTTGCCTGTCGTCACAATTATGGCGTCGCGGACACCCTCGCGCGGCCTCGCGATGGTGCCCGACGTGGCGACGAGGGCCGACGTCGCCATCGTCGCGCGAAGCCCACCGGTACACTCAGCGCGTGCTGGTACTCGAACGCCTGCGAAGTGACCACGGGGCGGCCGTGTACCACTTCGAGACGGCGAATCGGGACTACTTCAACGCCTCGATCACTGACCGGGGCGATGAGTACTTCGCGAACTTCGCCCAACACCACCAGACGAGCCTCGACGAGCAGGCGTCGGGGCAATGCGCGTACTACCTGCTCGTCGACGACGATGGTGCCGTGGTCGGTCGGTTCAATCTCTACGACATCGCCGACGGCGAGGCCGAGGTCGGCTATCGAGTCGCGGGACCGGCGACCGGTCGCGGTGTGGCGACCGAGGCACTACGAACGTTGTGCGAGGTGGCCCGTTCGCAGTGGGCACTGCGCACGCTCCGTGCTCGAACGAGTGACGAGAACGTGGCGTCCCAGCGGGTGCTCGAGAAATGCGGCTTCGTCGTGGACGGAGTGGCCGAGGTCGGCGGTCGGCCCGGACGAACCTACCGCTCTTCGCTCGAGCCGGCGAAGACCTGACCAACGCCGATCTTGCGTGATCGCGCCACGCGACGTGCCGACGGCGGTCGACGCCCTTACAGTTGGTGCGCCGGCCGGGACTTGAACCCGGAACCTGTTGATTAAGAGTCAAATGCTCTGCCAATTGAGCTACCGGCGCGAGACGAGTCTATACCGTCGCGCCAGTACTCGAGTGGTGCGCTAGCGGTGCTGAACGGCCTTAACCTCGAGGAACTCCTCGAACCCGTACGATCCAAGCTCGCGCCCGATGCCCGACTGCTTGTAGCCACCGAACGGGGCGACCACGTTGAAGGCGCCACCGTTGATCTCCACCTGGCCGGTGCGAATCTTGCGGGCCACCTCGAACGCCTTCTCGTCGGTCGCCGCCCAGACGCCGCCCGCGAGACCGTAGGTCGAGTCGTTGGCGATGGCGATGGCCTCGTCCTCGGTGTCGTAGGGGATGATTGAGAGGACGGGACCGAAGATCTCCTCACGCGCGATGGTCATGTCGTTGGTCACGTCGGAGAAGACGGTCGGCTGGACGTAGTAGCCCCGCTCCAAGCCGGGCGGGGGAGTGACCCCTCCGCAGAGCAGGCGCGCACCTTCGTCGATGCCCGTGGTGATGTAGTCGCGGACCCGTTGGAGCTGCGCGGCGCTCGCGAGCGGCCCGAGCAGACTCGACCCGGTCACGGGATCGCCGGGCTGTAGGCCGGCCGCGGCAGCGACGGCCGCCTCCTCGACCTCGGCCAGTCGCGAGCGGGGCACCACCATGCGGGTGAGCGCCGAGCACGTTTGACCCGAGTTGAGGTAGCACTTGAAGACGCCATCGGTAACGGCCTTAGCGATGTCGGCGTCCTCGAGGATGACGTTGGCCGACTTGCCGCCGAGCTCGAGCGAGACGCGCTTGACCATCTCCGAGGCAATCTGCATGACGCGCTTGCCAGCCCTCGTCGATCCGGTGAAGGACACCATGTCCGTCTTGGGGTGCGCGACGATCGCCTCGCCGACGACCGGCCCGAGACCCGTTACCAGATTGAAGACGCCGTGGGGCAGTCCGACCTCGTCGATGATGTCGGTGAGAAGGAACGCGTTGAGCGGGGCAACCTCACTGGGCTTGAGCACCACGGTGCATCCGGCCGCTAACGCGGCGGCCACCTTGTTCGCGATCTGGTGCAAGGGATAGTTCCACGGCGTGATCGCCGCCACCACGCCCACCGGCTCGCGCAACAACGTCGAGTTGCCGACCTCCTCTTCCCACACGTACTCGGCCGCCCGTCGTGCATTGTCGGCGAACGTCGCCGTGGGCAGCCCGACCTGGATGCCCTTGGAGAGCATTAGGGGCATGCCCACTTCGTGGGCGATGACCAGGGCGATGTCGTCGTCACGTTCGGCCAGCTTCTCCGAGATGCGAAGGAGGTAGTCGGAGCGCTCCTTAGCGCTCGTGTTGGACCAGGCGTAGAAGGCCGCGGCCGCGGCCTCGACGGCCAGATCGGCCTCGTCGACCGTGCCCACTGGCACGGTTCCGTAGGCCTCGCCGGTAGCCGAATCAAAGACGGTGAACGTCTCGGCTGAGGTCGCGCGTCGCCACGAACCATCGATGTAGAGCGAGTCGCGTGCAGTGGTCATGGATCCCCCTTCGACCCAGAAATCGGGCCCTCGGTGGAGAATCTACACGGGCCGATCGTTTCCTCGACCGGGCCCTCTGGCGGCGCCGGGACGCGTCGCGGCTCCCGACAACCAGACGACTTGGGGTGAGCGACGGGGGTCGAACCCGCGACCTCCAGGACCACAACCTGGCGCTCTAACCAACTGAGCTACGCCCACCAAGTCCCACCAGTATGGCACAGGGCCTGGCTCGGGCCCGTGCCGCGGGAGTTGCGGCTTCGTTCACTACGCTTCGAGTACGCCCCTGTAGCTCAACTGGATAGAGCAGACGGTTTCTACCCGTCAGGTTGCGGGTTCGACTCCTGCCGGGGGCACCACGACGTTGCGAGCGTTGGTCGGGAAGGCGGGATTTGAACCCGCGGCCTCCTGGTCCCAAACCAGGCGCGCTAACCAAGCTGCGCTACTTCCCGTCGCACCATCGTGGCACATATGGCGGTGCCCGGGTCCACGAGTGAGGGCGGTAGTGCCACGGGGTCGCGTGGGTTGACGCATCGGCCAACGCCGTTGAGTGATCACCGTGCCGGGTGCAACGGTCCTCGTCTTTCGGCGGGACTGTCTATGGTTGGGTCGAGAAAGCGAGGTCACCATGGCCTATGAGTGGATTGTCGACGCCCTCGATCAAACATGGCGGTCCATCGACGACGTCGTTCGCCCCCAGCCGCCCGCGGCCTACGATGCGGCGACGCCGTGCCCAGGCTGGAGCGTCCGAGACGTACTGAGCCATCTGATGGGCTTTGAGCTACTGCTCGAAGGCGAAGCGCCGCCCGAGCACGACGACAACTATCCCGACTACGTCAAGAACGAGATCGGTCGCATGAACGAGGCGTTCGTCGAGGCCGGCCGCGGGCAGCCGGGCATCGAAGTTCTCGACCAGTTCAAGGCCGTCGCCGCTCGCTCAATCGCCCGGCTTCGAGCGCTAAACGATGACGACTGGGATCGCGTGGGGTGGAGTCCCGAGGGCGAGCGACCCTATCACCGGTTCCAAGAGACGCGGGTGGTGGATAGTTGGATCCACCTCCAGGACATCCGCGACGCCCTGCTCGAGCCGGCCGACGATCACGGGCCCGGCGAGGAGATCGTGGTGAACCGATTCGAAGCGGCGATCCCGTACGTGGTGGGAAAGCGGATGCAGGCACCCGACGGCTTTACCATGCAGCTGAACCTGAGTGGCCGGATGGGTCGCACGGTCATGGTCGCGGTGAAGGACGGACGCTGCAATCCTGTGGCCGAGCTGACCGCACCCCCGACGACGGTGATTAGCACACCCGTCGCGCTGTTCTGGCGGCTGGCCGCGGGCCGGATCAGCGCCGAGGCGTTCTTGGGGGCGTCGGCGACCGAGGTCGAGGGGGACCGGGCTGCCGCTGGCCAGTTCGCCGACGGCATGCGTGTGATGATCTAAGCCACGCGTGGCAACCGGTAGGCTGGCATCTCCTATGCGCGCAACCGTATCCAACCTCGAAAACAACCACGTGAAGCTGGTCGTCGAGCTCGACGACGCCGAAATGTCCGGCGCGATCGATAAGGCTGCCCAGACCCTCTCGAAACAGGTGTCCGTCAAGGGGTTCCGCAAGGGCAAGGTTCCCAAAAACGTGTTGATCGCCCACATTGGTGGCGCGGACGTGCTGCGTGGCGAGGCCATTCGCGAGTCGATGCCCGATTTCTATGCCCGCGCCATCGCCGACACTGCCGTGGACCCGATCGGCGAACCCGATATCACGGTCACGAGCGGTGAGCTCGAGGGCGTCCTGGTCTTCGAGGCCGACGTCGAGGTGCGCCCGGAGATCGCGATCTCCGGTCACCGTGCCCTGCGCGTCACACTGCCCTCCCCGCAGGTCACCGACGCCGAGGTCGAGGCGCAGATTGACCGCTACCGCGAGACCGACGCCACGCTCAACGACGTGGACCGCCCGATCGTGACCGGCGACCTCGTGACGATGGACGTGACGGCGACCCAGGTCGACACCGAGTCCGAGCCGCTCGAGATGAGCGACTACATGTACACCGTGGGCTCGGGTGCGATCACCGATGGCGTCGACGAGCTCATCCTGGGCTTGCGTGCCGGTGAGAACCTGACGGTGAATGGCAGCGTGCAGGGCGGCGGAACCGTCACCTACGCCATGAAGTTGAAGCAGGTCAAGGAGCGGGTGCTGCCCGAGTTGACCGACGAATGGGTCGCGGAGAACACCGAGTGGCCCTCCGTGGTCGAGATGCGCGATCAGCTCGTTGACCAGATGCGTCGCCGCAAGGTGATGGAGGCCCAGTTCGCCCAACGAGACGCCGTCTTGGTGGCACTGGGTGACCTCGTAGCCGAGGACGTCGCCCCGGAAGTCCTCGTGTCCAGCGAGACCAATGAGCGGCTCCACGATCTCGGACACCGACTGGCGGAGCAGAAGCTCAGTCTGGAGATGTTCCTGCAGGTGACCAATCAGACGCCCGACGCGCTGCTCGAATCGCTGCGCGCCGACGCCGCACGGGCCGTGCGCATCGACCTGGCGCTTCGTGCGCTCGTGCGAGCCGAAGGTCTGGAGCCGACCGACGAGGAAGTCGACGAGGAGTTGGTAAAGACCGCCGAGGCGATGTCCGTCGAGCCCGACGTGCTGCGCGCCAACTTGCGCGACACGGGCCGAACCGTCGCCTTCACGGCCGAGGTCGCCAAGATGAAGGCCTCGCGCTGGCTGACCGAGAACGTCACCTACGTGGATCCCGAAGGTCTGATCATCGACCCGGCCCTGCTGAGCGTGGACCAATCGCTCGATATGGACGCTTAAGGTATAGCCGTGAACGAACACTTCCGAGCCCAGAACTACCTGGTTCCCACCGTGGTCGAGTCGTCGAACCGGGGCGAGCGAGCCTATGACCTCTACAGCCGACTGCTGCGAGAGCGGATCATCTTCCTTGGCACGCCGATTGACGACACCGTGGCCAACCTGATTTGCGCCCAGATGCTGTTCCTCGAGTCCGAGGATCCCGACAAGGACATCAACCTCTACATCAACTCGCCCGGTGGCGACATCACCGGGCTACTCGCGATCTACGACACGATGAAGTACATCAAGGCTGACGTGTCCACGTTCTGCTTCGGCCAGGCGGCATCCGCCGCGGCGGTGCTGCTCGGTGCCGGGGCGAAGGGCAAGCGCTACGCGCTGCCCCACGCTCGCGTGTTGCTGCACCAGCCCTGGGGCGGGGTCGGCGGCCAGGCGTCGGACATCGAGATCCAGGCGCGAGAGATCCTTCGAATGAAGGACATGTTGAATCTGATGTTGGCGAACGACACCGGTCAGTCGGTCGAGCGCATCACCAAGGACACGGACCGCGACTTCATCATCGGCGCCGACGAAGCGGTGGAGTACGGCCTCATCGACGAGGTGATCAGCCCGCGATCGTAGGCGCTCACCCCGGGGTGGCGCGCTGAGAGGGTGGCGGTGACGACGTGTGGCCCCGCGCAGCCACGTGAGGTTTTGGCCCGAAAGTCGGGTAGCAGTCCGGGTTGCTGATCGCTGGGCGAGCGTCTCCATCGATGACGAGTGTTTCGACCGGTGCAACGACAGCATCGCGAGTGAATCGTCGGGCATTCCCCGGGCTCAACAATGGGTTGTGGCGCCCGAGGCTGGTTGGACCGTCTCGGGTCGTGGGTTCCATGTTTTAGTGACCGCGCCTCCTAGGATGGTTGGGTCAGGTCGTGTCGGAGGGTGCTTGTGGCAAAATTTGGCGAAGGCAGCGACCTCATCAAGTGCAGTTTCTGCGCGAAGGGTCAGAAGCAGGTCAAGAAGTTGATCGCTGGACCGAGCGTCTACATCTGTGACGAGTGCATTGACCTGTGCAACGACATCATCGCCGATGAGTTCGGTGACCGCCCCGAGTTCGTGCTCGACGAGCTGCCCACGCCGAGGGAGATCTCGTCGTTCCTCGACGAGTTCGTCATCGGCCAAGTCGAGGCGAAGAAGATCCTCTCGGTAGCGGTCTACAACCACTACAAGCGCATCCAGTCGGGACCGCTGCACGACGACGACGTCGAGGTGGCCAAGTCGAACGTGCTGCTCCTCGGGCCGACTGGTTGCGGCAAGACCTTCCTCGCCCAGACGCTGGCCAAGATGCTCAACGTACCCTTCGCCATCGCTGACGCGACCGCTCTCACCGAGGCCGGCTACGTGGGCGAGGACGTCGAGAACATCCTGTTGAAGTTGTTGTCAGCCGCCGACTTCGACGTGAAGCGCGCCGAGCGCGGGATCATCTACATCGACGAGATCGACAAGATCGCCCGCAAGTCGGAGAATCCCTCGATCACCCGCGACGTCTCGGGCGAGGGCGTGCAGCAGGCGCTCTTGAAGATTCTCGAAGGCACCGTCGCGAGTGTGCCGCCCCAGGGCGGCCGCAAGCACCCGCACCAAGAGTTCATAACGATCGACACCTCAAACATCTTGTTCATCTGCGGCGGGGCGTTCGCGGGTCTCGAGACCATCATCGAGCGCCGGCTCGGCAAGAAGTCGATCGGCTTCAACTCGCCGATCGAGTCCAAGCGAGCGGGTGACGTCGAGCTCTTCCGCCACGTGCTGCCCGAAGACCTGATGAAGTTCGGCCTCATTCCCGAATTCATCGGGCGCCTGCCGATCGTCGGGGCGGTCCAGCAGCTCGACCGCTCGATGCTGATCGAAGTGCTCACGGAGCCCAAGAACTCGCTCGTCAAGCAGTTCCGCCAGGTGCTCGCCATGGACGGTGTCGAATTGGTGATCGAGTCCGACGCGCTCGCCGCCATCGCCGAACTCGCCCTGGAGCGGGGCACCGGCGCCCGGGGACTTCGATCGATTCTCGAGAACGTGCTGCTCGAGACGATGTACGACGTACCGGGTCGCACCGACGTCGTTCGCTGTGTCGTGACCGCAGAGTCGGTTCGCGAGCACGTTCCGCCGCTCTACGAGTTCCGCAAGACGACGCGTTCACGTCGCGCGAGCTAGACCGTGCGATTTGAAACCTACGCCCAGGCGTTGGGCTGGCTTGAATCTCACGTCGACTTCGAACGCGTTTCGCCGAATCGCCAGTCACCGCCCACCCTGCAGCCGATCGTCGAGACCCTGGCGATGCTCGCCGACCCGCACCATGACTTTCCGTCGATCCACATCACGGGCACGAACGGCAAGGGCTCGACCACGACGATGACGAGCGAGCTCCTGCGCGCGACGGGACTGCGCGTGGGTACGTTCACCAGTCCCGACCTACACGCGGTCAACGAACGCATCGCCGTCAACGGCGAGCCCATCGACGACGATGTGTTCCGCGAGCTCTTCGGCCGACTGGCCGACGTGGAGTCGGTGACGGGCATCACGCTCACGCGCTTCGAGCTACTCACCGTCGCCGCTTTCCTGCACTTCTCCGACGAGGGAGTGGACGTCGCCGTGGTCGAAGTCGGACTCGGCGGAACGTGGGACTCGACGAACGTCATCGACGGTGACGTGACGGTGCTCACGAACGTGGACCTCGACCACACCGCAGTTCTCGGCCCGACCATCGGTGACATCGCGAGCGACAAGGTCGGCATCTTCCGCGCCGACGCCGTCGCCATCGTCGCCACCACCAACGCCATCGTCGTGGAGATCGCCCAGCGGCGCGTGGACCAGCTTGGCGCGACACCGTGGTTCCTCGGCGACAGCTTCGACCTCGAGCGAAACGACCTCGCACTCGGCGGACGACTCGTGACCTTGCGGACGCCTTACGCTCGCTACGACGAGGTCGTCGTGTCACTTCACGGCATTCATCAGGGAGTGAACGCGACCACCGCCATCGTGGCCGCCGAGGCATTCCTCGGTCGAGCACTGGGCGACGAGGTGGTTCGAGCGACCCTGGGCAAGGTTCGCGTGCCCGGTCGGATGGAGGTCGTGGCGCATCGACCCATGGTCGTGATCGACGGTGCGCACAACCCCGCGGGCATAGCGGCTCTCGTCGCCACGCTCGATGGCGCCTTTCACGTCGAGGGCGAGCGACGGTGCGTGGTCGGCATGCTCACGGGACGCAACATCGACGACATGGTCGCACCCTTGGTGGCGGCCGGGTTCGCCGAGTTCCACTGCTGTGCCCCCCAGTCGCCGCGCGCCGTGGGCGCCGGCTTGGTCGCGGCGGCGATTCGCCGACTCGGTGGCGTAGCGCTTGAGCACGGCTCGAGCGTCGCGGCACTCGCGCACGCGCGCGAGCGCTCGACTGACGACGATCTGATCGTCGTGACCGGGAGCCTGTACGTCATCGCCGAAGTTCGCGGCGAGGTGCTGCACCTGCCGTCTCGGCATCTGCGCTGAGACTGTTAGATTTGTCCGTTGTGAATCGGACCCTGGTCATCATCAAGCCCGACGGCGTGCAACGGGGACTCGTGGGTGAGATCCTTGGACGGCTGGAGCGACGGGGCCTGCACTTCGTGGCCGCCGAGCTCCGATCGCTGGACGAGGCGACGGCGGCGCGTCACTACGCCGAGCACGTCGGCCGTGACTACTACGACAACCTGGTGCGGTTCATCACGAGTGGTCCGGTGATGGTCCTAGTCGTCGAGGGACCCCAGGACACCTGGCGGGTGGTACGCACGATGATGGGCACGACCAACCCCCTTGACTCGGCACCCGGAACCATTCGAGGCGACCTGGCCACGGTGATGGCGCAGAACTTGATCCACGGCTCGGACTCGGCCGAATCAGCGCTGCGCGAGATCGAAATTTTCTTTCCTCACCTGGATTCCTAGACACGGTTGGTTGCCGACCGCATTCTTGCCCTAGCCTTACACCGTGAGGAAGCGTCGGCTGCCTCGATAAAGGGTCTCTATGGTTGACAACCGATTTTCGCTCCTGGGCCGCGATATGGCGGTGGATCTGGGCACGGCCAACACCCTGGTGTACGTGCGCGGACGCGGAATCATTCTGAATGAGCCGTCCGTGGTGGCCGTGGACGTAAAGGATGGCAAGCCGTTGGCCGTCGGAGCCGAGGCCAAGCGCATGATCGGCCGCACGCCGAGCAATATCCAGGCGATCCGACCGCTCAAGGATGGCGTCATCGCGGACTTCGAGATCTGCGAGAAGATGCTGCGGTACTTCATCCACCGCGTCCATCAGCGGCGCTTTGCGAAACCACGGATGGTGATCTGCGTGCCGTCGGGCATCACCGGGGTGGAGCAGCGCGCGGTCATGGAGGCAGCCGAGTTCGCCGGCGCGCGCAAGGCGTACATCATCGAAGAGCCGATGGCCGCGGCCATCGGCGCGGGCCTGCCCATCCACGAGCCGAGCGGCAACATGGTCGTCGACATCGGGGGCGGCACCACCGAGGTGGCCGTCATCTCCCTGGGGGGCATCGTCACGAGCCAGTCGATCCGCGTCGGTGGTGACGAGCTCGACGAGGCGCTCGTCGCCTTCGTGAAGAAGGAGTTCCAGCTCGCGCTCGGTGAGCGGACCGCTGAGGAGATCAAGATCCAGCTCGGATCGGCCTACCCGTTGGAGCAGGAGCTGCGCGCCGAGATCCGCGGCCGCGACCTCGTCACTGGTTTGCCCAAGACGGTGGTGATCTCCACCGAGCAGATTCGTCAAGCGATCGAAGAGCCGGTCCAAGCCATCGTGGACGCGGTGAAGGTGACGCTCGACCGCACGCCACCGGAACTTGCGTCCGACCTGATGGAACAGGGTATCGTGCTGACCGGCGGCGGAGCGTTGTTGAACGGGATCGCCCAACGCCTAGAAGTTGAAACGAATATGCCGATCATCGTCGCGAATGATCCGTTGAACTGCGTGGCCCTCGGCAGTGGGATGTGCCTCGAAGAGCTCGAGACGTTCTCTCGCATGTTGAAGTCCAGCCCGTCGCGTTAACGCGTGGTCACCGACCGGTCGAGGAGACGCGCGTGGACCCTGGGGGTCAGCACGCTGATCGTGGTGACACTGCTGTACATGACGGTGGGCATCATCTCGGGCCTGCGCAGCGTGGCGAACCTCGTGATCACCCCCTTCAGCTGGACGATCGACGTCGTGGCTCGGCCGATAGGCCACCTCTTCGCCGGTGCTATCAACTACAGCGATGTCGTCGCCCAGAACGAGCGACTGCGCTACGAGTTGGGTCGGGCCCAACTCCGGGCAGACGAGACCTGGGCGTTGCAGCGTCAACTGTCGCAACTCACGACGCAGTTGCACGTGCCGTTCGTCGGCTCGCTCCAAACGGTGGCCGCGCAAGTCGTGAGCATCTCGCCGACGAACTTCTCGGCGACCTTTGACATCTCCAAGGGTCGCGACAGCGGCATCCTCGCCGGTATGCCAGTGGTGGCCAACGGTGGTCTGGTCGGATCGGTGATCTCGACGACGCCACGGGGCGCGACGATCCGATTGATCACCGACGTCGCATCGTCGGTGGGCGTCACCTTCGGCAACGGGCACCAGTCCATCGTCATCAGCGGTGGTGGCGTCAACAACGGACTCTCGGCTACCGCTGTCGACCTCAAGGCGGCGCTGCCGACCGGGACGATCCTCACGACCGACGGTCTGAGCGGTGGCCTGTATCCGCCTGGTCTTCCCGTCGCGCGCGTCTCCACGGTGAGGCTGACGCCGGGTGCGACCACCTACAACGTGACGGTGGCGCCAACCGCGGATCTTCGACACCTCTTTTACGTCGACGTGGTGCTCTGGGAGCCAACTTCGTGAGGCGCGCCCTGATACCGGTCGCGATCATCACACTCATCATCGTCGGGCTGCAACTGGCGGTCTTTTCCGCGCTGCGCATCGACGGCGTCGTGGTGATGCTCGTCTGGCTGTGGCCGTTCGCGATCGGACTGACTGGCGTGACGTACCTGGCCGTCTGGGGCGCCGTGTTGTCGGGGCTCTTCTTTGACACTCACAGCGCGTCGCCCTTTGGCTTGACCATCGTCGTTGCCGTGGCCCTGGCCTACGTCGCGTCGAGGCTCGGACGCGAGGGAGTGGGCGATCTCGATTCGGCCGCGTGGTGGGTGACGCCGGTCCTGGCGGGTGTGGCCGGCCTGCTCGCGCCGGCGCTCTACGTCGCCCTCGGCTACGTCGAATTCAACTTCGGGCTCTGGCGTGGCAGCATGCTGGCGAGCATGGAGGTCAACGCGATCGCGTTCTTCGTGCTCGCGCGCCCGAGCGCCCGGCTGGCGCGGGCGATCGCTCGAATCGACGGGCGGTCGCGCGGGTGAGGCGGTCGTGGCGCGAGCGGCCAACGGGCTCGCTGTTCTCTCGGCTCTGGCGTCCGTGGGAGTCGCTCAACCCGTTTCGTCGACGGGGCCGGTCCATCAACGTGCGCCGCTCGGTCGGGATCCGCGACCTGGTCGCGTCGCCCGAGGAGATCGAGGTTCGCCCGGAGCGACGCTGGCGGATCATCGGCGGCTTCTTCGCGGTGCTGCTCGTGCTGCTGATCTATCGGCTCTTCACACTGCAGATCCTCGATTACCGCGTCGCGGTCGCGACCGTGAACTCCAACTCGCTGCGGGTGAGCTCGATCCCGGCCGCTCGCGGGCTCATCCTCGACCGTTATGGGCGCCCGCTCGTCACCAACACCACGACGACCGAGGTGCAGCTCTCGCGAGCCGAGGCGGCACTCGACCCGGCAGTGAAGGGGACGCTGGCCGCCCTGACCGGGGTTAGTGTGACCTCGATCAACGCGGCGCTCAACAACGCGCAGTACGACCCCTACCAGCCGGCTCCGATCATGCTGAACGCGCCGGCGACGGTGGTCGAGTTCATCAAGTTGCACCCGAGCGAGTTTCCCGGCGTGACGATCTTGAATGTCTCGAGGCGGTCCTACCCCAACGGCGGCAGCGTCGGTTCCCAGGTGCTCGGCTACGTCGGCCCGATCACCGGCAAGGAGATAGCCGCCCACCCCAATCAGGGCTATCAGACCAATTCCCAGATCGGTAAGGCGGGGATCGAGGCGTTCTACGAGCAGTATCTGCGTGGTCACGACGGCACCCAGACCCTCGAAGTCGACGCCTTTGGCAATATCCTCACGACCGCCAAGACGACGCCGCCGACCAACGGTGACTCGGTGGTGCTCAACATCGACGAAGGCCTACAGCGGGCGCTCGACGGGTACCTCTCTCAGCAGGTGTTGCTCGACCGCAAGACCTACGACCCGGTGTCGCACCGATACCCCCAGGCCGTCAACGGCGCAGCGGTGGTGCTCGATCCGAACACCGGCGCGGTGCTCGCGATGTCGAGTTTCCCGTCGTACAACCTGAACTCGTTCGTGAACGGGCTCTCCCAGTCGACCTTCAACAGCCTGATGAAGGTCGGCGCCTTCAACAACTACGCGATCCAGGGCCTCTACACCCCCGGCAGCACCTTCAAGCTCATCACGGCGACCGCGGAACTGCAAACGGGCGTTTTCTCGCCGACGACGCTGGTGAACGACACCGGTATCTACGTCGTGCCCGGCTGCCTGCAGGGCGGCCACGGCTGCGTCTTTCACGACGCCGAGACCTCGGGAAACGGGTTGGTCAACTTGCCCATGGCCCTGACGGTCTCGTCGGACTACTACTTCTACAACCTCGGCTACCTCTTCTGGGCGCACCAGCGCAAGTACGGCCAGACGCCCATTCAGAACGTCGCGCACCAGTACGGCTTGGACCAGTACACGAACATCGACCTACCCAACGAGGTGCCCGGCCGGGTCGACTCGCCCTCCGTGCGCAAGGCGTTGCACGCCCAGGCGCCCAAAGCGTTCCCCAACGTTGCCTGGTACACGGGTGACAACATCGAGATGGCCTTCGGTCAGGGTGCCACCGCGCTTACGCCGATCGCGTTGGCTGATGCCTACGCGACCTTCGCCAACGGCGGCACGCGCTACGCGCCCGAAGTGGCGGCGGGGATCCTCAGCCCCTCGGGTAAGGTAATCCGGCGCTACGCGCCACGAGTGCTCGGCCACGTCCACCTGACCCCGGCCATTCGGGCTCCGATCCTCCAGGGCCTCTACGGCGTTATCAACAACCCACGCGGTACGGGCTACTACGCGTTCCATCACAACGCGACGTTCTCACTAAGCGCGTTTCCACTGGCCGGCAAGACCGGGACGGCGTCGAACGCGCCCGGCATGGAGCCCAACTCGCTGTTCGTGGGTTTCGGACCGATTAATCGGCCCAAGTACGTGGTGGTCTGTGTCATCGGAGAGGGTGGCTACGGTGCAAACGCGGCGGCCCCAGTTGTCGCCGAGGCGTTCAACTACCTGGTGGCACACCCGATCCGGCCGGTGTCGATGACGCCGAAGTTGACCCTGCCTACCTCGACCACGACGTCGACGACGACCCACCGTGCAACCACCACAACGACCACGAATTCGACGACGACGTCGAAGGGATAGTCGGAAATCTCAGCGAACGGTGTAACGTTGTGGCGTGGGGCGTCGCTGTACAAGTTGTACGGCGCGCGTGAGAACGCAACACTCGCGACGGCCTGTCCCTTGCGAGTAGGTATCGAGGACATCGTGGATCATCCCAGCGCAATGGCACTGCTGAGACTGCGGACCCTCGTCTTCGGGGCGATAGGAGTCGCCACGTACGCTTTCGCCCCTGACCGCGCCCCGGCCGTGCCGCGGGCCCACCATCGTACCGACCACCGCTGTGGTCAGGAAATTCAGAACGCAAGGAGTGTCCGTCGTGAGCGACGAGAACAAGACCCCCGTCCCAGCCGCTGGTCCCCGCATCGGCGACACGCGCCCCGCCCCGCAAATTGGCGACACCAGGCCGAGCCCGTCTTCGGGTGACAGCGGTACCGCCCCGTCGAGCTCGAACGGTTCGACCGGGGGTGGTGGCTCGCGCCGTCGGCGCGGTGGGCGTGGTCGCGGCGGCCAGGGTGGCCAAGGCCGTCCCGCGGCGACCGGACGTCCCGCGGAGGCCCCGGTAGAGGCGTCGGCGCCTGACGTGGCCGACGGGGCGAGTCAACGCAGCCGTGGCCGACGTCGACGGGGCGGTGAGCGCAAGGCGCGTGCCCAGGGTCGCTACCTCATGTGCGTGCACACCACCAAGGAAGCCACCCACATCGCGACCCTCGAGGGCCGCTCGATGGTCGAGTACACCGTGGCCAAGGCCGCCGACGAGACGCTCCAGATCGACGGCAACATCTACGTGGGGCGCATCCAGAACGTGCTGCCGGGCATGGAGCTGGCCTTCGTCGACATCGGAATCCCCAAGAACGCCGTGCTCTACCGAGGTGACGTGACGTTCGACGACGATGACGTTGACGGCACGCCGGCCAACACCAAGCGCATCGAGGAGATGATCCGTGCCGGCCAGACGATCGTCTGCCAGGTGACCAAGAACGCGATTGGGGCCAAGGGCGCTCGGCTCACCCAAGAGGTATCGCTGCCCGGACGGTTCGCGGTCTTGGTCCCGAACTCGTCGACCGTGGGGATCTCCAAGCGACTCGCCGACGGCGAACGTCGCCGGCTGCGCAAGATCATTGACGAGGTCAAGCCCGAGCGCCACGGTGTCATCATCCGCACCGCCGCCGAGGGCGTTTCCGCCGAGGACCTGGCGCGCGACGTCACCTCGCTGGCCGAGAAGTGGGACGCCATCGAGGCCGAGGTCGCCAAGTCCAACCAGCCCCGACTCATCTACCGTGACCTCGACCTCGCGGTGCGGGTGCTGCGCGAGGAGTTGAACGACGACTATCGCGGTGTGCTGATCGACGATCGTGATCTCTACGAGAAGGTTCGCGAGTACGTGCTCGCGGTCAACCCCGAGCTCGCGGACCGCATCGAGTACTACGACCGGGCCACCGAGGATCTGCCGCTCTTCGAGCGCTACTTCGTGCACGAGCAGCTCCACCGTGCCCTGGACCGCAAGGTCTTCCTGCCGTCGGGCGGCTCGCTGATCATCGAGCGGACCGAGGCCCTGACCGTGGTGGACGTCAACACGGGCAAGAACGTGGGAAAGACGAACCTCGAAGAGACGGTCTTTCGCAACAACCTCGAGGCAGCCGAGGAGGTGGCGCGCCAGCTTCGCCTGCGCGACATCGGCGGCATCATCGTCATCGACTTCATCGACATGGAGTCCAAGGCCAACCGAGACGCGGTGGCCTCGGCCCTGCGCCAGGCCCTCTCGAGGGACAAGACCCGCACGCAAGTCTTTGATATCTCCGAGCTGGGGCTGGTCGAGATGACCCGCAAGCGGGTCAACGAGGGCCTGCTGGAGTCGGTGTCGAGTGTGTGCACCGTCTGTGACGGGCGCGGCTTCGTGCTGTCGACCGGCCTGTAAACGAAGTCGGCCCGTCCGTTTTCGACTAGTATGGAAACCCTATGTACGCCGTGATCCGAGTAGGCACATCCCAGGAGCGAGTCACCGAGGGCCAGGTAGTCCGCGTTGACCTGCGCCCCGAGGCGATTGGCGCCGATGTTCAGTTCGTTCCCGTCATGCTGGTTGATGGCGATCAAGTCATTGCCGGACCCGCGTTGAAGGGCACGACCGTGACCGGTCGGATCCTCGGTGAGGAGAAGGGTCCCAAGATCCGCGCGTTGACCTACAAGGCCAAGGCCAACCAGCGCAAGCGCTGGGGCCACCGCCAGCACTACTCGACCGTCGAGATCACCTCGATCTCGACGAACGCCTAAGGAGCGAGCATGTCAAAGACCAAAGGTGGCGGTTCGACCCGAAACGGTCGCGACTCCAACGCCCAGCGCCTCGGCGTGAAGACCTTCGACGGGACCACGGTCAAGTCGGGCAGCATCATCATCCGCCAGCGCGGCACCCAGTTCCACCCGGGCCGCAACGTGGGGATCGGCAAGGACGACACCCTTTTTGCCTTGACCGAGGGCACAGTCAAGTTCGGCTTCCGCGGCGGACGCAAACTGGTCGACGTCCTGGCCGACTAGCCACGACTTCTCAGTAAAACGACGAATCCCCGGGCGAGCGCCCGGGGATTCGTCGTTACCGCCGTTCGTTCTATCCCTTGACGGCCTTCTTGAAGGTCGAGCCAATGGAAACCTTCGGAGCCCTCGAAGCGGCGACCTGGATGGCCTCACCGGTCTGGGGGTTGCGGGCGGTCCGAGCCTTGCGCTGGACGCGCTCGAACGACAGGAAGCCCGACAGGACGATCTTCTCGCCACCCGACACGTTCTTCACGACAACGTCTTCAAAGGCCTTCAGCACCTCGGCTACCGTGTTCTTGGCTGCGCCACTCTCGGCAGCAATTGCATCTACCAACTCGGCCTTGTTCACCGGTCGACTCCTTACTCTTCACTAATTCGGGCGGGGGATTCCCACCAACCGGAGCCATCTTTATCGAAGAAACGTTGCAATTTAGGGATTTTCGATAAGTTTTCGCTGAGATGGCACCGCCGGCGGTGTTATAAACCCTAATGAGGAATGAAATTTGCTCGCCGTCACGGCGGCGGTGGTCGCTTGCGCCCCTCTACCATGGCCACAT
Source organism: Actinomycetes bacterium (assembly GCA_021818025.1). GTDB lineage: Bacteria > Actinomycetota > Acidimicrobiia > Acidimicrobiales > RAAP-2 > RAAP-2. The sequence continues at coordinate 28,511 of JAKAFH010000003.1, read as the reverse complement.
GCAGACCCTTGACCGACACCGTCTCACCGATCGCCTGGCAGCCGAAGTCGAGCGCTACGGGCGCGAGCACCCGAACTCGCGGCGGCTGCACGACGAGGCGAGCCACCTCTTCGGCCGAGTCCCGATGACGTGGATGAGCAAGTGGGCGGGCGGCTTCCCCCTCGGCTTCAGCGCCGCCCACGGCGCCACGATCACCGACCTGGACGGTCACGAGCTGGTCGACTTCGCCTTGGGCGACACCGGCGCGATGGCCGGGCACTCACCGGCGCCGTTGGTGCGGGCCGTCAACGAGCGCCTGGGGGTGCGTGGCGGGGTGACCACGATGCTGCCCACCGAGGACGCCCAGTGGGTCGCGGCTGAGTTGCATCGGCGCTTCGGGCTCGACCAGTGGTCCTTCACCCTGTCAGCGACCGACGCCAACCGGTGGTTGCTGCGACTCGTGCGGCTCGTGACGCGCCGTCCCAAGGTCCTCGTCTTCTCCTACAGCTACCACGGCACGGTCGACGAGTCCTTCGTCGTCGTCGGCCCCGACGGACGCGCCCAGTCGCGTCCCGGCAATGTCGCGCCGGCCGTCGATCCGAGTGAGACGACCCGCGTCGTCGAGTTCAACGACCTCGCCGCCTTGGAACGCGCCCTGGCGCCGGGCGACGTGGCGGCGGTCCTGACCGAGCCCGCGATGACCAACATCGGCATCGTCCTGCCCGAGCCGGGCTTCCTCGAGGGCGTGCGCGCCCTGTGCGACCAGACCGGCACGCTCTTGATCATCGACGAGACCCACACCTTCTCCGCCGGCCCGGGCGGTGCCACCCGGCGATACGGGTTGCGCCCCGACGCCCTGACGATCGGCAAGTCCCTCGGTGGCGGCGTGGCCTGCGGGGCCTACGGGCTCACCCAGGACTTGGCCGATCGCGTCATGCGGGCGGTGGCGGCGGACAGCGACACCGCTGACATCGTCGACGTGGGCGGCGTGGGGGGCACGCTCGCGGGCAACCCGCTCAGCCTGGCCTCGATGCGCGCGGTTCTCGGCGAGGTCCTCACCGACGAGGCGTTCGTGGCGATGGAGGACCTCGCCACGTCCTTCGCAACGGGTGTGCGCTCGACCATTGACCGCTACGACCTGCCCTGGTCCGTCAGTCAGCTCGGTGCGCGCTGCGAGTACCGCTTCGCGAACCCCGCGCCGGTGAACGGTGGCCAGTCCGCGACCAGCGCGGACCCGGTCCTCGAGGACTACCTGCACCTCTATGGGGTGAATCGGGGGGTGCTGCTGACGCCCTTTCACAACATGGCCCTGATGTGTCCGGCCACGACGCGCGATGACGTCGCACGGCACCAGGCGGTCTTCGACGAAGCCGTCGCGGACCTGGTCGACTAGCCCCCGACGGCGGGCTCGTAGGATTGTTGGGTGTCCGCCTTCGTTGATTCCGCCCAGTTGCACGCCAAGGCTGGCGACGGCGGCGCGGGGTGCGTGAGTTTTCGCCGCGAGGCCCACGTGGCCAAGGGTGGGCCTGACGGCGGCGATGGCGGCCGCGGAGGTGACGTCTGGCTGGTCGCCGACCCGAACCAGGCCTCGTTGCTCGGATTCCGGGACCACCCGTTCCGCCGGGCCACCGACGGGGCCCACGGCACGTCCAAGCGCCAGCACGGCGCGCGCGGCCAGGATCTCATGGTTTCGGTGCCGGTCGGCACGGTGGTGCACGACCGCGACGGCGCGGTCGTGGTGGACCTCGCGGGACCGGGGGACCGGTGGCGGGCGGCCGAGGGCGGACTCGGTGGCGCCGGCAACGCACGGTTCCTGTCCAACCAGCGCCGGGCCCCCGCCTTCGCTGAGCAAGGCGAGGTCGGCGAGGAGCGGTGGTTCGACCTCGAGCTCAAGTTGCGCGCCGACGTGGCGCTGATCGGCTTTCCCAACGTTGGCAAGTCGACGCTGATCGCCCGGGTCTCCGCGGCCCGGCCCAAGATCGCCGACTATCCGTTCACGACCCTCGCGCCCAACCTCGGTGTCGTGCGCGTGGGCGAGCGCAGTGGCCGGCCCGACGACGCGACCGAGTTCGTTATGGCTGACATTCCCGGACTCATCGAGGGAGCGGCCCAGGGGCGCGGGCTCGGACACGACTTCTTGCGCCACGTCGAGAACGCGAAGGTGCTGTGCGTCTTGCTCGACCGTTCGGTGGGCGCCCCGCTCGCGCCCGACGAGCAGCTGCGCGTGCTGCTGCGAGAGCTCGGCGAGTATCAGGCCGACCTGCTCGAGCGCCCGCGGATCGTCGTCGGCTCTAAGTCCGACGTCGCCGACTCGGACGTGGTGTCCGGGGACCTCGCGATCTCGGCGTTAACCGGTGAGGGCGTGCGCCCCCTCGTCGCGCGCCTGGCCGCCCTCGTGACGACCGCGCGCCGCGAGGCGGCCGAGGCCAGCGACTACGAGGTCGTGGTCCACCGCCCGATCCAAGACGACGTCGAGGTGACCTCGGCGGGGCCGAATTCGTGGGTCGTGACCGGGCGAAGCGCCGTGCGGGCGGTCCGCTTCCAGGACCTCACCGACGACGAGGCGCTCGCCGAGATCGTCAAACGACTCCGGGCGCTGGGCGTCGACCGACTGCTGACGCGCGCGGGCGCCTTGGATGGCGACCTCGTCCAGGTCGGACCGCTCAGCTTCGAGTGGTGGCGCGACGCGGTGGGCGCGGGCCTCGACCGCGGCGAGCACCATCGCGCGACGCGTCGCGAGCGCCTCGCGCGCCACGGACGCCTCGGGGGCGACGATGACGAGGCGTAGCGCGGTCATCAAGATCGGCACCTCGTCGGTCACCAACGCCCAGGGCGGCGTCGACTACGCCGTCATGGTCAAGGTGGCTGCCGACGTGGTCGCCCTGCGCGACGACGGGTGGAACGTGGTCGTGGTGACCTCGGGTGCCATCACCGCCGGTTGGGCCGACGTGGGACGGGGGCGCCGACGCCCCACCGACGCCACGACCCTCCAGGCGGTCTCCGCGGTCGGCCAGCCCCTGCTGATGCACGCCTGGCGTAACGCCTTCAGCGAGGCGGGCGCCACGGTGGGCCAGGTGCTGCTCGCCCCGCTCGACTTCTCGCATCGCGGCCAGTACCTGCACGCCCGCGGCACGCTCGAGGCGCTGGACGAGCTTAACGTGATCGCGATCGTCAACGAGAACGACGCCGTCGCGGACGAGGAGATTCGCTTTGGTGACAACGACCGGCTGGCGGCGTTGGTGGCGAACCTGATCGGCGCGACGCACCTCGTGCTCCTGACCGACACCGACGGGCTCCTCACGGCCGATCCGCGGCTCGACCCCACCGCGACCTTGATCGAGGAGGTGAGCGCCATCGACGCCACCATCGAGGGCATCGCCGGGCGGAGCCGCTCGGGCGTCGGCAGCGGCGGGATGTCCTCCAAGCTAGCGGCCGCGCGCATGGCCACCTGGTCGGGCGTGACGACGGTGATCGCGCCGGCTCGCGTGGACACCCCGGTGCAGCGCGCCCTCGGGCTCGGCCCGAGCGCCGGCACCACCTTTCACCCGCGCACCGAGCGCCTGTCCGCGCGAAAGGCCTGGATCGCCTTCGCAGTCGCCAGTCGCGGGACCATCGAGATCAACCAGGGGGCCATGCAGGCCCTCGAACACCACGGACGCAGCCTGCTTCGCGTGGGCGTCGTGGGCTACGACGGCGGCTTCGTCGAGGGTGACGCCGTCGAGATCGTCGGACCCGGCCGCGAGGTCGTGGCCAAGGGACTGGTCCGCGTGAGCGCCGAGTCCTTCGCCGACGGTGACGACGTGGTCGTGCACCGCGACGACCTGGTCCTCCTGCGTCATTCGTAGGCTCCGTTACGCTACGGGGATGGATACGTCCACGCTCGCGACCCAAGGTGCCTCGGTTCGAGCGGCGTCGCGTTCGCTCGCCCAGGCGAGCGACGCCACTCGACGGGCCGTGCTGGGCCGGGTCGCCGACCAACTCGAGCAGCGCCAGTCCGAGTTGCTGGCGGTCAATGCCCGCGAGGTGGCCGACTACCCGGACGGAGGTGCGGGTCTTGATCGGTTGGTCCTGACCGAGGCCCGCGTCGCGGGCATGGTCGAGGCGCTGCGCGCGATCGCTGACTCGCCCGATCCGCTCTTCGAGTCGGTCGACCGCGACGTTCGGCCCAACGGGCTGCGCGTCGAGCGGGTCCGCGTGCCACTGGGCGTGATCGGCGTGGTCTACGAGAATCGACCGAACGTCACGAGCGACGTGGCGGGGCTGTGCGTGCGCAGCGGCAACGCGGCGTTCCTGCGCGGCTCGTCGTCGGCGATCGAGTCGAATCGGTTCATCGTGGCGCTCTGGCGCGAGGCGCTCGTCGCCGAGGGACTGGCGCCGGACGGGGTGGCGATGGTCGAGGACCCGTCCCACGACGCCGCGATTGCGTTCATGCAACTTGCCGGCGTGCTCGACTGCCTGATCCCCCGTGGCGGTCCGAGTCTGATCGCCGCCATGCGCGAACACGCGCGCGTGCCCTACGTGCTCGACGGTGACGGGAACTGCCACATCTTCGTCGACGAGTCGGCGAACCTCGATCAGGCGGTGGCGATCGTCGACAACGCCAAGACCTCTCGGCCGGGGGTGTGCAACGCGGTCGAGACGGTCCTCGTGCACCGTGGGGTCGCCAGCACCTTCCTGCCGAGCCTCGCCGAGCGACTCGCGAGCGTCGAGCTACGCGTGGATGACCGGGCCGGCGAGTTCCTGCCCGGCGCGCGCCGGGCGACCGAGGATGACTTCGCCCGGGAGTTCTTGGACCTGATCCTCGCCGTCAAGGTGGTCGATTCCCTGGACGAGGCGATCGAGCACGTGGCGCGCTACGGGACGGGCCACAGCGAGGCCATCCTGACCGAGGACGCGGCCCACGCCGACGAGTGGGTCCGCCGGGTCGACGCCGCGGCCGTGTTGGTGAACGCCTCGACGCGCTTCATCGACGGCGGCGAGCTCGGCCTGGGCGGCGAGGTCGGGATTTCGACCCAGAAGCTGCACGCGCGCGGGCCAATGGGCCTGCGCGAATTGACCTGCCTGAAGTGGGTCGTCCGAGGAGAGGGGCAAGTTCGATGACGTCGCTGGATCCGAGGCAGGAGTTGGCCCAGCGTCTGGGCCTCGAACACCTGCCGCCGGTGCACTTCGAGTCCGCCGCCGACGTTCGCACGCGCCTGGCCGCCCACGACTACCTCAGCGACGACGCGATCGCGTCGGTGGCGTTCCTCGCCGACCGGCTCGCCAAGCCCGTGCTCGTCGAGGGACCGGCCGGCACCGGCAAGACGGCCCTGGCCAAGGCGGTGGCCGACGCCGCGGGCGCCCGGCTCGTGCGCCTGCAGTGCTACGAGGGGCTCGACGAGTCCAAGGCCCTCTACGAGTGGAACTACCGCAAGCAGCTGCTGCGCATCCAGGCCGGCCGGACCGAGGGCGAGGCCCACGAGTCCTGGGGCGAGCTGGAAGAGGACATCTTCTCCGGTGAGTTCCTCCTCACCCGGCCCCTCCTCGAGGCGATCTCGGCCACGGACCCGGTCGTGTTGCTCATCGACGAGGTCGACCGCGTCGAACTCGAGACCGAGGCCCTCCTGCTCGAGATCCTCTCGGAGTACCAGGTGTCCATACCCGAGTTGGGGACGGTTCGCGCCCAGCAGATCCCGATGGTCTTTCTCACCTCGAACAACACCCGCGAGCTCTCCGAGGCGCTGAAGCGTCGGTGCCTCTACCTGTACATCGGGTACCCCGACGTCGAGCGCGAGCGCGACATCATTCTGGCCCGGGTGCCCGGCATCGCCGCGGCGCTCGCCCAGCAGATCGCCCAGGTCGTCAGGTCGCTACGTAGCCTGGACTTGAAGAAGGCACCGTCGGTCTCTGAGACCCTCGACTGGGCCCGAACTCTGGTGATCCTGGGGCGTGAGGAGATCGGCGCGGAGGAGGCGGTCGCGACGCTGCACATCTTGCTCAAGTACCAGTCGGACATCGAACGCGCGTCCAAGGAGCTCCTCGGTCGCACGGTGAACCTTGCTTAACGTCCTCGCGGACTTCGTGGGCGAATTGCGTGCGGCCGGGCTGCCGGTCTCGATGTCCGAGCACGTCGACGCGGTGCGCGCCATGCGCGTGATCGACCTCGGCGAGCGCCGGGCGCTGCGCGACGCGCTGGCGGCGACCCTGGTGAAAGATGGCGACCACCTGCCGGTCTTCTACACCGCCTTTGACGTCTTCTTCGCTGATCGCGCGGCGCCGCCAGCGCCCGAGCAGACCAACGACGGCGAACCACCCGACGGCGCCGCCGGCGCACCGGGCACGGGCCAGTCCCGCGGGGAGGGCGCCGGCTCCTCGGCTCCGCTCAGCGCCGAGCAGCTCGCGGACCTGCTCTACCGGGCCCTGCGCGACGGGGACCAGTCCGCGCTCAACCGCGGCGCGCGCGCCGCTGTTTCGCGTTACGCCGGCATGGAGCCGGGCCGGCCCGTTGGTGGGACGTACTACCTCTACCGAACGCTGCGCAGCCTCGAGCTCGACCGGCTCGAGGCCCGCCTGACTGGCGAGCAGGCCGCCCAGGCCGACGAACTGGCCAAGCGCCTGGCCCACGACGAGGCCCGTGCGCGGATCGAGAATCTCAAGCGCGCCGTCGAGCGCGCGATCCGCGAGCAGTTGGTGCAGGACCGGGGGTCCAACGCGCTCGCCAAGTCGGTGCGAAAGCCCCTGCCCGAGGACCTGGACATCATGCACGCCAACCGCGAGGAGCTGGCCCAACTCGAGCGAGCCCTGCGCTCGCTCAGCCGCAAGCTCGCCACGCGCCTGGCGCGTCGGCGCCGGCGCCGGCGCCGGGGCCCGGTCGACCTTCGCCACACCGTGCGCCGCAGCCTCTCCACCGGCGGCGTGCCCCTCGACCTGCGCTTCAAGCCGCCGCGACCGGCCAAGCCCGAGATCGTCGTCATCGCCGACGTGTCGGGGTCGGTGGCCTCCTTCGCCCGGTTCACGCTGCACCTCGTGCACGCGATCAGCTCGCAGTTCTCCAAGGTCCGCAGCTTCGTCTTCGTCGACGGCCTTGACGAGGTCACCGACTACTTCGAGGGCGTCGACGACCCCGCCGTCGCGGTGGCGCGCATCAACGCCGAGGCCGACGTGGTCGCCTTTGACGGCCACTCCGACTACGGGCGGGCCCTGCTCAGCTTCCAGGAGCGTTTCGCCAAGGACGTCACCCGGCGAACCACGGTGCTGATACTGGGCGACGCGCGCAACAACTACCACCAGGCCCACGCCGAGGTCCTCGCCGACCTGCGCAGCCGCGCGCGCAGCGTCTTCTGGCTTAACCCGGAGCCGGCGAGCTACTGGAACAGCGGCGACTCGATCGTCGATCAGTACGCGTCCTACTGCGATCGGGTCGTCGAATGTCGAACGCTTCGTCAGCTCGAGGCCTTCGTCGGGGACCTGCCGTGAGCCCCTGGACGACCGAACCGCCCGCGAGCGTGCGCACCATCGGCGCACCGCCGACGGGTGCCCGACTGGTGCTCGTTCGCCACGGGGAGGCGCGCTGCAACGTCGACGGTGTGATCGGTGGGCCGATCGGCTGTCGTGGGTTGACCGAAGCGGGTCGCGCGCAGGCCTCGGCGCTCGCCGATCGGCTCGTGCGCTCGGGCGAGTTCCGCAACGTCACGGCCCTGTACACCTCTGTCCTGCCTCGGTCCACCGAGACGGCGTCGCTGCTCGCTCGCGGCCTGCCGAGCGGGCTCAGCGCCCGCGCCGACTGCGACCTGTGCGAGCTGCACCCCGGCGAGGCCGACGGGTTGACGTGGTCGGCGATGCAGGACCGGTTCGGGGCGCCGGACTGGGACGCCGACCCGGCCCAGCCCATCGCACCGCGCGGCGAGTCGTGGACGGGGTTCTTCGAACGATGCGTCACTGCCTTCGAGCGGATCGCGCGCGCGCACCAAGGCGAGCGAGTGGTCCTGGTCGTTCACGGTGGGGTCATCGAGCAGATGATGAAACTCGTCATGCACCGCGGGCCCGCCGAACGGCTCAAGCTCCTGACCGAGCACTGTTCGCTCACCGAAGTCGAGTTCGACGGCGCGGCGCGCCGCCTGCTCAGCTACAACGACCGGGCGCCACTCGCCGAGGCGTAGTTCTGCAGGAACTCGGCCACGTGGAAGGCCATGTCCAAACTCTGGGTCGCGTTCAGCCGAGGATCGCAGATGGTCGTGTAGTTGAGGTCCAGGTCGGCCTCGTCGAGGCGCGAACCGCCACCCAGGCACTCGGTGACGTCGTCGCCGGTCAGCTCGATGTGCAGGCCCCCGGGCCACGTGCCCAGTGACTGGTGGACGTCGAAGAACTGGGCGGTCTCGGACAGGACGTCGTCGAAGTGGCGGGTCTTCTGGCCGCCGACCACGCGGAACGTGTTGCCGTGCATCGGGTCACAGGCCCACACCACCGAGCGCCCGTCGTCGCGCAGGGCCTCGACGAGTGGGGGCAGTGCCTCGCCGATCCGCTCGACGCCCATCCGCGAGATGAGGGTCAGCCGGCCGGGCTCGTTGTCCGGGTTCAGCACCTCGACCAGCCGGCGCAGGTCGTCGACGTCGATGCTCGGTCCGACCTTCAGGCCGAGCGGGTTGGAGACGCCGCGCAGGAACTCCACGTGCGCGCCGTCGAGCTGGCGCGTGCGGTCCCCGATCCAGAGCATGTGCGCCGAGCAGTCGTACCAGTCACCGGTCAATGAGTCCTGACGAGTTAGGGCCTGTTCGTAGGGCAGGATGAGCGCCTCGTGGCTGGTGTAGAACTCGACGCTCTGCAGCGCGGTGTCGTCGTGCAGGTCGATGCCACAGGCCATCATGAACTGCAGCGCGCGCTCGATCTCGTCGGCGATCATCGCGTAGCGCTTGCCCTCGAGCGAGTTAGCGACGAACTCCTGGTTCCAGGCGTGCACCCTCGAGAGGGCGGCGAAGCCGCCGGTGGTGAAGGCGCGCAGGAGGTTCAGCGTCGCGACGCTCTGGTGGTAGGCGGCGAGCAGGCGCTCGGGGTCGGGGCGGCGAGCGTCGGGGGTGAAGGCGTCGGAGTTGACGATGTGACCCCGGAAGGCGTCCAGGCGCACCCCGTCGCGCTCCTCGAAGTCGTCCGAGCGGGGCTTGGCGAACTGCCCAGCGATGCGTCCGACCTTGACTACCGGCACACCGGCGGCGTAGGTGAGCGCAACAGCCATCTGCAAGATGACCTTGAGCTTGTCGCGGATCGAGTCAGCGGAGCCCTCGTCGAAGGATTCGGCGCAGTCGCCCGCCTGCAGCAAGAAGGCCTTGCCGTTGGCGACATCGCGCAGGTGCTGCTGGAGCCGGCGAGCCTCGCCGGCAAAGACGAGCGGCGGCTTGGTCGCGAGTTCGCGCTCCACGCGGGCCAAGTGGTCCGAGTCGGGCCACGCCGGACTCTGGCGCAGCGGACGACTGCGCCACGTCGTGATCGACCAATCTGAGGGCGACGACTGCATGCATCTAGCGTAGGGCTTTCTTCCAGCGACAGACAATCGGCCTAAGGTTGGCGCGTGACACTTCGGCGCCTCGGTCTCTTTGGGGGGACCTTCGACCCGCCACACTTCGGGCACGTCGCAGCGCTGCGAGCGGCCGCGCGAAGTCATCGCTTCAATCGCATCGAGGTCACCGTCGCCGGCGACCCCTACCAGAAGAGTGAGCGCGGGTCGGTGCGACCGGCCCCGGTGCGCCTGGCGATGGCCAAGGCCGCCTTCGACGGCCTGGACCTCGTGGTCGTGTCGGACCGCGAGATCCGCCGCGCGGGACCCTCCTACACGATCGACACGGTGCGCGAACTGCTCAACGAAGCCGACGAGGTCGATCTCATCATCGGGGCTGACCTGGCGTCACAGCTCGATCGATGGCACGAGGCGGCCCTACTTCGCAGCATGGTTCGCGTCGGCGTGGTCCCGCGCCCGGGTCGCGCCCCGTCCATGCCCGCGGGCTGGATCACCTACGAGATCGCGATGGAGCCCGTGGACCTGTCGAGCACCTACATTCGCGACACCCACCCGGACCACGAAAATCTCCGCGAATTCGTGCCCGAGGGCGTCATTCCGCTCTTCGAGGGTTTCCGAGGATAAGGTTTGACCGACATGGCGGTTCGAAACTTTGATGTGACCAGTCCACGCGCGGCGCGGTACACGCTGCTCGAGCCCGCCCCTCGGCGTCGCGCCGACATCCGGCGAGCCAAGCAGCGGTGGTCGATGGTGGGCATCGGGGCGCTCGCGGTTCCCTTCGCCGCGGCGGTGATCGTGATCGGGGTGGTCCACTGAGCGAGATCGCCTCGCGCACCATCGTGGCGCCGGGGGTGTTTGGGGCCTATGTCGCAGATCTCATCGGTGCGGCGATCACGGGCGCCGAGGAGAAAGTGGCCCATGACGTCGTCGTCATCGACATGCGAGCACTCGTGGACTCCTTTGACGCCCTCGTCATCGCGTCGGGCCGGACCGATCGTCAGGTCCGCGCGATCGCCGAGGAGGTCGAGCGCCTCATCACCGTCACCCTCGGGGTCAAGCCGATCCACGTCGAGGGGGTCATGCAGGCCCAGTGGATCGCGCTCGACTACGGTGACGTGATCGTGCACGTCTTTGACGAGGCGACGCGCGAGTACTACGACCTCGAGCACCTCTGGAACGCCGCGACCACGTATCGTCGCTAGCCGTTGAGCAGTGACTGGAAGTCGGCCACGGTCACGAGTTGCGCTGTCTTGCCGTTGGGCAGCGGCAGCTTCTCGGGAACCCCGTTGACCGTGATGCGAATGCCGCGCACCGCCCCCACGCCGAAGGCGGTCAGGGTCAGCTGACCCACCGCGAGGACCAGTTGCTGACGGGGGATCGAGGCGAGCGAACGGGTGAGGTCGATGATCCCGACGCCCTTGTCGATCGTCGCCTGGGTGACCACGAGGTTGTTCGGCAGGGCGCTCGTGTAGCCCGTGCCCACCTCGATGTCGGTCGGTCCGAGAATCAGCTCGCGCAGGACCGACGACAGGGTCGGCGGCGACGGGACGATCCGACTCGAGGGGGCAAGGTGGCCCGTGGCGTCCACGATGTAGACGGGCTGGGTGATGAAGATCACGTGCCCGTTGGCCGTTCCCGGGATCGTCTTGCCGAGCAGGCCGAGGGGGACCGCGGCGGGACTGATGCGCGACGGGGTCCTAGACGTCGGCACGAGGGTGCAGGAACTGAGCAGCACCGAGGCGAGAAGCAGCGCCGCGAGGACGCGCGCGCGGGTCACTCGGCCACCTCGTCAGAGATCGGCAGTCGGATCTGGATCCGCGTGCCGCCCTCGGGACTCTCGAGCGCGCTGATCGAGCCACCGAAGGCCGAGACGTGATCGCGCACGAGGGCCAGCCCGAGGCCCGTGCCGCGCACGACGCCGCGGTCGTTGGCCGCGCGCCCGCGGAAGAAGCGGTCAAAGATCAAGTCGCGCTCGTTGGGCGCGACGCCGGGACCATCGTCGTCGACGTTGATGACGAGGCGGCCGTCGGCCTCGTCGAGACGGATCGCGATGACCCCGTGGGCGTAGCGCTCGGCGTTGGAGACCAGGTTCGTCATGATCCGCTCGAAGCGGCGCCGGTCGACGTGGACGTAGGGGTTGTGCACGGTGGCGCCGACTTGGACGAGCGGGACGGGCAGGCCGTGGCGCTGGGCGGCGCTGCGAGCCGACTGGCGCACGAGTTCGATGGCCGGCACGTGTTCGATGACGTGGGGCGCCGCACCCGCGTCGATGCGCGCCAACTCGAGCAGGTCGTCCACCAGCGATTGGAAGATCGCGAGGTCGGCGATCAGGATGTCGAGACTCTCGCGACCGGCGATCGACAGGTCGCCGCGGTGCTGCTGGAGTACCGAGGCGGTCGTCGCGAGGGTGGTGAGCGGCGAACGCAACTCGTGGCTGACGTCGCTCGCAAAGCGCGCGTCGCGCTCGAGGCGGTCGACGAGTCGGCTCACCATCGTGTTGAACGACTCGGTCAGCTGCTCGACCTCCTGGTCGGCCTGGGTGATCGAGAGCCGGGTGGTGAGGTCGCCGTCGGCGATCGCCGCCGCCGCGGCCGACACGCGCTCGAGCGGGCGCACGGCTCGCCGCGACACCCACAGGCCACCGGCGAGCCCGATCAGCGAGGTGAGCAGCGCGCCCAGACCGAGGACGGTCACCAGCGTGCGCAGGGTGTTCTCGAGCCCGCTGAGCTTGAACACTTCGAAGACCTGGGTCTCGACGGCGGGAATCGGGACGCCGACGACGAAGATGAGCCGGCCCTGGACGTTGAGGGTCTGTTGGACCACCTGGCCGCGGTCGACCATCGCGATGATCGTCTGGGTCACGTCGGCGGTCGCGGCCCCGTTGCTGCGTGACAGCCATTGGTGGTGGGTGTGCACGAGGATGCTCGAGTCCGTCGCGCGCTCGATCGAGTTCAGCTGGTTGGCGAGGTCCGGCGGCGACGAGTAGAGCGTCGAGCGGATGAGGGCCGCGTTCACGTAGCTCTGCTTGAGGTCGGTTTGCTGCTGGTTGTTGATCAGGACCCGCTGGACCCCGAGGAATGTGATCGCCACGAAGACCGAGCTCAAGAGCAGCGCGCCGAGCCCGAAGGTGGCGAGCAGGCGCAGTCGCAGGCTCCGTCGCCGCACTAGAGCACCAGCTTGTACCCCGCCCCGCGCACGGTCACCAAGAAGTTTGGGTTGCTCGGGTCGGGTTCGATCTTCGTGCGAAGTCGGCGAATGTGCACGTCCACGAGTCGGCTGTCGCCGAAGTAGTCGTAGCCCCAGACCCGCTCGAGCAAGTCCTCGCGCGACAACACCCGACCATCGGCTGACGCAAGGTCGATCAGCAAGCGGAACTCGGTCGAGGTGAGATGCAACTCGGTCCCGTCGTCGTGGCGTACGACCCCCTCGTCGGGCACGACGTGGAGATTGCCCATCTTGAACGCGCGCGTCGTCTTGTCGGGCCGACGGCGCAGGTGGGCCCGGACCCTCGCGAGGAGCTCTTCGGGGATGAAGGGCTTGGTGACGTAGTCGTCGGCGCCCGACTCGAGCCCGAGCACCACGTCGGCGGTCTCGTCGCGGGCCGACACGATCACGATCGGCAGATCGCTCGACTGGCGCAACGCTTGACAGGTCTCGAAACCGGTCATGCCGGGCAGCATGACGTCGATGATCGCGATGTCCGGGGTCATTCGCTGGAACAGCGAGACGCCGACCTCGCCCGTGGAGGCGTCGTCGACGGTGAAGTCCTTACCCTCGAACATCAGACGCAGAGCGGTGCGGATGTGGTCGTCGTCCTCGATGATCAGGATTCGCGGCACCGACACTCCTTTAGTCATGGCAAGACTACCTAGGTCGTGGGGCCGGGCCGAGGCTGTCGGTAGCCTGGGAACGTGTCGGAGTCGCAACCTGGCGAGCCGCCCGCCGCGAACTGGGGGGTCGAGGGATTCGTCTCGATGCTGCGCGCCGCGGACCGCTCGCCCGCGACGGTGCGCGCCTACGGCGGGGACGTGTCGCGTTTCATCGACTGGGCGCGCGAAGTCGGACTGCGCCAGCCCCACGACGTTCGCGCCCGCGACCTGCGCGCCTATCTCGTGTGGCTCAACGAGCGCGGCGACGCGCGGACCTCGATCGGGCGACGGCGCGCGTCGCTGCGCACCTATTTCGCTTGGCTGGTCGCGCGCGGCGTGATCGAGGTCGACCCGTCGTCGCGACTGCTCGCACCCTCGCCCAAGCCCAAGCTGCCCACCATCGTGGTGCGCGAGCAGCTCGAGTCGCTGCTCGACGAGGACTGGGGGGACGACCCGTGGGCCCTGCTCGACCGCGCGGTGTGCGAGGTCCTCTACGGTGCGGGGGTTCGCGTCTCGGAGCTGTGCGGGCTCGATCTGGCGAGCGTGGACTGGCCGCGACGGCTCGTTCGGGTCTTGGGCAAGGGCCGTAAAGAACGCCTCGTGCCTCTGCACGATCGCGGCTTCGACGCGCTGCGACTGTGGCTGGAGGACGGGCGCGAGGAGGTCGCCACGGCCGATTCGCCCGGCGAGGCACTCTTCTTGAATCGGCGAGGCCACCGTCTCGGTCCGCGCGACGTGCGCCGCATCTTGGACCGGCGAGTGGCGCGGGGTCACGTGTATCCCCACGCGCTGCGCCACACCTACGCCACGCACCTGCTCGAGGGGGGTGCCGACCTTCGGGTCGTCCAGGAACTGCTCGGCCACGAGAGCCTCACGACAACCCAGCTCTACACTCACGTTTCCAAGTCCCGTCTCCAGAACGTGCACCGTCAGACTCATCCCCGAGGCTGAATCGACTAGCATTGCGAGAGCCCTCCCACGGTGGGTGGGCAATGAATTGGGCCTTGGGGTTTCGTGCGGTCACCGTTCGTGGTGCTCCCCAGGGCGTCAGTAACCGAACGGAAGGATACGAACGTGGCGTTGGTCACACTGCAAGAACTGTTGGACTCGGGCGTGCACTTCGGGCACCAGACCCGTCGTTGGAACCCTAAGATGCGCCGGTTCATCCTCGGCGAGCGCAACGGGATCTACCTGATCGACCTGCGCAAGACCCTCGCGGGCATCGAGTCGAGCTACGGCTACGTGCGTGAGCTGGTCGCCAATGGCGGCACCATCCTCTTCGTGGGCACCAAGAAGCAGACCCAGGGGCCAGTCGCCGACTACGCCCAGGCCTGCGGGATGCCCTTCGTCAACCAGCGGTGGCTGGGCGGCATGCTCACCAACTTCACCACGGTGGCGGGTCGCGTCAAGCGCATGAGCGAGCTGCGGTCGATGCAGCGCGCCGGTGACTTCGAGAACATGCCCAAGCGCGAGGCGCTGCGCCACTCGCGCGAACTCGAGAAGCTCGACCGGAACCTGAGCGGTATCGCCAACCTGGAGCGCGTCCCTGACGCCATCTTCGTCATCGACACGAAGAAAGAGCACATCGCCGTGACTGAAGCGCGCAAGCTTGGCCTGCCGGTGGTCGCGGTCGTGGACACCAACTGCGACCCCGACATCATCGACTACGTCATCCCGGGCAACGACGACGCGATCCGCGCCGGAGCGCTGCTATGCCGCTTGATCGCTGACGCGGTGACCGAGGGACGCTTCATCCGCCAGAACCGCGGTGCGGCCATGAAGGCCGCAGCCGCGGCCGCCGCATCGGCCCCAGCGCCCGTCGTCGAGGCGCCCGTCGTCGAGGCGCCCGTTGTCGAGGCACCCGTCGTCGAGGCGCCCGTCGTCGAGACGCCCGCTGCTGAAGCGGTGGCGGGGAACGACGTGGTCGAGGCAACCGACGCGCCCGCAGCCAACGACACGACGGCCACGGCTTAAGTCGACCGACGAGAACAACGGAGGAGAATCAAGGTGGCTATCACCGCAAAGGATGTCCAGACACTGCGCCAATCGACCGGCGTTGGCATGATGGACGCGAAGAAGGCACTCGAGGCCAACAACGGTGACATGGAGGCCGCGACCCAGTGGCTGCGCGTCCAGGGACTGGCATCGGCCGCGAAGCGGTCCGACCGGATCGCTGGCGAGGGCGCCGTCGCGGTCGTTCGCGACGGGAATGCCGCGGGCATCGTCGAACTGCGCTGCGAGACTGACTTCGTGGCCAAGTCCGAGGAGTTCGTGGGCCTGGTCGACGAAATCGCGGCGCGGGTCGCGGCCGACGGCGAGGAAGCAGTTTCGACGTTCCAGGACCGTCTCGAGACTTTGCTGACGACGTTGAAGGAGAACATCTCGGTGGGTCGGGTCCGCCGGGTCGTGGCTGGCGAGGGCGAGGTCGTCGAGACCTACATCCACCAGCAGTCTGGCCGCGGCGTCAACGCCGTCGCCATCGTCGTTCGCGGCGCCGATCAAGAGGTCGCCCACGAGATTGCGGTGCACATCGCCTTCGCAAAGCCGCTCTACCTTTCGCGTGAGGACGTGCCAGCCGCCGAGGTCGATGCCGAGCGCGCCACGGTCGAGGAGATCTCGCGCAACGAGGGCAAGCCTGAGGCCGCCCTGCCCAAGATCATCGAAGGCCGGCTCAATGGCTGGTTCAAAGAGCGCGTGCTGCTAGAACAGGCGTACGTGAAGGATGAGAAGCAGACCATCGAGCAGTACTTGCACGGCGCTACGATCTCGGCGTTCGCGCAGGTGGTCGTCGGAGGCTAACGGTGCGACGAGTCGTCTTGAAGCTGTCGGGAGAGGCGCTCGCCTCGGCCGCCAGCGACGAGACGATCGATGCGTCGACGGTCGACTTCCTCGCGACTGAAGTCGCTGCGGCGATGGACCGCGGCGGACTTGAGCTGGCGGTCGTCGTCGGCGGTGGCAACATCTGGCGTGGCGCGACCGGTGCCATGGCCGGGATGAATAGGGCCAACTCGGATCTCATGGGGATGCTGGGCACGGTCATCAACGCCCTGGCACTGCAGGACGCGATCGAGAGCCACGGTCGAGCGACGCGCGTGATGTCGGCGATCGGCATGGACCAGGTCGCCGAGCCCTATATCCGCCGACGAGCCGTGCGCCACCTCGAGAAGGGCCGCGTCGTCATCTTCGCCGCCGGAATGGGCAACCCGTATTTCACGACCGACACGCCCGCCGCCCAGCGAGCCGCCGAGATCGAGGCCGAGATCGTGCTCAAGGGCACCCACGGTGGCGTCGACGGCGTCTACAGCGAAGACCCGCGCGACAACCCCGAGGCCGTGCGATTCGACGAGATCTCCTTCAGCGACGTGATCGCGAAGGACCTGCGGGTCATGGACATGACCGCGATCACCTTCTGCAAGGACAACAATCTGCCGATTCGGGTCTTCGACCTGATGGCGCCGGGAAATCTCGGTCGCGCCCTCGATGGGTTCGCCGTCGGTACGCTGGTGAGGTAATGGAGAACGAACTGGTTGACCTAGTAATGGAGGACACGCGCGAGAAGATGGCGCGAGCCCTAGAGCACGTGAAGGCCGAGTTCGCCTCGGTGCGAACGGGTCGCGCCTCGTCGGCGCTGATCGAGAACCTGCTCGTGGACTACTACGGCGCTGAGACGCCGCTCAAGCAACTCGCCAACTTCTCGGTGCCCGAGCCGCGGTTGCTCGTCGTCTCGCCCTTCGACAAGGGCGCGATGGCTGCGATCGAGAAGGCCATCGGCGCGGCCGATCTCGGGCTCAATCCGTCCAATGACGGGCACGTCATCCGCTTGACGTTCCCCACGCTCACCGAGGAGCGCCGCAAGTCCTTCGTCAAGATCGTGCGCACCAAGGCCGAGGAGGGCAAGGTAGCCATCCGCGGCATCCGCCGCCACGCTCGTCAAGAGCTGGAGAACCTCGAAAAGGGTGAGGGTCTGCCTAAGGACGAGATCGAGCGGCTGGAGAAGGTCCTGGACAAGTTGACCCAGGACGACGTCGCCAAGGTGGACGAGTTATTGGCCCACAAGGAGCAAGAACTTCTTGAAGTCTGAGGACGGTTCCTTCTTCGAAGAGCCGACGGGCGAGACGCCATCGGTGAGTTCGACCGACCCCCGGGTGACCTTCACGGGTGTTGAGCGCGCCGCCGACGCGGCGGATGAGGAGTTTGAGGTCGAACCGTCGTTGCTGCCGCACTGGACGGAAGCGCCCACGGGCCAGGTCCCCATCGTGGTGGCCCGAGATGCGGCCAACCAAGACGACCCCTGGTCGGCGATACCCGCGCCGGCGTGGCGCGAGGGGGAGGCGGACTGGGTAGCGCACGAGGACCAGTTCGACGCGTCGTTCCTCGCGGGCGACGTTCGCGAGGACGACACTCGGCCCTGGGAGTTCACCGTGGCCCCCGAGCCCGAAGTTGAAGAGGAGACGCCCGAAGACGTGCGCCGGCCCGAGCCCGCGCATCGTTCGCGCACGCGCCGACCGGCGACCCATCACCCTCTCGCGGGTCGGGCGGTTCGCCAGAGTTCGTCGCGCAGCGTGTCGCTCGCGACGCTCACGGGCGTCCTGCTAGCGGCGTTCGTGTCCATCGTCTTCGTGGCGGGCCCGATTCCCGTCACGGTACTGGTGATGGCCGCGTTGGGCTTGGCGAGCGCGGAGGCCTACGCCGGGTTCCGGCGCGCCGGCGCTCACCCGGCGACGGTGTTGGGCATCGTCGCGGTGCTGACCCTCGACGTCGCCGCGTACAACAAGGGTCTGCCGGCGATCGGCGCGATCACGGTGCTACTCATCGCCTTGGGCTTCGTGTGGTACCTCAGCGCCAAGCAGTCCATCGACACCCTCGACGGCCTGGGCGCGACCGTGTTCGTGTACGCCTGGATCGGCGTGCTGGGCTCGTACGCCTTGATGCTGATCGCCCCGATGTACTCGACGAACCGTCACGGGCTGGCGTATCTCTTCGGCGCCGTGGCCCTCACGGTGGCCAATGACTCGGGCGCCCTCTTCATCGGACGCTGGCTGGGTCGCCGGCCGCTCAACAAGGCCCTTTCGCCCAACAAGACCATCGAGGGCTTCATCGGCGGCACCGTGATCACCCTGGTGGTCGCCGTCGTGCTACTCCCACAGATCAGCCCCTGGACGACGACGGCCGCCCTGGAGACCGGGGTGGCGCTGTCGGTCGTCGTGCCGCTCGGGGACCTCTTCGAGTCGATGGTGAAGCGCACACTCGGGGTGAAGGACTTGGGTCGGCTCTTGCCGGGTCACGGCGGCATGCTGGACCGGATCGACGGACTGCTCTTCGCCCTGCCGACTGTCTTCTACCTCGTGCACATCCTCAAGCTGGGCTAGAGCGGTGACCGCGCGTCGCCGGGTGGCGCTCTTGGGCGCGACGGGCTCCATTGGGCGCCAGACACTTGACGTGTTGCGCCGTGAACCGGCGTCATTCG
Source organism: Actinomycetes bacterium (assembly GCA_021818025.1). Lineage (GTDB taxonomy): Bacteria > Actinomycetota > Acidimicrobiia > Acidimicrobiales > RAAP-2 > RAAP-2. Next base: position 9,709 of record JAKAFH010000003.1, on the reverse strand, counting down.
AGCTGGTGTCGATCGCTGGTGGCACGCGGCTCGCCGAACTGGCCGAGGTCGCCCGCGAGTTCGGCGTGCGCCGGGTCGGCGTGGCGCGGCCCGAGGACTACGTGGCGGCGCGCGAGATCCTGGGCGACGGCGTCGAGGTCCTCATTGGTGGTGATGGACTCGCCGAGCTCGCCCGCGACGCCGACGTGGTCGTCAATGCCGTCGTGGGCTTCGCCGGGTTGCCGGTCACGATCAGCGCCCTCGAAGCCGGCCGCACGCTCGCCCTGGCGAACAAGGAGTCCTTCATCGCGGCCGCCCCGCTCGTCGCGCGGGTCCGCGACACGCCCGGGGCGCTCGTGCTGCCGATCGATTCAGAGCACTGCGCGATCTACCAGTGCCTCGCCGACTCGAACCAGCCGGGTCACCCCGACGTCCGACGGCTGCTGCTCACGGCCTCGGGCGGTCCGTTCCGCGGGTGGTCGCGCGAGCGACTCGAGACCGCGACCCGCGACGACGCGCTCATCCACCCGACGTGGTCGATGGGTCCCAAGATCACGATCGACTCGTCGACACTCATGAACAAGGGCCTCGAAGTCCTCGAGGCATCGGCGCTCTTTGGCGTGGACGTCGACCGGATCCAGGTGGTCGTCCACCCCCAGTCGATCGTGCACTCGATGGTCGAGTACGTCGACGGCTCGGTCATCGCCCAGCTCTCCCAGCCCGACATGCGTCTGCCCATCGCCTACTGCCTCGGCCGTCCGGTGCGCTTCGATCACGCCTGGGGTGCCCTTGACTTCACGGCGGTCCAGGCGCTGACCTTCGAGCCGCCGGACCTGGACGCCTTTCCCGCCATTCCCTTGGCCTACGCCGCGGCCCGTCGTGGCGGCGCCGCGCCGGCCTGGCTGTCAGCGGCCAACGAGGTGGCGGTGGCGGCGTTCCTGCACGACGCGATCCATTGGACCGATATCGTGCCGATTGTGGCCGGGGTGATGGACCAGTACCAAGACGTGCGTCTCGAGTCGGTCGAGGCGCTGGTCCACCAGGACCAGAACGCGCGGCGACTCGCGTCCGACCTGATCACGAGAGGCCAATGACGACCCAGCGGTGGGCGATCGCCCGTTTCGTGGTGGGTGTCGTGGTTCTCGCGGCGCTCTTGGACTTCTGGGCCGGGTGGGCGCTGCCGGTCGTGATCCTCGCGATCCTGCTGATGGTGATGGGTCACGAGTTCGGCCACTTCATCACCGCCAAGCGCGCGGGGCTGCTCGTGAGCGACTTCTTCGTGGGCTTCGGCCCCGTCGTGTGGTCGACCACCGTCGGTGAGACGCGCTACGGCGTGCGGCTCCTGCCGCTCGGCGGGTACGTGAAGGTGCCCGGCATGACCTGGAGCGACACCGTGGACCCCGCGCTCGAGTCGCGCACGTATCGGGCGGCCTCGTATCCGCGCAAGGTGCTCTTCGCCTCGGCCGGCTCGTTGATGCACCTCGTGATGGCGCTGGTGCTCGCTTGGGCCTCGCTCACCTTCGTGGGCCTGCCCTCGGCGAGCCACGTGGGCATCGCGAGCTTCACCCACTTCGACGGCCAGCGTCTCAACCCCGCCCAGTTGGCCGGGCTCCACGTCGGAGACCAGGTGCTCTCGATCGACGGCGTTTCGATCACCGACGCGAACCGCCTCGTGAAACTGGTTCACGACCACACGGGCGAGCGACTGCGGATCGTGGTCGAGCGCCATGGCGTGCGCCGAACCCTCTACGCCGTGCCCGAAGACGGGCGACGTCTGCGCGTCGGTGGTCAGCGCGTCGCCACCGGCTCGACGCCCGTCGGCTACCTCGGCATCGGGCTGCAGGACCTCATCGTGCACCAGTCGCTGCTGGGGGCGATACCCGCCTCGGTCGCCAAGGTGACCTCGATCGTCGGCCTCGCGGCCAAGGGCATCGTCCACGTGTTCTCGCCGGGGGAGTTCTCGAGTCTCTTCCATCAGGTCACCAATCCGGTGGCGGCGACGAACCGGACCGCCCAGCTCAACCGACCGCAGTCGATCGTGGGGGTGGTGCGCATCGCGGTGCAGAGCACCTCACTGGGGGTGGGCGTGCTGCTCGAGATCCTGATGGTCATGAACATCTTCGTCGGGCTCTTGAACATGGTGCCGATGCTGCCCCTGGACGGCGGCTACGTGCTCATCGCGACCTACGAGCGGCTGCGCAGCCGTAGGGGTCGGGCCTATCACGCTGACGTGCAGCGGTTGCTCCCGGTCGTCTACGCGTTCTCACTCGTCCTGCTCGCGCTCTTCGCGGCCACGCTCTACCTGGATATCGTGCACCCGATCGCCAATCCCTTCCAGTGATCGGACCGGTGAACCCGCGGCACGGCAGAATGGTGTCATGGACGTAACCGCAACCTCGCTCTCGCCACGGCGCCACACCCGTCAGATCGCCATCGGGTCGGTGAAGGTGGGTGGCGACGCCCCGATCTCGGTCCAGTCCATGACCACCACCAAGACCGCGGACGTCGAGGGCACGCTCCAGCAGATCTACGCGCTCGCCGCCGCCGGTGCCGACATCGTGCGCTGCACCTGCAACGAGCTCGCCGCCGCCGAGGGCCTCGTGCAGATCGTTCCCCGCTCCCCGGTGCCGATCGTCGCCGACATCCACTTTCACGTCGAGATGGCCCTCGCCGCGCTCGAAGCCGGGGTCCACGGCCTCCGGCTCAATCCGGGCAACCTACGCAAGCCCGAGGAGATCAAGCTCGTGGCCAGCGAAGCGCGCGACCGCGGCGTGCCCATCCGCATCGGGGTGAACGCCGGCAGCCTGCACCCCGACATCTACGAGCGCTTCGGGGGCGCGACGCCCGAGGCGCTGGTCGAGTCGGCGCGCATCGAGCTCGCCTACTTCGAGGAAGTGGGCTTCTCGGACGTGAAGATCTCGGTCAAGGCGTCCTCGGTGGCGACCATGATCGCCGCCTACCGACTGGCGTCAGAGACCTTCGACCACCCGCTGCACCTGGGCGTCACCGAGGCGGGGCCGCTGCCGGGCGGGCTGATCAAGGGCACCGCCGGCATCGCCACGCTGCTCGCCGAGGGCATCGGCGACACGCTTCGCTACTCGCTGACGGCCGACCCGGTCGAAGAGGCGCGCGCTGGGCGCCAGCTCCTGGAGTCGCTCGGGCTGCGCGAGCGCAAGGGACTGGACCTCATCGCGTGCCCGAGCTGCGGTCGCGCCGAGGTGGACGTGATCCGTGTCGCCAACGAGGCCCAAGATGCGCTCAACGCCCTCGACATCCCGATCCAGGTGGCGGTGATGGGCTGTGTCGTCAACGGTCCTGGCGAGGCCCGCCACGCCGATCTCGGCATCGCGGCGGGCAAGCACCGCGGCCACCTCTTCATCCAGGGCCAGATCATTCGAGTCGTGCCCGAGGCGGACATGGTCGAAGCCCTCGTCGACGAGGCGAAGAAGATCGCCGTCGAGGGCCTGGCCGCGCGCCTGGCCGCGCGCGACGCGTCGGCCGAGGCCGAGGCCGAGGCGGACCGGGCGCTCCTGCTCGGCGATCGAGGCCTCGATGCCAACCACGCGACCGAGCGGATCGAGCGGATCCGTCGTCGCGCCCACTAGCCGCGCCTTGGCTAGGCTTTCGCCACTCAAGTGAAGGAGAACCGTGGCGTCGCCTAATGCCCTGACCTCGCAGACCGAAGACTTCCCCCGGTGGTACCAGGACGTCGTCGCCAAGGCCGAGATGGCCGACAACGGTCCGGTTCGCGGCACCATGGTGATCCGGCCCTACGGCTACGCCCTCTGGGAGCGGATCCAGGCGGAGATGGACGCTCGGATCAAGCGTGCCGGAGCCCAGAACGCCTACTTCCCCCTCTTCATCCCCCAGGAGTACTTCGCTCGCGAGGCCGAGCACGTCGAGGGCTTTAGCCCGGAGCTGGCGGTCGTGACCTACGCGGGGGGCGAGGAGCTGAGCGAGCCGGTCGTCGTGCGACCGACCTCGGAGACCGTGATCGGCGAGTTCATGGCCAAGTGGATCCAGAGTCACCGGGACCTGCCGCTACTACTCAACCAGTGGGCGAACGTGGTGCGCTGGGAGCTGCGGCCCCGCCTCTTCCTGCGCTCCTCGGAGTTCCTCTGGCAAGAGGGTCACACCGCGCACGTCTCCTACGAGGACGCCGCGGCCTACGCGATGCGCATCCACCTTGAGGTGTACCACGACCTGCTGGTCAATGTGATGGCCGTGCCCGCCTACGTCGGCATCAAGCCACCCAGCGAGCGCTTCGCCGGTGCGATCAACTCCCTGACCTGTGAGGGGATGATGCGCGACGGCAAGGCCCTACAGATGACCACGAGCCACGAGCTGGGCCAGAACTTCGCCCGGGCCTTTAACATCGTCTACCAGAACGAGGCCGGCCAGTCCGAGCTGTGCTACACGACCTCCTGGGGCGCCTCGACCCGTCTGGTGGGCGGGCTCATCATGGCCCACGGCGACGACCGGGGCCTCGTGGTGCCACCCCGAATGGCCCCGATCCAGGCGGTGGTCGTGGCGGTGCGTGACGAGCCCGAGGTGCTCGAGGCCTGTGCCTCGATCGAGGCCGCCCTTCGAGCGGCCGGCGTGGCGACGTCGGTAGACCGCGGGCGGGGATCCTTCGGCCGGCGGGTCACCGACTGGGAGATCAAGGGCGTGCCGCTGCGCGTCGAGGTCGGTCCGCGCGACCTCGCCAATGGCGTGGTCACCGTCGTGCGCCGCGACGACGGCTCCAAGCTCGTCGTCTCGATCGACCAGCTGGCGGCCCGGGCGACCGAGTTGCTCGACGACCTCCAGCGAGCGCTGCTCGAGAACGCTCGGATCAGGCGTGACGCGGCCACCACGGATGTCGAGACGGTCGAGCAGGCCATCGAGGCCGCCCAGACTGGCTTCGCGCGGATCGCGTGGGACCGCATCGGCGACGAGGGGGAGGCGCGGCTGAACGACCTGGCCGTTTCGGTACGCTGCATCCAGCGCGCCGACGGCACGACGCCCGACAACCCCGACGAAGCCGACCTCGTGGCCATCGTCGCCAAGGCGTACTGACCGGCGGGCGGCGCGCGAGTCGCGCCGTCGCCGAGTGACGTGGGAACCGCCGGGATCGAACCCGTGTCGAATCGGCGCCACCGAGTCTCCCGAGGGCGCGACGACCGGGCCGTTGGCGGGCACCGCCGGCGCGATACCCGTCGATCAGCCAAAATGCGCGGTCGGGGCCCGTGTGACTGGTGCCGGGAACGTTGTCGTCCGGCGGGCGCAACTGCTACAATGGATCGACAGTCCGCCAAGGACGTTTGGACTCGTTTAAGCGCGGGCCTCGGGCCCGCGCTTTTTCTTTGTCCTGGCTGGCGGCGTAGAGAGGAGATGGCCATGGATCTGGAGACACCCGTGCGATCACTCCTTAGCCCGCTGGGGCTCAGCCTCTACGACCTCGAACTCGTCGCCGGGGCGCTCAACGTGGTGGTGAGCCGCGACGGCGGCGTGGACGTCGACACCCTCGCCAGTGCGAGCCGGGCCATCTCGGCGTGGCTGGACGAGCACGACCCGATCGAGGGCCACTACACGCTCGACGTCTCCAGCCCCGGCCTCGAACGCCGCCTGCGCACCCCCGAACACTTCGCGAGCGCCGTCGGTGAGGTCGTGACGCTGCGCGAGCACCGTGACAACGAGCCCGCGCGCCGACTTGAAGGCGCGATTCTGCGCAGCGACGCCACCACGGTGACGATTCTCGACGCGCAGCACGGCGAGCTCACCGTCAAACTCGACGCCGTCGAACGCGCACGGACCGTGTTCCACTGGGGCTCTGAGACGTCGTCCGCGAAGAAGCCCAAGGCCTCGACGGCGAGTAAGAAAGGCAAGTGATGGCGAACTTCGAATTCCTTGAGGCGCTTGGCCAGATCGCGCGCGATCAGAACATCGACGAGGGCGAGCTGCTGATCGCCCTGGCGAACGCGCTGCTCGCCGCCTACAAGCGCCGGCCCGACTCCGCCGAGGACGCGGAGGTCGAGATCAATCCCGAGACCGGCGAGATCAAGGTCTGGGGCCTCGAGCTCGACATCGAGGGCAACGTCACGCGCGAGTGGGACGCTACGCCCGAGGACTTCGGGCGCATCGCCGCCCAGACGGCCAAGCAGGTGCTGATGCAGCTCATCCGCGACATCCAGCGCCGCCAGATGTACGAGGAGTTCGCCAACCGCGAGGGCGACATCGTCTCGGGCACGGTCCAGCAGAACGACAACCGCTACACGCTGCTCGACCTCGGGCGCGTCGAAGCGCTGCTACCCCAGGCCGAGCAGGCCGCCCACGAGCACTACGAGCACGGCTCGCGCATCAAGGTCTACATCGTCGAAGTGCGCAAGACGAACAAGGGTCCCCAGATCGTGGTGAGCCGCACGCACCCGGCCCTCGTCGCGAAGCTCTTCGAGATCGAGGTCCCCGAGATCGCCAACGGCATCGTCGAGATCAAGGCCATCGCTCGCGAACCCGGCCACCGCAGCAAGATCGCGGTGGCCTCGAACGACGCCATGGTCGACCCGGTCGGCGCGTGCGTGGGGGCCCGGGGCTCGCGCGTGCGCAACATCACCACCGAGCTGCGCGCCGAGCGCATCGACGTCGTGCCCTACAGCGATGACCCGGTGGAGTTCATCCAGGCCGCGCTGGCGCCCGCCAGGGTCCGCGAGGTTCGCCTCGACGAGCAAGAGGGCGTGGCGACGGTGATCGTGCACGACCAGCAGCTCTCGCTGGCCATCGGCAAGGAGGGCCAGAACGCGCGGCTGGCGGCGCGCCTGACGGGGTGGCGCATCGACATCCGCTCCGAGAGTGAGGGCGTCGAGGAAGAGGTCGTCGACGAGGTCTGGACCGAGGACGACGTCGTCGTCGACGAGGTCGTCCACGTCGTCACCGTTAGCGAGGAGCACGCCGCGAGTGGCGCGGACGCGCTCCCGGTGCAGGAGGGCGAGGCATAGCGCCCTATCGCACGTGCGTGGTCTGCCGCGCCCGGCGCCCGGACGTCGAGTTGTACCGGGCCGGTCGCGGCGAGGGTGGGACGTGGTACCTCGGTCGAGGCGTCGGCCGGGGCGTTTGGTGGTGTCGTGACCGGGATTGCGGGTCGCGTCTGCGGTGGGGTGCGGTAGCGCGAGCGCTACGGGCGCCGGTGTCCGCCGCCGACGTGGACGACCTGGTCGCACTCGTCACTGCGGGGGCGGGCTCGCGCCCGTGATGGTTGTGAAAGAATATGTGACTGTGTGTGCGCGCGTCGCCCACACTCCGATGTAAGGGAACGTTTTGGCGCTGAAGAAGATCCGGGTACACGAGCTCTCGAAGGAACTCGGGATGACGAGCAAGGAGTTGCTCGCGCTCGCTCAGAAACTAGGCATCGGTGCCTCAAGCCCGTCGGCGTCCATCGAGGACGCCCAGGCCGACCGCATCCGTCGACGCGCGGACGCCGACGGCCTGCGACGCCAGGTGCAACCCGACGAGCCCAAGGTCGCTAAGGCGGCCCACACCGCGAAGTCGAGCCCCGTGAGCGAGGCCGCCCCGGCGCCCGCCACCCCGGCGCCGAGCCCCGCCGTCCTGGCCGCGCCGCCAGTGGCGCCCGCCGAACGAGTGGTCGTGAGCGCCGAGTCCGCCGCGCCCGCCGAGTCCGCGGCACCCGTCGCGCCGAGTGAGGCGCCCGAGGCGCCCAAGGTCGTGCGCAGCCGTGCGACGCCGCCCAAGCCCGCGCCGACGCGAACGGTCTCACCCGACGGTCCGACGACCATTCGACCGACCCAGCGCCCGGCGGGCGGTGACGGCACCGAGTCACCCCAGCCCAAGCGGCCACCGTTGTCGATGACGGGTCGTCCCATCCCGCCGCCACCGGGCCGTCCGCTCAGTCCCTCGGGTCGTCCCATCCCGCCGCCGCCCGGCGCGCGGCGCCCCATCAGCAGCGCGCCGGGCCGTCCCGGCAGTCCGGGTGCGCGACCGACGTCGCGACCCGGCGGCCCACCGCGCACGGGCGCGCCCCGTCCCGGTGGCACTGGATTCGCCGGCCCGCGCACGGGTCCCGGTGCGGGTCCGTCCGGCGCGCCCGGACGCCCGCCCGCACGAGGCGGCGGGGGCCCGCGCGGTTCGCAGCGCAAGGCCACGCGCCGGCGTCGTCGCAACGTCGAAGAGCTCGAGCCGACCCAGATGACCACGTGGCAGCCAAGCAGTGCCCCGGTGCCCGACGGCGAGGTCATCATCGAGCGCGGTTCGACGGCCAAGGACGTCGGTCCCAAGCTCAACCGCAGCGCCGCTGACATCATCAGGTTCCTCTTCCTCCAGGGTGAGATCGTCACCGCGGTCCAGGGCCTGAGCGACGACATGATCGAGCTGTACGCCGCCGAAGTGGGCGCCTCGGTTCGCCTGGTCGACCCGGGTGAGCAGCAGGAGGCCGCGCTGCTCGCGAAGTTCTTCGACGAGGACGACCTCGACGACGAGATCCCCGCGACGCCGCGTCCGCCGGTCGTGACCGTCATGGGACACGTCGACCACGGCAAGACCAAATTGCTCGACCAGATCCGCAAGACCAATGTCGTCGCCGGCGAGGCGGGCGGGATCACCCAGCACATCGGCGCCTACACCGTGTCCTGGCGTGGGCGCTCGATCACGTTCCTCGACACGCCGGGCCACGAGGCCTTCACGGCGATGCGCGCGCGCGGCGCTCGGGTCACCGACATCGTGATCCTCGTGGTCGCGGCCGATGACGGGGTCATGCCCCAGACCGTCGAGGCCATCAACCACGCCAAGGCCGCCGACGTGACCCTGATCGTCGCCGTGAACAAGATCGACAAGGCTGACGCCAACCCCGATCGAGTCCTCCAGCAGATCAGCGAGTACGGTCTCGTGCCCGAAAAGTGGGGCGGCGACACCATCTGCGTGGAGATCTCGGCGCTGCAGAACGTTGGCATCGACGAGTTGCTCGAGCAGGTGCTCCTGGTCGCCGAGATGAGCGAGCTCGTCGCCCGACCGACCGGTCGCGCGGTGGGCACCGTGCTCGAGGCCAACCTGGAGGTCGGCCGCGGTCCGGTCGCCACCGTTATGGTCCAAAAGGGCCTGCTCGCGGTCGGGGACCCCGTGGTCGCCGGTGCCGCGTACGGCAAGGTAAAGGCACTGATCAACGACCGTGGCCAGCAGGTGAAGTCGGCCAGTCCCTCGACGCCAGTCCAGGTGCTCGGCTTCAGCGAGCCGCCGCTCGCCGGTGATGAGATGCGCGTTGCCGACGACCTCGGTCACGCCCGCTCGCTCGCCGAAGCGCGCGCCCAGCGCGTGCGCCTCGTGGGCCACCAGCCCGTGGCGGCCGCCAGCGGCGCACGACTCGAGGACCTCTTCGAGCAGATCCAGCGTGGCGAGACGGCAACCCTCAACCTCGTGTTGAAGGCCGACGTGCAAGGCTCACTCGAAGCTTGCACGGAGTCGCTACGCAAGCTCGAGCGCGACGACGTCAAGCTGGTCCTCGTGCACCGCGGTGTCGGTGGCATTACGGAGAACGACGTCCAGCTCGCCAAGGCGTCCAACGCCACGATCATCGGCTTTAACGTTCGTCCGGACCGTCGCAGCCGCGAGTTGGCCGAGTCCGAGGGCGTCGAAGTGCGCACCTACGAGATCATCTACAAGTTGATCGAAGAGATCGAGGCGGCGATGCTCGGCTTGCTCTCGCCCGTCTTCGAAGAGGTCGTCACCGGCGAAGCCGAGGTGCGCG
>JAKAFH010000049.1 GCA_021818025.1 Actinomycetes bacterium | reverse complement strand
CTATGGCTGGCCCCGTCGATGGCCGTCGTCAGCGACCACGTGCGCGACCGGTCCCTGCTCGACATTCCCCACGCTCACCTGGGCTGACGTTCGGGGTCGCCGAGCCGCGGCGCAACGGGCGACGACCCGAGGACTGCCGGCGGTAGTGTCGTGCGAATGAGTGGCGAGACAGCCGGACTCGACGGGGTGGGATCGGACGGCGGTCCGAGTGCCGACGGCGCCTTCGCGCGCGGCCTGCGGGTCTTTCGAGTCATCGCTGAACGCGGCTCGGCCAACGTCGCTGCGATCGCGGCCGACCTCGGCCTGCCCGTGAGCACGGTCTATCGACTGGCTCGCACGCTGCGCGAGGCGGGGCTCGTGAGTGTGCGCGACAACGAGTACCGGGTGAGCCGCACCTTCGCCAATATCGCCACGGTGCGGCTGCACCACGACGTGCTCAGCCACGCCGCGCGCCCGGCGCTCGAGCGACTGGTCGACGAGACCGGGGCGACGTCCAACGTGTTGGTGCGCTCGGGGCTCAGCGCCTACTGCGTGCACGAGGTCGAGGCCGAGCGCGGCGAGGGTCCGCGCCTGCCGATCGGCGAGCCGATGGCCCTGCACGCGGGGGCCGAGCACCGGGTCCTGCTCGCCTTCGCGCCGGCGCCGCTGATCGACGCGGTCATCGGCGGCGGACTGCCTAGCTACACGACGACCACGCCGAACGCCCCGGCGCTTCGCACGAGCCTGGACGCGATCCGCCAGCGCCGTCTCGCCGTCTCGCACGGCGAGTACCTGCCCGGCGTCGTCGCCGTGGGCGTGCCGGTCTTCGTGCAGCACCGCGTGGTCTGCTCGGTCGGCGTGGCGGGTCCTGCCGAGCGCTGCTCGAACGACTGGGTGCGCCGGTCGCTGAGCGCACTCGCGACGGCGTCGCTCGCCCTCAGTGACCTACTCGCCTCGGCCTGACGAACCAGTCCCCGGCCGCCGACCCTTTCTCACTCAATGAGAATCGCGCCGACCCGGCGCGCACCGCTCGGTATCTTGACCCTCGTCGCGAGTGACGGCCCGCGGCGAGGGGGGGTGTAATGCCGTTCGAACTGTCCGACACCCAACGGGCGATCCGCGACGTCGTGCGCGACTTCGCGCGCCGCGAGGTGGCCCCGGGCGCCCGTGAACGCGACGAGAGCGGCGCCTTCCCCCACGACCTCGTGGCCCGGCTGGGCGCGCTCGACGCGATGGGGATCACCGTGGCGATCGAGGACGGCGGGCTCGGCCTGGACACGATGACCCAGCTGCTCGCCATCGAGGAGGTCGCCGCGGCCGACGCCGCACTCGCGTCGATCTACACCGCGCACCTGCTCGCCCTCGAGGTGCTGACCCTGGGCGCCACCCCCGAGCAGCGCCGGCGCTACCTGGTGGACTTGGCAAACGGCTCGAAGCTCGCGGCCTTCGCGCTCACCGAGCCGGACGCCGGCTCGGACGTCGGCTCGATGTCGAGCGTCGCCCATCGCGACGGCGACGCCTGGCGCCTGCGCGGTGAGAAGACCTACATCAGCAACGCCGCCGAGGCCGACGTGCTCGTCGTGTTCGCCAAGTCCGACCCGGCCGCCGGCTTCCGCGGGATCAGTGCGTTCCTCGTGCGCCGCGACAGTCCCGGTCTCTCGTTCTCCTCGCCCCAGGACAAGTGTGGCATCCGCTCGGCCGGGACCTACAGCGTCTACCTCGACGACGTGATGGTCAGCCCCGAGGACGTCGTCGGCGAGCTCGGCCGGGGCGCATCGCTCGCGATGCGGGCGCTCAACGGGGCGCGCATCGACGTCGCGGCGATGGCCAACGGCATCGCCGCGCGCGCGCTGCAGCTCGCGACGCAGTACGCGACGAGCCGGCACCAGTTCGGCGAGCCTCTGCGCGACTTCCAGGCCGTCCAGCTGATGCTCGGCGAGATGGACGCCCGGCTCGAGGCCGCGCGGGTGACGGCGAGCTGGGCCGCGGCGGCCAAGGACGCCGGCGGGGACCTGCGCCGGGCCGGGTCCATCGCGAAGTGGACGGCGACCGAGCACTGCGCGCAGATCGTCGACATGGCGGTGCAGGTCCACGGAGGCGCGGGCTTCATGCGCGAGTCCGAGATCGAGCGGCTGTATCGCGACTCGCGGATCCTGCGGATCTTCGAGGGGACCTCTCAGATCCAGCTGCTGACCATCGCTAGCGCACTCGCGGCGACGTTCGACGAGACGAGCGAGGTCGTGGCGTGAGCGCCACCACGACCGCGGCGGGCCCGCTGGCCGGGGTGCGCGTGCTCGATCTCACGCGCGTGCTCGCCGGTCCCTACTGCACGGCGCTGCTCGCCGACCTCGGCGCCGAAGTCATCAAGGTCGAGTCGCCCGGGGCCGGAGACGACGCGCGCTCCCTCGGGCCGTTCCGCGACGGTGAGAGTGTTTACTTCTCGATCCTCAACCGCGACAAGCGCAGCGTGACGCTCAACCTCAAGCGCGTCGAGGCCCAAGGGGTGCTGCTGGACCTCGTCGAGCACGCCGACGTGTTCATCGAGAACTTCCGCCCGGGCGTCGCCGAGCGACTCGGGATCGGCCACGAGGCGGTCAGGGCGCGCAACCCCCGGATCGTCTACGCGAGCATCTCGGGCTTCGGCCAGAGCGGGCCGCTGTCCCAGCTGCCCGCGTACGACCTCGTCATCCAGGCGGCGTCGGGGCTCATGAGCCTGACGGGCGAGCCCGAGGGCGAGCCGACCAAGGTCGGCGAGTCGATCGGTGACCTGGTGGCCGGACTGTACGCCGCGTTCGCCATCACGACGGCGCTGCGGACCGTCGAGCGCACGGGCCGCGGGGACTACCTCGACGTCGCGATGCTCGACTGCCTGATGTCCCTCGAAGTGACCGCCCAGAGCCAGCTCGCCGCGACGGGCGTGGCGCCCGGCCGCGTCGGGAACCGCCACCCGCTCAGCACGCCCTTTGGCACCTATCGCGCGCGCGACGGCCACGTGGTGATCGCCGCAGCCAACGACGACGTCTACGCGCGTGTGGCCGGCATGGTCGACGACGCCAGTCTGCTCGAGGACGAGCGGTTCGCGAGCGATGAGTCGCGAACGCGTCACGAACCGCTCCTGCGCGGGCGCATCGAGGCCTGGACGTCCTCGCGCTCGGCCGACGAGATCGTCGCGCGCGCCCGCGAGCTGGGCGTGCCGTGCTCGCGCATCGCGAACCTGAGCGAAGCGATGGCCAGCGAGCAACTCGCCGCGCGCGCGTCGGTGACGACGATGGACCATCCCGTCGTCGGGGCGGTGTCCTACGTCGGCCAGCCCGTGCGATTCGCGTCCTTCGAGCCCGTCGGCCCCGCCCCGAGCCCGCGATTGGGCGGCGACACCGCCGACGTGCTCGCCTCGGTGCTCGGCCGATCAGCCGAGGAGATCGCCCACCTGCAACGGGTGGGCGCGTTGAGCGAGCACACCAGTTCTTCGCGAGCGGTCGCGAGAGGAGAAAGTAGGGGGAATGGAAACTAACGGTAAGCAAGCAACGGCCCGGCGCGGCGCGCTGGACGTTGAGCAGCACGGGATCGACTTCATCCCACCAGAGCACCGATTCGGCAAGCCCTATCGCCTGCTGACGCTGTGGTTCGCGGGCAACGTGCAGATCACGACGCTCGCGACCGGAGCACTGGCCGTGGTGCTCGGGCTGAACCTCACCTGGGCAATCCTGTCGATCCTCATCGGCAACCTCATCGGCGGGCTCTACATGGCGACCCACTCGGCCCAGGGTCCGCGACTCGGCGTTCCCCAGATGATTCAGAGCCGAGCGCAGTTCGGCATGTGGGGCACGTCGCTGCCGCTGCTCGTCGTGATCATCATGTACATCGGGTTCTTCATCCTGAGCAGCTACCTCGGGGGCCAGGCGCTGTCGAGCCTGCTGCACGTCACCACCAACGAGGGCATCGTCATCGCGAACGTCATCGTGCTGGTAGGCACGTGGTTCGGCCACAACTGGATCCACGCCTACAACCGGGTGATGGCCGTGCTGTCGCTGGGGATCTTCCTCGCGATGATCGTCCACCTGCTCGGCCACATGCCCACGCACTTGCCCACGGGCTCGGTGAGCTACGGCACGGTGCTGCTCGTGATCTCGATCGTCGTCTCTTGGCAGTTGACCTGGGCGCCGTACGTCTCGGACTACTCGCGCTACCTGCCCGCGGACACCTCGCCCGCCAAGACCTTCTGGTACACCTACATCGGCTCGGCGATCGGAGGGTCCTTCGTGATGATCGCCGGCGCCCTCGCCTCGCTGACGGCCTTTAACGCGATGTCCTCGGACGCGCCCGCCTACCTGGCGGGACTCTTCCCATCGGTGCAGTGGCTCTTCTTGCTCATCATCGCCGGCGGCGTGGTGTCGATCAACATGGAGAACCTCTACGGCGCGTCGCTCACCATCTTCACGAGCATCTCGCCCTCGGGCGAGAGCTCCCAGGGGGCCAAGGGCCGCATCATCGCCACCACGATCATGGCCGTGCTGGCGACGATCGTGGCACTGAACATGAGCGCCAACTTCTCGACCAACCTGACGAACTTCATCGTCTTCTTGCTCTACCTGCTCATCCCGTGGACGGCGATCAACCTCACCGACTTCTACCTGATCCACCACGGCCGCTACGACGTCAGCCAGTTCTTTCGCGTCGACGGCCGCTGGGGCCGGGTGAACTGGACTTCGGTGGGGATCTTCGTGGTGACCCTGCTCGTCGAGTTGCCCTTCGTCGACAGCACGCTGTTCGAGGGCTGGGTGGCCAAGCGCATGGGCGGGGCGGACATCGCCTGGATCGTCGGCTTCGTCTTCGCCGCGGTGACGTACTACCTCACGGCACGGTTTGGCAAGAAGGGGCGCCTGGCCGCCGAGGAGATCGCGACGCTGTCCGCGTCGGCATGAACCCGTGGCCGGCGGGGTCGATGACCTCGCCGGCCGACGGCCACCAACGACACCCGGCGCGCCGGGGCGGTGTGCGAGCACCGTGGTAGAGATGAACCAAGAGGAGGCAACACGATGGATGGAGCACGACCGGTACGCGCCGCGAGGGGATCGGCACTCACGACGCTCGGCTGGCAGCAAGAGGGCGCGCTGCGCATGCTGCAGAACAACCTCGACCCCGAGGTGGCCGAGCGGCCCGACGACCTGGTCGTCTACGGCGGGACGGGTCGCGCCGCGCGCGACTGGCGCAGCTTCGACGCGCTGGTGCGCACGCTTTCGACCCTCAAGGGCGACGAGACGATGCTCGTGCAGTCGGGACGGCCCGTCGGGGTCTTCCAGACCCACGAGTGGGCGCCGCGGGTGCTGATCGCCAACTCCAATCTCGTGGGTGATTGGGCGACCTGGCCCGAGTTCCGCCGCCTCGAGGCGATGGGGCTCACCATGTACGGCCAGATGACCGCGGGCTCGTGGATCTACATCGGGACCCAGGGGATCCTCCAGGGCACCTACGAGACCTTCGCCGCGGTCGCGGCCAAGCGCTTCGGCGGCACGCTCGCGGGCACGCTGACCCTGACGGCCGGGGTGGGCGGGATGGGTGGCGCCCAGCCGCTCGCGGTGACGATGAACGACGGGGTGTGCCTGTGCGTGGACGTCGACCCGACGCGCCTGGCGCGGCGCACCGAGCTGCGCTACCTCGACGAGTGGACGAGCGACCTCGACGAGGCCATCGCCCGGGTGCTCGCCGCCAAGGCCGCGCGCACGCCGCTCAGCGTCGGGGTCGTCGGCAACGCCGCCACGATCTTTCCCGAGCTGCTGCGCCGGGGCGTCGAGGTGGACATCGTGACCGACCAGACCTCGGCCCACGACCCACTGAGCTACCTCCCCGAGGGGATCGACCTCGCGGACTGGCACGACTACGCCGACAAGAAGCCCGACGAGTTCACCGACCGCGCGCGCCAGTCGATGGCCAAGCACGTCGAGGCGATGGTCGGCTTCATGGACGAGGGCGCCGAGGTCTTTGACTACGGCAACTCGATCCGCGGCGAGGCGGCGCTCGGTGGCTACGGCCGGGCCTTCGCCTTCCCCGGGTTCGTGCCCGCCTACATCCGCCCGCTCTTCTGCGAGGGCAAGGGGCCCTTCCGCTGGGCCGCGCTCTCGGGCAACCCCAAGGACATCGCGCGAACCGATCGCGCCGTGCTCGAGCTGTTCCCCGAGAACGAGGGGCTGCGCCGCTGGATCACCAAGGCCGAGGAGCGGGTGAGCTTCCAGGGTCTGCCGGCGCGGATCTGCTGGCTCGGCTACGGCGAGCGGGACCAGGCGGGCCTCGCCTTCAACCGTCTCGTCGCCAACGGCGAGGTCGACGCGCCGATCGTGATCGGACGCGACCACCTCGACAGCGGCTCGGTCGCCTCGCCCTATCGCGAGACCGAGGCGATGCTCGACGGCTCGGACGCGATCGCCGACTGGCCGCTGCTGAACGCACTGGTCAACACCGCCTCGGGCGCCTCGTGGGTCTCGATCCACCACGGCGGGGGCGTGGGCATCGGTCGGTCGATCCACGCGGGCCAGGTCTGCGTGGCCGACGGGACCCCACTCGCCGCCCAGAAGCTCGAGCGGGTGCTGACCAACGACCCGGGCATGGGGGTCATCCGCCACGTCGACGCCGGCTACGAGATCGCCGAGCGCACCGCGCACGAGCGCCACGTGCGCGTGCCGATGCGTGAGGAGTCGTGACCACCCGGCTGATCCGCGCGATCGGGGAGCTGACCACCAACGACCCATCCCTCGGCGACGGCACGGCGATGGGCCGGCTCACCGACGCCGCCATGGTCGTCGACGAGTCCCGGGTGCTCTGGGTCGGCCCCAACAGCGCCGCGCCCGAGGCCGACGAGGTCCTCGACGTCGCGGGCGGCGCCGTGACGCCGGGCTTCGTCGACAGCCACACCCACCTGGTCTTTGCGGGCGAGCGCAGCGACGAGTTCGAGGCCCGGATGGCCGGGGCGGTCTACGACGGCGGGGGGATCGGGCGCACCGTCGCGGCGACGCGACGCGCCTCGCGCGAGGAGCTCGCGACCCAGAGCCACGCCCACGCCGCCGCCCTGCGACGTTCGGGCGTGACGACCATGGAGGTGAAGTCCGGCTACGACCTCACCGTCGAGGGCGAGGCGCGGCTGCTCGAGGTGGCCGGAGCCATCACGAGCGAGGTCACCTACCTCGGGGCCCACGTGGTCGCCCCCGAGTTCGCCCAGGACCGTGACCGCTACGTCGAGCTCGTGGCCGGGGCGATGCTCGAGCGCTGCGCGCCGCTCGCGCGCTGGGCCGACGTGTTCTGCGATCGAGGGGCCTTCAGCGTCGAGGAGGCGCGCACGATCCTGCTCGCCGCGCGCCACGCCGGCCTCGAGCTGCGCCTGCACGGCCAGCAGCTCGGCTTCACCGGGGGCGTCGCGCTCGCGGTCGAGCTCGAGGCGGCGAGCGTGGACCACTGCACCTACGTGAGCGACGAGGACCTCGAGGCGCTCGCGGGCTCGTCGACGGTCGCGACCCTGCTGCCGGGCGCCGAGTTCTCGACGCGCGCGCCCTACCCGTCGGGACGCCGCTTCCTCGACGCCGGCGTGCGCGTCGCGATTGCGACCGACTGCAACCCCGGGTCGTCGTACCTGACGAGCATGCCCCTCGCCATGGCCCTTAGCGTGCGCGAGATGGGCCTCAGCGTCGACGAGGCGCTCTGAGCCGCCACGCGCGGCGGGGCGATGGCGCTGCGCCGCGACGACCTCGGCCAGCTCGGCGTCGGCGCGCGTGCGGACTTCTTGGTGCTCGACGCGCCGCGCGCCGCGCACCTCGTCTACCGCCTCGGCGACGCGGTCGTGGCGAACGTGGACACTGCCGCGGGCTAGGGCGTGGCGGGACCGCGCTCGCCAATAAGGTGCGGTGATGAACGCGAACCATGCCCCCGCCGACCTCCCGAGGACCCTCGGCGCCCTGCGCGCCGCGGGCTACCAGCGTCGCTCGGTGCGCGACGAGTTGCGCGCCAACCTCGAGCAGCGACTCGCCGACGGCCGGCCGATCACCTCGGCCGTGCTCGGCTACGAGGACTCCGTGCTGCCCCAGCTCGAGACCGCCCTGCTCGCCGGCCACGACGTCATCCTGCTCGGCGAGCGGGGCCAGGCCAAGTCGCGCATGATCCGCGCGCTCTGTGAGCTGCTCGACGAGTGGCTGCCCATCGTGGCGGGCTCGGAGGTGCGCGACGACCCCTTCGCGCCGATCTCGGCCTACGCGCTCGACCTCGTCGCCGAGCGCGGCGACGAGACGCCCGTCGACTGGGTCCATCGCGACGAGCGATTCGCCGAGAAGCTAGCCTCGCCCGACACGTCCATGGCCGACCTCATCGGCGACGTCGACCCGATCAAGGTGGCCGGCGGGCTCTACCTGGACGATCCCCGCGCCCTCTCCTACGGGCTCGTGCCCAAGTCCAACCGGGGCATCTTCGCGATCAACGAGTTGCCCGACCTCGCCGAGCGGATCCAGGTGGGCCTGCTCAACGTGCTCGAGGAGCGCGACGTGCAGATCCGCAACCACCTGGTGCGCCTCGACCTGGACGTGATGGTCGTCGCGACGGCCAATCCCGAGGACTACACGAACCGCGGACGCCTGATCACGCCCCTGAAGGACCGCTTCGGCTCCCAGATCCGCACCCACTACCCCTACGAGCTCACCACCGAGATCGCGATCATCCACCAGGAGGCGGCCCTGGTCGGCTCGCCGCGCGAGGTCCGCGTGCCGTGGTTCATCGACGACATCGTGGCGCGCGTCAGTCACGTCGCGCGCAAGAGCCACGTCATCAGCCAGCGCTCCGGGGTCTCGGTGCGACTGTCGATCGCGAACTACGAGACGGTCGTCGCCAACGCCCTGCGGCGCACCATGCGCACCCGCGACGCGATGGTGGTGCCCCGGGTGAGCGACCTCGCGGCGATGGTCCAGTCCACCCAGGGCAAGATCGAGTTCGACACGATGGACGACAACGACTCGGACCAGGTGATCGCCGCGCTGGTCGCCCTCGCGGTGCGCCAGTGCTTCAGCGAGCACGTCCTGCTCGAGGAGGCGCCCGCCATCATCGAGGCCTTTCGCGCCGAGGTCGTCGTGCACACCGGCGACGACCTGCCCGACCGCGACTACCTGGCGGTGCTCGCAGCCATGCCGGCCCTCGACGAGCCGGTGCGCCGCGTCGCCGGCCCCGAGGCGAGCGACGGCGAGCTGGCCTCGGCGATCGAGTTCATCCTCGAGGGCCTGTACCTCACCAAGCGCCTGGCCAAGGACGCGGCCGGCGCGCGGGCGCTCTATCGCGCGAGGAGCCGCTAGTGCCGATCCGCTACGGCTTTCGCCGACCGGGCGACGGGGACGACTTCGAGGACCTCGACCCCGACGAGCTGCTCGCGTTGCTGAGCGACGACCTGCTCGAGAACGGCGACCTGGAGTCGGCCCTCGAGCGGCTCGTACGCGACGGGTTCAGCACCAGTGAGGGCGAGCGGGTCGAGGGGCTCGCCGAGCTGCTCGAGCGGGCCCGGTCCCGGCGCCGCGAACTCGAGGGCCGGTTCGACCCGAGCGACGAGCTCGCGCGCTACGCCGAGCGCCTCGACGAGATCGAGCGGCTCGAGGACGAGTCCCTCGACCAGCTCGAGGCCGACGCGCTCGCCAGTGACGACGAGCGGCGCGCCGAGGTGACCGGACAGTACGTCGACGCCCAGCGGCTCGCGCGCTCGCTCGCGGGCGACTCGGTGAGCGAGCGCATCGCGAGCCTGCAGGCCTACGAGTTCACCTCGAGCGAGGCGCGCGAGGCCTTCGAGTCGATGCTCGAGGAGCTGCGCGCCGACGTGCTCGGCACCTACTTCGAGCAGAGCAAGTCCTTCCTCGAGCACCCCGACCCGGCCGCGCTGGCCGAGCTGCGCGCGATGATGGACGCGCTCTCGACCATGATCGAGCAGGACCGGCGTGGTGAGCCCCTCGACCCGAGCTTCGAGTCCTTCATGGAGCGCTTCGGTCACTACTTCCCGGGCGCGACCAGCCTCGAGGACGTGATCGCGGCGATGGCCGAGCGCGCCGCCGCGGCCGAGGCGATGTTCAACGCCCTCTCCGCCGACGAGCAGGCCGAGCTGCGCGGCCTGATGCAGGCGATGCTCGGGGACATGGACCTGGAGTTGTCGATGCACCGGCTGGTCTCGAACCTGCGCCAGGCGACCCCCGACATCGACTGGCAGCGCGCGGCGCGCTTTCGCGGCTCGGGCGGGTCCTTTTCCGAAGCGACCGCGGTCGCCGAGGAGCTCGGCCAGCTGCGGGGCCTCGAGGACTTCCTCGGGCGCGCCAACGCCGTGCACGCCCTGCCCGAAGTCGACCTCGAGGCCGTGCGGCGCAACCTCGGGCCCGACGCCGCCGCCCACGTGGCGCGCCTACAGCGCGCCCTGCGCTCGCTGCGCGACCAGGGATTCGTCGACCGCACATCCGACGGGCTCACCTTGAGCGCCAAGGGCGTCCGCCAGATCGGCCAGCACGCCCTGCGCGACCTCTTCGCCGAACTGCGCCGCGCGCCGGTGCTGGGTGCGCACCGCGACGCGGCGGTCGCGCGCGGCGGCGACCGAATCGAGACTGCCACCGCCTGGGAGCCGGGCCAGCCGCTCAACCTGCACCTCTCGCGCACGCTGCGCAACGCCCTCGCGCGAAACGGCCCGGGCACGCCGGTGCGGCTGCACCCCGAGGACTTCGAGGTCGAGGAGTACGAGGCGGCGCGCCGGTCCGCCACGGTCTTTGCCATCGACCTCTCGCTGTCGATGGCGATGCGCGGCAACCTCGTACCCGCGAAGAAGATGGTGCTCGCGCTCACCCAGCTGATCCGCACGCGATTCCCGCGCGACTTCGTCGCGGTGGTGGGCTTCGCCGAGACGGCCCAGGAGCTGCGCATCGAGGACGTGCCCTCGCTAACGATCGACTACGCCTACGGCACCAACCTCCAGCACGCGCTCGCCCTGTCGCGCCATCTGATGCGCGCCGAGCGAGGGGAGCGCCAGATCGTCGTCGTGACCGACGGCGAGCCGACCGCGCACCTCATGGACGACGGCGAGCCCTACTTCGCCTGGCCCCCCGTGCGCGAGACCCTGGAGCGCACGATGGCCGAGGTGCTGCGCTGCACCAAGGCGGGCATCGTCATCAACACCTTCGCGCTGGACATCGAGCGCAGTCAGTTCCCCTTCGTCGAGCAGATCGGCCGCGTGAACCGCGGGCGCACCTTCTACACCTCGGTCGACGAACTCGGCCGCTACGTGCTCGACGACTTCGTGCGCTCGCGCAACGCCGGTTGAGACACTTGCCAGGCTGAACCCAATTCCATTTGCTTTTTGCGCCGATTCCCGGCACAATGACACCGTTGTAATTACATCGGTGATGGTTGCCGACGGGAAGGACGCGACATGGAGATCATCGAACTGCTGAGTGGCATGGAGGACCGGGGCTGGCAGGCCCGCTCCAACTGCATGGGCGTCGACCCGGACCTCTTCTTCCCCGAGCGAGGCGCCTCGACCCGCGAGGCCAAGGAGGTCTGCCGCGGGTGTGTGGTGCGCGAGGACTGCCTGGAGTACGCACTGGACAACGGCGAGAAGTTCGGGATCTGGGGCGGGATGAGCGAGCGCGAGCGGCGCCGCCTGCGCCGGGCCCGGGCCCTCGAGCGCCGCGCCCAGGCCGGCTAGCCCGTCGCCAGGCGCGACTCGATGGTCACCGTCGGGCCGATGCCCAGTTGGTGCCAGCGCGCGGGGTCCTCGCGCTCGAGCAGGGACGCGGGGATGAGCCCCACCAGTTCGGCACGTTCGATCGTCCCGGGCGCCGCGGCCGCGACCGCGTCGTAGACGGCCGACGGGCCGACCGAGGACGGGTCGATCAGGTTGCAGCTGACCTGGACCCGGTCGCCGAGGTCAAAGGCGAGGGCCCGCACCGCGGGGCCGCGCACCACTCGCGCGATGGCGCGCGCCTGCTCGAGCGAGACCCCGCGCAGCCAGAGATTCCAGGCCACGAGGATCGGCCGGCAGCCCACCGCGACGGCGCCG
>JAKAFH010000048.1 GCA_021818025.1 Actinomycetes bacterium | reverse complement strand
GGCGCGCACGTCGGCTCGTCGCCGACCGGTGTCGGCTGGGGTCTCCTCGGGGCTCGGTTGGCTCGCATCGCCGTCGTGCACGTCCTTCCGCACCGATTGGTCGGTCGGTATCGACTCGAACCTACCGTGCGTGGTGGTCGCTTCGAGCAAGGCTCGCGCGAGGATCGTTGCCGGCACCGGCCGCCGATCACCCCGCGGGGTCGCGTCAGCCCCGACCCGCACGCAGCGGGGCGATCACGTGGCAGACCCCCGAGGGCGCACAGTCGGCCGGATCGAGCGACGCCGCCCGCGTCACCAGGGTCTCGATGACCCCGCGCGCCCGGCGCAGTTCTTCGATCTGGCGATCGATGTCGTCCCCGCGCCGACGCAGCACCTCGAGCACGTGCGCGCACGGCGACTCGCCGCGATCCCGGAACGCGACGATCCCGCGGATCTCGCCGAGGCTGAGCCCGGAGGCCTGGCTCGCTCGGATGAAGGCCAAGCGATCCGCGGCGTCGGGGTCGAAGTCGCGGTAGCCCGACGGCGCGCGCCGGGGCGCGGTGAGCAGGCCGATGGTCTCGTAGTAACGGATGGTCTTGACGCTGAGCCCGGTCTGGGCGGCGAGCACGCCGATCTGCATGGTGGCCGATGACCTCCTTGACTCTCCCCTTGACTGGAGGGTCTAGCGTCAACGGTAGACCCGAAGGAGGCGATGACGATGCGACGTCACCCGTTGCGTGCGTGCCCGGCCCGCCAGGACCGATCGTGACCGGCGCGCGCTACGACCTTGCCATCGCCGGCTCGGGCAGCGCCGCCTTCGCGGCGGCGATCGAGGCCCGACGCCGGGGCAACTCGGTAGTCCTCGTTGAACAGGGCGTCGTCGGGGGAACCTGCGTGAACACGGGCTGCGTGCCCTCCAAGTCCCTGCTCGCTGCGGCGCAGGCGCACCACCACGCGATCACGGGCCACTTTCCGGGCGTCGTGACCTCGGCACAACCGATCGACGTGGCGGCCCTCGGGCGGGGCAAGGACGAGCTCGTGGACGAGCTGCGCGCTGCGAAGTACCTCCGTCTCGCCGACCTCTACGACTTTTCGATCCGCACCGGCCGCGCCCGGTTCGTCGAGGGTCCACGCCTCGAGGTCGACGGGGCGCCCCTCGACGCGGCGCACTTCGTGATCGCGACCGGCGCCGTCGCGTGGATCCCGCCGATCGAGGGGCTCGCCGACGTCGAGTACCTCACGTCGAGCACGGCGATGGCGCTCGAGCGCGTGCCCGAGTCAGTGCTCGTCATCGGGGCCAACGCCGTCGGGCTCGAGCTGGGCCAGCTGCTCGCGCGCCTCGGCGCGCGGGTCACCATCGTCGAGGCGCGTGAGCGCATCGCGCCCTTCGACGAGCCCGAGGTCGCCGAGACCCTCACCGCCGTTCTTTCCGACGAGGGGATCGCCATTCGCACCGACGTCGTCGTGCGGCGCGTGTCGCGGACCGGCTCGGGCGTCGCCGTGACGCTGGTGACGTCGTCGGACACCGAACTCGTCGAGGTGGCCGCGGTGCTCGTCGCGGCGGGACGCCGTCCGGCGACCGAGGCCCTGGGGCTCGAGGCGGTCGGGGTAGAAGTCGGGGACCGGGGCCAGGTGGTCGTGGACGACGAGCTGCGCACGACCAACCCGCGGATCTTCGCCGCCGGCGACGTCACCGGCGCGCCGCAGTACGTCTACGTGGCCGCGCGCCACGGTGCCGTCGCCGCAGCCAACGCCCTCGCGGGCGAGCACCGCACCGTGGACTACGCGACCCTGCCCGCGGTCACCTTCACGTCACCGGCCATCGCCTCGGTGGGCCTGACCGAGGCGGCGGCGCGCGGGCGGGGCCTGGCGGTCGAGGCTCGCACGTTGTCCCTCGCCTCGGTCCCGCGCGCGATCGTGAATCGCGACGTGCGCGGGCTGGTCAAGATCGTGGCCGAGCGCGAGAGCGGGCGCGTGCTCGGGGTTCACGTCCTCGCCGACCAGGCAGGCGAGGTCGTCGCCGGGGCCGTGCACGCGATGGACGCGGGTCGCACGGTCACAGATCTCGCCGAGGCGTGGACGCCGTACCTGACGATGGCCGAGGCGTTGAAGCTCACCGCCCAGTCCTTCACCCGGGACGTCTCGACGCTCTCGTGCTGTGCGACCTGAGGTGGTAGGCGACGTCGCAAGGCTGTTCACGTGGTGCTGGGCGACGCCGGGCCCGTGAGCGAAGGCCGATTATTTGTTCTGCTATGAACTAGATAATCACGGTAGAATGTGCGCGAGAGGCTGCGAGATCCATGGACACACCCGACATTCAGCGTGAGGCGCGAGCCCTCGGCGACCCGACGCGCTATCGCCTGTTCCGCTACGTCGTCGAGGCGAAGCGGCCCGTTGGCGTCGCCGAACTCACCGACTTCATCGGTCTCAATCACAACGCGGTACGCCAGCACCTGGCCATCTTGAAGGAGGCCTCGCTCGTCGTCGAGCAAGTCGAGACCCGGTCGCGCCCGGGGCGCCCGGCCCTGCTCTACGAGCTGCACCCCGAGGCGGCCGGCAAGTGGGAGACCGCCGGTCCCTACGCCTGGCTCGCCGGCCTGCTCGCCGAGGCGATGAAGGAGGGGCTTAGCGTGCACGACGTCGGGTACCGCGAGGGCCAGCGACGCGCACGGGTCAACGACGGACTGGACGCCGACACCGCCATGGAGCGCGAACTCCTGCGCAGCGGCTTTCGACCAGTTCGACGCGACGCCAACGAGACCACCGAGTTCGTCCTGCAGCGCTGCCCTTTCGCCGACGTCGCCGCGGCCAACCCCACCGAGATCTGCCAACTGCACCTCGGGCTCGCCGAGGGAATTGCCGACACCTTCGGCGAGCTGTCAGTCGACCGCCTGGTGAAGAAGAACCCGCACCGCGCCGGCTGCCGGCTCATCGTCTCGCACCGGGCCGACTAGGCACTGACGTTCAGCTCGGGCCTCCCGCACGCGCGCGCAGCGTCGCGGGCACGGCGATGTGCGTTGCGGGCTGGTCGGACTGACTGGATCGTGTGCTCAGGAGTCGGGTCGGCCGCCACGCGAGGTTGGCCGCCGTCGTCAGCCCGGTGGCGACGAAGAGGACCCCGCCGAGCGCGAGCGCGAGCTGACTGCCGATGACAAAGCCGAGCACGAGTGCCGCGACGCCGGCGTTCACGAGTAGGTAGTCGACGACCGCCCACTGGTGGTTGTAGAGATCGGCGAACATGAGTTGGGCGCCGTCGGCTTTCTTGGCGACGCCGCGCCCGCGCAGCGCCGACCACGCGATGAACGGAACGATCTTGTGGGCGTGGCCGACGAGCGCGACGAGTAGCCAGCCACCCAGTGCGACGACGGTGGCCGCGGTCCAGGCGACGCCGTCATGGTTCCCGAAGTGCACGAGGATCGCGCTCGTCACGCCGAGCGCCACGGCGACGACGAGCCACGCGGCGGCGCTCACGACGAACACGACGTGCAGGTCGACGGGCCGGCGCCGGTGGTGGATGTAAGTCGCGAGGGACCAGAGGTGCGCGCCCAGCCCGACGGCGACGACTGCGGCACCGGCGATGGCGAGGACGGGGGTCGCAAGCAGGAGGCCGGGTGAGAGGAGTACCACCCCGGCGAAGACCGCCCAGATCGCGACCCACCCGCTGGCGTGTCGGCCCGGCACGTGCGAGAGCATGAACATCGGCCAGAGCTTCTCGGACACGCTGAGGTAGGTGAGGCCGAGCCAGGCGAGGAGCCCGACGCTCGCGTGGGCGAGCACGACGTGACCGTTGAGTTCGAACCACTGGCCCCGACGGTCAATCACGTAGACGACGCCGTAACAAGCGGTCACCACGAAGCCGATCACCGCGAGGCGCAGCCCGACGGTAGGCGCACCCTTGCCACGGGCGCGCAGCGGGGCGGTGACGTTGATCGCGAGCAACGTCACCGCGATGGCGGCAAAGGCGCCGCCTAACTCGACGACGACCTCGTAGCGGGTCATGAAGCCGAGCGGCAGCAGCCACGAACCGGCGAGCCAGCTCGCGAACGTGGCGCGCGACAGCACGACCGAGCGCAGGGGCCGCTGGGTGATCACGGGGGTGAACTGGTGGATGGCGCCAAGCACACCCATCGAGAGGGTGGCGAGCATCGCGAAGTGGGCGGCACCCACGACCCGGTCGTCGGTGGGATCGATCGTCGCGACGGTTCGGGCGAGCACCAGCGCGGCGCCACAGGCCACGAGACCGACGGCTGCGGCGGCGAGAAAGCTCAAGGGAACTGACGGGGGCGGTACCCCGGCCGGGATGCCCGCCGGCCGGCCGGTCCAGCCTCCCTTGACCCCCGCTGGCGTCTCTGTCGTGCTCACGGTCTCCTCCGGATCAGTTGCTGGCCGACGATGCTGCTATTGTTCTAGGCAAGCATAGAACAAAGAGTGGCTCCGCGGAGCCCAGGAGGTGAGTCGTGGCAACGCTCGACGTTCGTCCAATCATCGCGGCCGGCGATGAACCGTTCCAGCTGATCATGTCGACCGTGGGCGACCTCGGCCTCGACGAGGAGCTGGTCATCATCGCGCCCTTCGAGCCGGTGCCCCTGGAGGGCGTCCTCGGGTCTCAGGGTTTCGCGTTCGACGCGGTTGAGATCGGGGCGGGGGACTGGCAGGTCACCTTCTCGAGGAACGCGTGACCGGCGATCGAGTCGGCGACGGCGCGGTGCTCGACGCGCTCGACTGGGTCTGGACGGCGCTGGGCGACGTGTACGACCCCGAGCTCGGACTGGACGTGGTGTCCCTCGGCCTGGTCTATGACGTGTCGCTCGAGGGCGAGCTCGTGGTCGTGACGATGACCCTGACGACGCCGGGTTGTCCCGCCTCGGAGAGCATCTCTTACATGGCCCGCGAGGCCGTGCTCGCCGGCGACCCGCGCGACGGTGGCGACGTGGAGGTGCGCCTGGTGTGGGACCCGCCGTGGAACCCGTCGATGATGGATGATGAGGTCGCCGCGGCGCTCGGCTTTCACGTCCGACGCGACGGCTAGGCCCGGCGGTACGCTTCGTCGCGCGGCGAGGAGTGGCGATGACGACGCAACGGGTATCCATCGTCCGGGTCTATGGCGACCCTGGACGGCAGGGCGACGAGTACCGCGTGCTCGTGGACCGGCTGTGGCCGCGGGGTAAGACCAAGGCCGCCATCGACGCCGACGAATGGGTGAAGGACGTCACGCCGTCGCCCGCGCTGCGCCAGTGGTACGCCCACGACGTCGCCCGGTTCGACGAGTTCGCCGAACGCTATCGCGACGAGCTCGCCGGCGACCCCCAGTCGCGCATCGTGCGACGCCTCGCCGCACTCAGTCTCGAGCGGCCGCTCGTGCTGCTCACGGCGAGCAAGGACGTCGAGCACTCGAGCGCCGAGCTGTTGCGCGTCGAGCTCACGGCGTGAGCGGCGCGACAGCCGTGCCCGTCGACACAGATCCGCTTCGGTGTTATTCTAGGATTTACTAGAACTACAGGGCGCGGTCGTGCGCCTTCGAGAGGGAGCCCCATGACGATGTCCGACCACGAAGCGTTCGATGCGATCAAGGCGCACCACCGCCAGTTGGGCGACGCGGTCGCACAACGCGTCGCCGCGGTGACCGACGGCCTCGCGGGCGGCCGCGGCTATGAGATCGCGCGAGCCGAGCTCGTCACCTTTCTCGTCGACGAGGTCCTGCCCCACGCCGCGGCCGAAGAGCTGACGATCTACCCGGAGGCCGCCAAGCGCGCCGAGCTGACCACGACGGTGGTCGCGATGGTGGCCGAGCACCGCGAGCTCGCCAGCCTTGTCGAGACGATCGCCGGCGCGCCGACCGGCGATGACGCCGTCGCGGCGTCGCGGCTACTCGCCACGCTCTTCGCGTCGCACGTCGCGACCGAGAACGAGGTGCTCCTGCCGCCGCTGGTGGCCGACGAGTCCGTCGTGATGGCGGGACTGCTCGGCCAGATGCAGCGTCTCACCCAGCCGAGCCCCGAGGCGGCGGTTGACGCCGCGACCTCGCGCGCGGACCACGAGGCGGTCGTGGTGACTCAGCTGCTCAAGGCGGCGACGGCCCTGGCGCGAGCGGGACAGGGCGACGAAGCCTGCACCATCGTCGCGGGCACGTGGGCCGCGCTTCGCGTGCCGAGGCCCGATCTCGCCGAGGTGGTCAATCGTTCCATGCACCGCCTGGTCCGCCTCGTCAGTCAGGAGCCAGTCGCGATCGGCGCCAAGCCCGGCGCCGCTGGGGCGGTCAGCCCGACCGACGCCGACCAGGTGCTCGACGTGCGCGCCATGGCTCCCGCGCAGCGCCATCACACCATCTTCGCTACCTACGAGGCGCTGCGCGCGGGCGAGTCGTTCGTGCTGGTGAACGACCACGACCCCAAGCCCCTGCAGTACCAGTTCGAGGCCGAGCACGCGGGCGCTTTCACGTGGGACTACCTCGAGCGCGGCCCGCGGGTGTGGCAGGTGCGCATTGGTCGAGTCGGTGACGTCTTGAATTCGGCCGACGCCGGACAGGTGCTCGACGTGCGCACGATGGCTCCCGCGCAGTGCCATCAGACCATCTTCGCGACCTACGAGGCGCTGCACGTTCACGAGTCGTTCCAACTCGTGAACGACCACGACCCCAAACCGCTGCAGTATCAGTTCGAAGCCGAGCACGCGGGTGCCTTCACGTGGGACTACCTCGAGCGCGGTCCGCGGGTGTGGCGCGTGCGAATTGGACGCGTCGCGATCTAGCCCCGCGTCAACGGTCAGGCTCGGCCCTCGGTCCCGTCCTCGCGGGGCGCCGGTCGGGCGGCGCGGCGGTTGGCGGGGTGACGGTCGCGGCTGAGTCGACTCGCCTCGTCTCGGATGCGCTGCCAGTTCGCGAATCGCTGTGGGTCGATCGTTCCCGCCGCGACGGCCGCGAGCACGGCACAGCCCTCGTCGGCACGGTGTGCGCAGTCGCGGAAGTGGCACTGGGCGGCCGCCTCGTCGATCTCGGTGAAGGTCTCGTCGAGGTGATCGGGCTCGACCCTGAGGTTGGCGAGTCGGATGCCCGGGATGTCGAGCAGCACCCCGCCACTCGAGAGTCGGTAGAGCTTGCGCGTCGTTGTGGCGTGGCGGCCACCGCCGCGGCCCAGCGTGCGCGTGTGCTCCTGGCGATTCTCGAGCGCGTTCAGCAGCGATGTCTTGCCAGCTCCCGACGCGCCGAGCATGACCGCGGTCACGCCCGAGCCCAGCAACTGTCGCAGGTGCTCGATGCCCACGCCGCTGCGCGAACTCGTCGTGAGCACCTCGACGTCGGGGACAGCCGCGTGCACCGTCGCAACCGCCGCTTCGACGCTCTCGGACTCGTCGGCCTTGGTGAGCACGATGATCGGCGGCGCGCCGCTGTCGCGGGCCATGACGGCGTAGCGCTCGAGCATGTGGATGTTCGGGGCGCGGTCGATGGGGATGACGAGCAGCACCAGGTCGACGTTGGCGGCGAGCACCTGGAGTGCGTGGGTTCGCTGGTTGACTCGCTGCAGCGCGCTGCGTCTGGCGAGGACCGTCTCGATGCGGTCGTCGCTTACGGCAACCCAATCGCCGGCGACGGGTCGCGGGTCGATCGAGGGCGAGAAGTGGCACAGTGACACGACTTCCTCGCCGGCTGCGTCGAACCAGATCACGTCGGCGTTGGCGCCGTGCACGATGCTCACACGCCCGAGGTCGGCGCCGTCGGCCAGGTCGAACTGGTCAGCCGAGGTCCGTCCCAGGGCGCGGTAGCCCGCGGCGGCGCGCGCGGCGGCGCGCCGTGGATCCTCACTCGTAGTGCCGGCCATGGTGCTCCACTTTCGCACGCCGCGGTCCATCGGTGCCGCGATCGTGCAGCCGGGCAGTGAAACAGTCGAGCGGCTGATCGCTAGGTTTCGTGTCCGTGATGACGTCCAGGTGTGCGTACCGTTGAGCGAATACGCTCGGTGTACTTTGCGGGGGTCATGTGAATAACTACGTCATTGGGATATTGAGCAGCCTCACGGCCCTCGTCATCAGTGTTTTAGTTGCCTATGGCGCGTTTGCCGCGGTCTTTGGCAGGAAACGAAGGAATCGACTTAGGTTCTTTGGGATAAGCCCGACTGACCACTCCCTGGCTATCCGTATCTCGGGTTTCGCGATAGGCACGACGCAATCGGAAAACTCCCAGTGGCACGTCGTTGAAGGTGACGGAGCAGACGTCATGGAGTATCGGTCAGCATTGCGACTTGCTTCGGCAATCACGAACGGAGGGGTACTTGAGAACGTGAGTTCGTTCTTCCACTCCGTAGGATTTCGCAGCCTGCCGAGGAAGCTCACGGTCAGCATCGACGTACAGCTAGACCACGAACTCCCTGACTCAAACGCGATCGTGACGCTCGGGAGTGGAATTGTCAATCGACTGACTGACGATTTCGTTCGTAAGGCCGGGGTTATCGAATTACGGGAGGTTACTGACGAGAACGGCGCCGCCCGCACGCTCGCCAATGGATCCAAGGTCCGCGACGTTGTAATTACCAAACCGACCGAGGTTGTCCTCGGAAATCGCGAGCAGCGAAAAGTGGGCGCGCCCGAGTACCACCGCGAGTTCGCGTTCATCCAACGCTACAGCGAGCGCGTCAATCACCAGGTGACTCGCACGGTCGTTACCTGCTCGGGACTCGGTCGCGGCGGGACTGCGGCGTCGGCCGCGTGGCTGACCGAACACTGGGACGAGGTGGTGAACTATTGGAATGCCACCTCCAAGGGTTCGCCACAGGTCGATGCGTTCGTCATCGTGCTCGGTTGGTTTGTCCGCGACTTCGCCATTGAACCGCCCCAGTCCGAACTCGTCGTCCTGTGGCCACGGGACTGGTCGGCCAAGACCCCTTCCGTTTTCGGCCGTTGACTATACCGAGTCGCACCGGTAGGCGAGTCGAAAGGCTGCTCCGTGGCGGCACTGGACCTCGCTCGCGTTCGCCGATATCGTGCGTGCGAGGTCGTTGAAACGGAGTTCGCGTGTTCGATGGACGCTCGCCAACATGGAAGTCGGTTGACCGCACCGCCCGGCGGGTTCGAACGTTCGCGCTGACCACCGCGGTGTCCACGTACCTGCTGGTCGTGCTCGGCAGCACCGTGCGTGTCAGCAACTCGGGCATGGGTTGTTCGAGTTGGCCGCTGTGTGACGGTCGAGTCGGGCCGATCGATCATCTGCACCCGCTCCTCGAGCAGTCGCACCGGTACCTCGCGACGATCGTGGTGATCGCGATCGCGGCGCTCATCGCGCTGACAAGGCGAGGCGGGGTCCGGATGCGCCAGGTGCGCAACTACGCCGTGGCGTCACTGGCCATCGTCTCGGTGCAGATCGTGCTGGGCGCGATCACGGTGTTGACGGACAACGCGCCCGCGACGGTGGCGGCGCACCTGGTCGTCGGTCTCGTCTTCCTCGCGGTGGTCACGGCGACCGCGGTCGCGTCGTTCATCGACGGAGCCACGTTCTGGCACCGGTTCGAGGGTCAGTGGCTCGCGTGGGCGAGCGTTGGGGCGCTCTTCGTAGTGCTGCTGTCGGGTTCGATCGTGGTCGATGGCGGGGCCGAGGCGGCCTGCCGGTCCTGGCCCGCCTGTCTCGCCAGCCCGTCGCCGACGCGGCTGGTGAACCTCCAGTATGTGCATCGCTCGCTGGTGTTCGTTGCTGCTTGTCTCGTTGTGGCGTACCTCGCACGACTCTGGCGCAGCCGCGCACTCGCACAGCGGGCGGCCGCCATCGTCGGGATCACGCTGCTCGTCGCCCAGATCGTGGTCGGCGCGTTCGACGCGGTGCTCGGCGCCCCGGCTGCGCTCGCCGACGTGCACCTCGCCCTGGCTTCGGCCCTGTGGACGGTGGTGGTCAGCGCCCTCGTCGCTTCGGCGGTGGCGCCGAGCTCGAACGCGTCTCCGATCGATGGTGTTCACACCCGGCGTCTCGTCCAGTGACGTCGACCCCCGCGTCGTCCGAGACCCGCGTGGCGCGTCGCTAACCTCGCGCGCCGAGCCAGCGTTCGATGGCGAGGCGCTCGAGTCGCGGGTCGGGGCGCAGGACGCTGGTGATCGCGAGGCCCCGCAGCGTGATGAGCAGTTCGTCGAGCTCGAGGTGGGTGAGGTTCGCGCGGTCGGCGCCCTCGACGGTGAGTGCCTCGGCGATCTGTCGGCCCAGCTCTCGCTCGGCGGGCACGAGCGCATCGTGCAGCGACGGATTCGTGCGCGCCGCCATCCATAGCTCGAGGCCAGCGAGGAAGAGCGGCCCCGACATCACCGAGTGCAGCAGCCGCACCCGTTGCGCTCGTCCCGTCGAGCCCTCCTCGAGGCTCGTCGCGGCGCGTCGCAGGGCTTCGAGCTGGCGCTTCGCGACGTGGTGCACCGCGCCGACGAGGAGCTCGTCCATCGACGCGTAGTGGTGCACGAGCGCACCGCGCGAGACCCCGGCCGTGCTCTGCACGCGTTGCATCGTCGTCGCCGCGAAACCGTGCTCGACGAGGCAGGTCAGCGTCGCCTCGAGCAGCCGCTCGCGGGTGCGACGACCACGCTCTTGACCCGTGTGCTCCGACACGACCGCCAGGCTATCCTTAAACCGACCGAATGGTCTGATTACGGGGGGGCAGCATGCTCGCAGCCGAGATGGTGCGACGAGGAGCCGAGCGCTTCGCCACGCGAACCGCGGTGGTGTTCGGCGACGAGCGACTCAGCTTTGACGAGGTAAACGACGCCGCGAACCGCCTCGCGAGCGCCCTGCTCGCGCGAGGCCTCGTCAAGGGCGACCAGGTGGCACTCCTGCTCGGCAACGGACTCTGGTCGGTCCCGCTCGACTTCGCGTGCCTGAAGGCCGGGTTGGTGCGCGTACCGCTCAACGCCCGCCTCTCGCTGCTCGAGCACGAGCGCATGCTGGTCGAGACCGGCGCGCGCTGGCTGATCTTCGGTCCCGAGTTGGCCGAGGTCGCCGCGTCACTCGGTGCGAGCGTGCCGGGCCTCGTCGGACTCGGGCTCGGCTCGGCCAGCGACAGGGGCGACGACCTGCTCGCTGACGCGGCGAGCGCCGACGCCCGGGACCCGATGGTCGAGCTGTCGCCCGATGATCCGATGCTGGTGCTCTACACCTCGGGCACGACGGGCACCCTCAAGGCGGCCGTGCACACGCAGGGCTCCTACGCGGCGATCGCCGCGAACATCCTGACGAACCTGGTCTCGCCCGGTCGCGACTCGGTGATGCTGCACGCCGCGTCGCTTATCCACGCGAGCGGCACGTTCGTCCTGCCCTACTGGCTGCGCGGCGCGACGACGGCGATCCTTGAGCGCTTCGAGCCGACCGAGTTCTTTAACGCCATCGCGCGCCATCGGGTGACCGAGGTCAACCTCGTGCCGACGATGCTCGCGATGCTCTTCGCCTCGGGGGCGGCGCAGGGCGCCGACGTGTCGAGTCTGCGCACCGTGATCTACGGCGCGAGTCCGATGCCGCGTCCGGTCCTCGAACGGGCGATCGACGAGTGGGGGCCGATCTTCGCGCAGTACTACGGCCAGACCGAGGCGCCGTTGTGCATCAGCGTCCTCGACCGCGACGACCACCGGGACCCCTCGCTGTGGGGTTCGTGCGGGCATCCGAGCGTCGAGGCCGACGTGCGCCTGGTGACCGAGGACGGTCGCGTCGCGGGCGTCGGCGAGATCGGCGAGCTGCAGGTGCGCGCGCCCTTCGTGATGGCCGGGTACTTCCGGGCCGACGAGCTCAACGCGGCGACGTGGGACGACGGCTGGCTGCGCACGCGAGACATGGCGCGCCGCGACGAGCGCGGCTACCTGTACCTCGTGGACCGGCGCAGCGACATGATCGTGACCGGTGGCTACAACGTCTACCCGCGCGAGGTCGAAGACGTGCTGCTCACGCACGCGGCCGTCGCCGAGTGCGCGGTCGTCGCCGCGCCCGATCCGACCTGGGTCGAGGCCGTGGTCGCCTACGTCGTGTTCGGACCCGGCCAGAGCGCGAGCGAGGACGAGCTGCGGGCCTTCGTGCGCGAGCGCCTCGCGGGCTACAAGGTTCCCAAGCGTGTCACGGTGCTCGCCGAGATCCCCAAGTCGGCCGTCGGCAAGGTCCTGCGACGAGCGCTGCGCGACCCACTGTGGGCGGACTCATGAGTGAGTCGGCGTCGGTTCGCGTCGAGCGCACGGGACCGATCACGACGGTGATCCTGCATCGCCCGGCCTCGAGGAACAGTGTCGACGGCCCGACGGCGGCCCGCTTGGCCGAGGCCTTCCGGGCCTTTGACGCCGACGAGCGGTCG
>JAKAFH010000148.1 GCA_021818025.1 Actinomycetes bacterium | reverse complement strand
CAGGCATTCAGCGACATGCGCGATGCGCAGTACGCGCGCTGGGTCTCGGTGCTGCACGACGCGAGGGACCTCGGCTGGCTCGACGACACCTACGACGCCGGGCTGCTCGTCGCGTTCTTCTGGGCGGCCTCGGTCGGCCAGGCCGTCATTCCGCGGCGCTCGGGCCTCGACGTCGACGTCACCGCGGTGAGCGACTTCTGTCTCGGCGCGCTGCGGGGTTTCGCGGCGCGTTAGGCCGACGGGTCGATTGCCAGTTCGTCCTCGGTCGCCTCGAC
This sequence comes from Actinomycetes bacterium, assembly GCA_021818025.1. Taxonomy (GTDB): domain Bacteria; phylum Actinomycetota; class Acidimicrobiia; order Acidimicrobiales; family RAAP-2; genus RAAP-2. The sequence goes on along the minus strand of JAKAFH010000148.1, from coordinate 2,395 downwards.
CGCGACGTGGGGCACGATCCGGTCGAGCCAGCGCGGCATCCACCAGTTGGCCCGACCGACGAAGTGCATCAGGCTCGGCACCAGCACCGTGCGCAAGATGAAGGCGTCCATCAGCACCGCCCCGCCCAGTCCCACGCCGAACTCGGCGATGATGCGCTGGCCACCGAAGGCGAAGGAGAGGAAGACCGAGATCATGATCAGGGCGGCCGCGGTGATCACGCGGCCCGTGTTGGCCTGGCCCCGGATGATCGCCTCCTCGTTGTCGCCCGTGTTGAGCCACTCCTCGTGCATGCGCGAGACCAGAAACACCTGGTAGTCCATCGAGAGGCCGAAGAGGATGGCGATCATGATGATCGGCAGGAACGACTCGACCGGACCGGTGCCCGCGCCGAGCAGGGTGCTGCCCCAGCCCCACTGGAAGACCGCGACGACGAGTCCGAAGGACGCCCCCGCGGCGAGCAGGTTCATCGCCGCGGCGACCAGTGGCACGAGCACGCTACGGAAGGCCACCATCAAGAGCAGGCATCCGAGCAAGACGATGACCCCGATGAAGAGCGGGATCTTGTTTCCGAGCACGGTCGCGAAGTCGGCGAAGACCGCGGTGAGCCCGCCGACGTAGATCGCGGTGTGCGTCGACGTCGTCTGGCGCGGGATGTAGTCGTTGCGCAAGGTGTTGATGAGCGTATTGGTGGCCGTGGCCTGCGGACTCGAGGCGGGTACGACGGTGATCACGCCCACCGTTCCCCCCGCCGCGACCACGAGCGGGGTCACGGCGGCGACGTCGGGCTTATGGCGCAGCGACGCGTCAAGGTGCGCCATGGTCGTGACGTCGGCGCGAGAGTGGATCGCGCCGACGACGACCAAGGGACCGTTGAAGCCCGGGCCGAAGCCCTTGGCGAGCAAGTCGTAGGCCTGGCGGGTCGTCGACGACGGCGGGTTCGACCCCTGGTCCGAACTGCCGAGGTGCAGTGAGAAGTACGGCGAGGCAACGACCGCGATCACCGCGAGAGCGAGCACGCTGAGCACGCGGGGGTGACGCGAGACGAAGTGGGCCCAGCGCTGCCAGGGACCGGCGACGACGACGGGCTCGGGGCCGTGCTCGGCGAGCGCCCGCCGCTCGCGTCGACTCAGTGCCCGATGCTTCTGGAAGGCGAGCAGTGACGGCAGCAGGGTGAGCGAGGCGAGCATCGTGATCGCGACGGTGATCGAGGCCGAGATCGCCACGCCGTTCAAGAACGACAGGCGCAGCACGAGCATGCCGGCGAGCGCGATGACGACGGTCGAGCCGGCGAAGAGCACGGCGCGTCCCGAGGTGTTGATCGCGGTCACGACGGCGTCTTCGACCCCGAGACCGCGTTTGAGACCCTGGCGCGAGCGCGTCACGATGAACAACGCGTAGTCGATGCCGACGCCCAGCCCGATCAGGGAGCCGAGAATCGGCGCGAAGTTTGCGATGTTGATGACGTGGCTGAGCAGTGTCGTCGCCGCCGAGGCCACGCCGATCGCGAACAGCGCGACGCCGAGGGGCAGCAGCATCGCGAGGAACGAGCCGAAGGCGAAGAGCAGGATCAGCGCGGTCGCGATGAGCCCGAAGATCTCGCCGGGACTGCCAGCGGGCGCGTCGAGCTGACCGAAGGCGTTGCCGCCGAACTGGACGTTGAGGGCGGACGAGCGAATAGTCGAGCCGACCGTCTGGACGGCGCGGATGTCGGCGAGGGGCAGCTTGAAGGCCTGCTGGCTGAAGTTCACGACGGCGTAGGCGATGGTGCGCTGGCGATTGATCTGAAAGGCGCCGGGGCAGGACGAGGTTGCGGGACAGAAGGGCGAGACGACACTCGCCACCTCGGGCAGCGCAGCGACCTTCTTGAGCATCGCGTCAATCGTCGCGCGCTGGCGATCGAGGGTGCCTGTTTTAGCTTGGAAGACGATCTGGTCGGCGTCGCCCGCCTTGGCGGGGATCTTCGCGAGCAGGTCGACCGCGTGGGTGGAGTTCGTGCCGGGCAGACTGAAGGCGTTGGCGTAGGCCGAGCCCATAGTGTGCGCGAGGACGTTGATGGCCACGATGAGCACGACCCATACGCTGAGCACGTACCACCGGCGGCGCACGGCGAGGCGCGCGAGGGATTTCATGACTCTCCTAGGCTCGGACGAGGGAAACGTAATTATACAAGTGATACAGCGTAGTGGTCTAGGGTCGACGCGAGCATGAGCGACACAGGTCCCGAGCGATTCCCCGGCCACGAGTACCCCCAGGTCGTTCCCGTGCCCGAGGAGATTCGAGCGGGTGCGCCCGCGCCCTGGGCGCACCTCGCGCCCGAGGCCCGGCGTGGGATCCACGTCGAGAGGGTCGTGGCGAACCTCGCTGCGCGCGGGCGTTCGATCGCGGCGGGCCCGC
>JAKAFH010000147.1 GCA_021818025.1 Actinomycetes bacterium | reverse complement strand
TCCCGAGCGGCGGCCCAAGCGTCGGCCCGAGCGGCGGCCCGAGCGGCGGCCCACGCGCCGTCCCCAGCGGCGTCCCCAGCGGCGGCCCAAGCGCCGTCCCGAGCGGCGTCCCCAGCGGCGGCCCGAGCGGCGGCCCACGCGCCGTCCCCAGCGGCGTCCCCAGCGGCGTCCCCAGCGGCGTCCCCAGCGGCGTCCAGTTCGTCACGCGAAGCCTCGCCGACGGCGTAGCGGCGGGCGACCTCGATGGCGGCGAGCGAGCGAGGGTCGGGGCTCTCGATCAGACCCAGCGCGTCCTGCGCCACGTCACAGGCGAACAGACGCAGGTTGGAGTCGGTCGTCTCGCCCAGGCAGTAGAGCAGGCGCATGGACTCGGCGGCGATCTTGTTGTCGCCCGTGACGACCTCGCCACGGACCTCGACGCGCCAGAGCTTCGCGCCGACACCGGCTGGCAGGTGGGTGAGCACGTCGCGCTCGTGCATCGCGTGCCAGCCGGACTCGCAGAGGATCGGCTTCTCGGGGTTGGTCCACTCGCCCACGGCAACGGGCCACGCGACACGCTGGACGGCGGTGCGGTCGTCGGCGGTGAGCCACTTGTAGAGGGGCTTAGTCACGGCCTGCCCCTTCCGGCTCGGGGACTTCTACGCCCTCGGCCCAGACCCCGAGGCTGAGCAGAGTGATGATAACGACCGCCGCCACGGTGGCGAGGATCGGGGCCGCGACGATGATCGCCACCGCTGTCACCACGCTGAGCATTATTCGAATGGTGCTCATTCTCACTACCTCCTTGGTAACTACCTCGACCACAGTTCTACTACCGTCCGTCCCTTAAGTCAAGTCTTGCTTGAGTAGTGCCGCCGTAGAGGATCTGGCAGCGCGGGCAGAACCAGCCCCGCCGGCCCGCGAGGCGCTTCATCGCCGAACGCGCCAGCAGCGCGTTACAGTGGCGCCCGGCGCAGGTGTCGAGGTGGAACTGATCGCTGAAATGGGTCATCGCAGCGCTCTCGCCTCGGCTAGTAGTCTCTCGTTGCGGCTCCAGTCCATCGAGAAGCCGTCGGGCAGCACCACGTCGGGCTCGGCGAGGAAGGAGATCGTCGTGGCGATGCGGCCCTTCTGGCGGAACACCTCGGTCGCCTGATGCTCGTTCATGCCGCTCGCGACGTAGTGCCAAGACGGATCGGGCGAGTTGCGCTTGAAGCGGTAGAACTGGGGAGCACGGATCTCGACCTCGAACATGTCCTCCTTCACGCGGAACTGCCCGAAGCCGGTGCCGGTGTTCTTGGGCATGGGCGCGGTCTCGGGCAGGATCAGCCCGTCGGTGTCGATGTGTGCGGCCCGCACCCCCGTCTCGTAGAGGGCCTGGGAGAGCTCGACGCGCACGCGGGCGGTCACCTCGGCCGCGACGTGCCGGCCGTACTCGTGGGGCAGCCGCTTGGGATCGAGGTGCACGACGAAGGGATCGAGGCCCTTGTCGTCGGTCCAGCGCACCTCGGCCCGATCGTCGCCGGTCATGGCGAGTTGTCCCCAGAGGGAGTTGGCGACCGCCTTGGCGATCTTCGCCGCAGCGCCGGGCAGCTGGCGGCCCTCCTGGGCCATCTGCCACCAGTTGAAGAACAGGTCGTACTCGCGGCTCGGCGCGTAGCACTCCTCGACCACCACCTCACAGCCGAGGTCGATCGCGTGGGCGAGCTCGTTCCACGTCCAGGTGCCGTGCAGCACGCCCCACTGGAACTGGATAGCCTCGGGGCTGATGCGCTGGGGCAGGGGCGGGTAGTCGATCTCGGTGCCGACGACTACCGTCGCCTTGGCGAGTCCCGCCACCGTCGGGTCGAGGCGCGTCGTCGGGTCGACCCGGTGCAGGCCGAGGGCGACGGGCCGGGCGGCCATCGCCGTCGGGTAGGCGGCGACCTTGTCGACGAGCTTGTGCATGAAGTACGAGCCCGGCTGATCGATGCCCTGTCGCCCACCGAAGAAGGCCGGACTGGCGAGGGCCGGGTCGACGCCGAGGGTCACCACGTCAGTCAGCGAGGCCCGCAGCAGGTTCCAGCTCATCGCCGAGATACCGGCGGGGTTCACGTTGAACTCGCCCAGCCAGTCGAGTGCCCTCATCAGCTCGGCGAAGGGGTCCTGGGCGTACTCGAGCGTGCCGCGCAGGCTCGTCACGGTAGTGCCCGAGGGCTCGTGGGTCATGCGCGTCTCGCGGCCGTGCCAGGTGGACATGGTCCAACTCGTCGCGCCGGTCGTCTGCTTCATCCGCTCGATGCCGACCGCGACGTAGCACACGAAGTCACTCAGCTTCGACAGTGCCCGCTCCACGTCGCGCCGGCCCCGGTAGAGCGAGTGCCCCCAGACGGTCTCGACGGATAGCTCGCGATTGCCCGGGACGAGCAGGGCGACCGGCTTAGGCCGCGTCGGGCGGAGTGGGCTGATCTTCACGGGACTCGAGGAAGGTATAGAAGTTGTCGCGCCCGAGGATCTTCGGGTCCGCGACGTAGCGGCGCAGGGTGTCGAGCGCGAGGTTCGCGCCCTGGGCTAGTTCGGCGACGTTGCGGGCGTGGGTCGCGGCCTGCTCGTCGTTGTCACTCGTCACGAGCGCCACAATCGATCCGGCCATGAGGCCCGAGACCTCGTAGTACTGCGCGATGAGGTCCTGGAGGTGGCTGAGGGTCGTCATCCGATCAACTTCTCCACTTCAATGCGGTCTGGCGTCGCAACCCATTGACACAGTTTGTTACCGGTCTTCGAGTGAAGATA
>JAKAFH010000047.1 GCA_021818025.1 Actinomycetes bacterium | reverse complement strand
GGCGTCCCGTTCAGGGACGATGGAACGCCGCGTGACGAGGTCGCTGTGGCGACCGTGCGCGCACAACGATCGGTGACGATTCGCGGGCGAAACTCGGCTCTCCGATCCCGATCGGTGACGCCGGCCTGCGCAGGTGGGAGACGAGCGCGTCAAGCGGGTGGCCGGCCACGAAGGCGGTCGAACGCCCGACTGCGACACGTGACCCGGTTGGCTCCCACGCTGGTGAGGTCACGACGGGTCCGGCGATCTGGCAGAGTCGGTAGCAGCGAATCGAGAGGAAACGGCATGGTGAGCACGATTGGACACTGGATGAACGGCGCGGCAACCGCGGGCCGCTCGACGAAGACGCAGCCCGTCTACAACCCCGCCACGGGCGACGTGCAGGCGTCGCTGCTGCTCGCGACGCCCGAAGACGTCGATGACGTCGTCGCGTCGGCCAAGCGCGCCTTTGTCGACTGGTCGCAGTCGTCGCTCAGCGTTCGCAGCAAGATCCTGTTCGCTTTCCGCGAACTCGTGAATCGGCGGGCGCCGGACTTGGCGGCGCTCATCACCGACGAGCATGGCAAGATCCTCTCGGACGCGTTGGGCGAGGTGCAGCGGGGCCTAGAAGTCGTGGAGTTCGCCTGCGGGATCCCCCAACTGCTGAAGGGGGAGTACTCCGACCAGGTGTCAGGCGGCGTCGACTTGTTCTCGTATCGCCAGCCCCTTGGTGTGGTCGCCGGCATCACCCCCTTCAACTTCCCGGCCATGGTGCCCATGTGGATGTTCCCGATCGCGATCGCGTGCGGCAACGCCTTCGTACTCAAGCCATCTGAGCGAGACCCCAGTGCGTCGATGCTCATGGCCGAACTGTGGCGTGAGGCCGGCCTGCCCGACGGGGTGTTCAGCGTGATCCAGGGTGACGCGGACACCGTGAACGCCCTGCTCGACCACCCCGACGTCCAGGCGATCTCCTTCGTCGGCTCCACGCCGATCGCGCGCCACATCCACGCGCGCGCTTCCGCTAGCGGCAAGCGCGTGCAGGCCCTCGGCGGCGCGAAGAATCACTCGATCATCCTGCCCGACGCCGATCTCGACTTCGCCGCGCAACACCTCGTCGCCGCCGCCTACGGTTCGGCCGGCGAGCGCTGCATGGCCATCTCGGCCGCAGTCACCGTCGGTGCCATCGCCGACCCGCTCCTCGCCCGCGTGGCCGAGCTCGCCAGCGAGATCAAAGTCGGACCCGGCCGCGACGCTACGAGCGAGATGGGCCCCGTGATCACGCGCGCGTCCAAGGACCGGATCGTCGGGCTCATCGGCTCCTCGTCCGATCAAGGCGCGGTGATCACGCTCGACGGCCGCGACCTCACGGTCGCCGGCCACGAGGACGGCTTCTTCGTCGGACCGACGCTCATCGACCAGGTGACGACTGACATGGACGTCTATCGCGAGGAGATCTTCGGGCCGGTGCTGTCGACGGTCCGTACGGACTCGGTCGACGAGGCGATCGCGCTGATCAACGCGAACCCCTACGGCAACGGCACCGCGATCTTCACCTCGAGCGGCGACGCCGCCCGCCGGTTCCACCGCGAGGTCCAGGTCGGGATGATCGGCATCAACGTGCCGATCCCGGTCCCGATGGCGTTCTACTCCTTCGGCGGCTGGAAGAACTCGCTCTTTGGCGACCGGCACATCCACGGACCCGAGGGCGTGTCGTTCTACACCCGCGCCAAGGTCGTCACGTCCCGCTGGCCCGAGCACCGCGAGGAGCACGGCGCGTCCTTCTCCTTCCCGACCGCCAAGTAACCCCCGACCCGCGCCGGTCCGACGAGCCACGTCGGGGCCCGTGCGTCGTGGGCGCGAGCCTGCTCGACGAGGCGCAACCCGCGCCGACTGGCCGCGCGCCTTCGATAGCGGGTCTCGGGTCGCCGAGCGAAGGGTGTGCCGGGGCCAGGCGGAGGTTCCCGAGCTCGATCAGGTGGCAGCGATACCGAGCTGGCGCGAGATCTCACTCGCCGTGCGAAGGCACGCCAGACTGTCCGCGTGGGTATGCAGGGGCGACTCGAGGAGACCTCGGCCCACGTAATCGGCGAACGCTGTGACCTGGTACGCGAGTCCGGCGTGGCCACGGATGCCCGACTCGTCGAACCAGTAGTCCATGGGCGCGTTGAAGCCCTTGCGGGCGAGCCCGACGGACGACGGCACGAAGAATGGCAGGCCGAACTCGATGACGCCCGTCTCGCCGGCGATCGACGCGTGTTGGGGAACATCGACGACCCCCGAGACCGTGATCGTCGCGCGCGCGCCGCCGCCGTAGATCAGGTGGGTCGTGCTCTCGGCGTCCATCCCGTTCTCGAGCATGATGCCGTGGGCGTTGACGCCCGCGGGCTCGCCGAACACCATCTGGCAGAGCGCGATGGGATAGATGCCCATGTCCCAGAGCGGACTGCCGTCGCCCGGAAGCCACATGCGTGCCAGTAGGCGATTGTCCTGGCAGAAGTCGGCGAGTACGAGACGCGGCTCGCCGATCGCCCCGGCCTCGAGGAGCTGGCGCACGACGTCGAACTGAGGGAGGTAGCGCGACCACATCGCCTCCATCGCGAGGATCCCGCGCTCGCGCGCGTGCGCGAAGACGTCCTCGGCCTCAGTGATCACGTGCGTGAGCGGTTTCTCGACGAGCACGTGCTTGCCGGCGTCGATGGCGAGCATCGCCGCGTCGTGGTGGCCGGAGGGCAGGTTCGCGATGTAGACCGCGTCGATGTCCTCGCGCGCGACGAGCTCCTCGTAGCTCGCGAGCGCGAGGGGTATCGCGTGCGCCGAGGCGAACGCCTGGGCGCGCCCGGGGGTGCGCGAGGCGACCGCCACGATGCGCTGATTGGTGTTCGCTCGCACCGTGCTCGCGAACTGGTCGGCGATCCATCCCGGTCCGAGGATCCCCCAGCGCAGCGAGGGAACCCGCGCGGGATCGACGAGACGGGGTTCGGGCAGGGCCACGGGTTCAGTGTACGGTGCCACCACGTCGCGACGAGGGCCACGGCTCGGACCACGCGTCGCGGCGCTAGCGCTCCTCGCTCGCCGCACCGCCCGACAGGTCCGAGGTGGGGACGTTGAGCTTGAAGTGCAGCCCGGCGAGCCGGATGACGAAGCAGACGGCGGCCGCCGCGATCGCGACGCCGGTGTTGTAGTGGTGCAGGTCGAGCGCGACGGCGGTGATCGCCGCACCGACGAGGGCCGGGATCGCGTAGAGACCGCTCGTGAGGACGGTGGGCACGCGTCGGATCGTGATGTCGCGAATGGTCCCGCCGCCCACGCCGGTGATGGCGCCCAGGATCGCCGACTGGAACGGGCCCAGTCCGTGGCCGAAGGCGACGACCGTACCCGTCACGCAGAAGAGACTCAGTCCCGCCGCGTCGAACAGGTTGATCGAGCGCGCGACGCGGTGCAGGAACCGGCGTCCGAGGAACGCCACGACCGCGCTTCCGAGCGCGACTGCGAGGTAGCGCCAGTCGCGGAAGGTGGCTGGCGGCGTCGCGCCGATGAGGAGGTCTCGGATGATGCCGCCGCCGAGCGCGGTCATCGTGCCGAGGACCGTCACGCCGACGAGGTCGAGCCGCTCGGCCTCCATCGCGGTGAGCGCCCCGTTGAGCCCGAAGACGAAGGTGCCGATCAGCTCCAGGACCAGCAGGATCGTCGGGGTCATCGAGGCACCCTAGACCAACGGCTGGGCGAGCCACGCGAGCGCGGCGACCACCAGGGCCTCGGTGCCCGTATCGAGGGTCGGCTGGATCACCGGGGCGAAGTACCCCGAGTGGTTGACCGGCACGTCGCTCGCCACGCGGCCGGCCCGTAACGCCCGGTCAAAGAGGTCAGGGTCGGTGCCGCCGATGCCCCAGTAGGTGTAGGGGGCGCCGTAGGCGTGGGCGAGGTCGCTGAAGTCCTCGCTCGCCGACTGCGCCTCGATGGCGTGCGCGCGAGGGCCGAAGTGCGCGTCGAAGGCCGCCGCCACACGGCTCGTGACGGCCTCGTCGTTGTCGGTGAGCCCGAACTGGTCGAAGAGCTCGAAGGTGGCCGGCCGCGGCGAGCCCGAGGCGTCGCATTCGGCGTTGACGATGCGGGTGATGGCCGCGAGGGTCGCGGCGCGGCTCGCCTCGCTGAAGGTGCGCACGTTGAGCTCGATCACGGCCCGATCGGCGATGACGTTGCTCTTGGTGCCGGCGCGCAGGCTCCCCACGGTCACCACCACGGGCTCGCCCGGGCGCGTCTCGCGCGAGACCACCGTCTGCAGCCGCACTACGATCATGGCCGCCAGGACGACCGGGTCGACCGAGGCGTGGGGCATCGAGCCGTGGGACCCTCGGCCGAAGACGGTGATGCGCAGGCTGTCCGCGGCGGCGAGCACCGGTCCGACCCTGGTCGCGACGTCGCCGGCGGGCAGGGCGAGCACGTGCTGGGCCATCGCGACGTCGATCCGCGGCACGACGGTGGTGAGTCCACCGTCCACCATGCCCCTGGCACCGTCGCCGGTCTCTTCGGCGGGCTGGAAGAGAGCGACGAGCGTGCCGGCCCACTGATCGCGCGCCGCGCTGAGCAGCCGCGCCGCGCCGAGCAGGCAGGTGACGTGCACGTCGTGGCCGCAGGCGTGCATCACCGGCACCTCGTCGCCGCTCGCGCCCTTGACGACGACCTCGCTCGCGTAGGGCAGTTCGGTGAGCTCTTGCACTGGCAGCGCGTCCATGTCCGCACGGGCCAGCACCGTCGGGCCATCGCCGTTTCGCAGGAGGCCGACGACGCCCGTGCCGCCGATGCCCTCATGGACCTCGAAGCCGTCGGCTCGCAGGCTCTGCGCGACCGCTCCGGCCGTGGCGACCTCGTGGTGCGAGAGCTCGGGGTGGGCGTGCAGGTTTCGGTAGAAGTCCTCCTGCCACGTGCGGACCTCGGGGAGCCGTGACAGGACGGCCGCGCTGGTGGGTGGAGGCGGCTTCGATGCACTCACGGGCTCAGTCTGGCAGATGGCGATGCGAGCGGCGCACCGCTCGCGTGGGCCAGTCCTTAGGCCGACGCGATGCGGTCTCGTCCCAGATCCATGGCGGAGGTCTGTGCGAGGACGCCGTCGCGCGTGATGAAGAAGCCCTCCAGTCCCGGCGTCGATTCCACCAGGTCCAGGACGTCGATGCCGCCGACGGCGAGTGCGGTGGCGAAGGCGTCGGCGATGGCGAGCCGACCGCCGACCACCGTCGCCGACACGGCCGTGGCCTGGCCGCCGAAGGGGTGGCACAGGTGCTCGCCGCGCTCGTAGACCCCCGAGGTCGCCGCAGCCGCGTCGACGCGAATGACCGCGCACAACGCGTCGCGCACGCTCGGGTGCTGCACGCCGACGTCGTAGGTGGTACCCGGGATGACACAGATGTCGCCGCCGGCGTTGACGAGTGCCGCGGCAACCCCGCCCTCGGCGAGCACGGCGAGGGCCCGCTCCGCGGCCCAGCCCTTCACGAGGCCGGTCGGGTCGAAGCCGCCGGGCAGGGACCACGGGTCGAAGTAGCCCGCCGTCATCGCGCGAGCGATCTCGCTCAGCTCGATGACCTCGCGCATCAGCGCCGAGGGCGTGGTGACCTCGCCACGGCGAAGCCGGGACAACTCGCTTGCGGGCTTCCACGCGCTGAACCGGTCGTCGAGCCGATGCAGCTCTGCGCAGGCCTCGTCGAGCAGTCCCTCGACGGCGTCGTCAGCCAGACCGTCCCGCTCAACGAGGAACGAGACCACCGTCCCCATCACCGGCTCGGCGCGCGTGATCACTTGAAGCGCAGCTTGTCCAGGGCGCCCTGGATGGAGTAGGCGTAGGCCTCGCTCGTGTAAGTCGCGCCGGTGATCGCGTTGATGCGGATGCCCTGGGCCTTCAGCACTTCGGCCTTGAGGATCGGCACGGCGTAGGTGGCGAGCTGCGTGGAGTACGAGTCAAGGGTCTGCAGTTTCTGCACCTTGAGATCGACGATGCGGTGGTTCGCGATCACCACCTTCACCGACATCACGCCGTAGCTGTAGTTCTCGAGAGGGCCGATCGCCGTCGCGTTGCTGGGTCCGCTGGGTGCGGTCGTGGTCGGCGCGCCGGGCTTGGGGGCCGTCGTCGTGGTCGTGGGCGCGGCGCGCACCAGCGAGCCGGACTTGCCCGGCGAGCCATGCAGCGCCACGATGCCGGTGAACCCAGCGGCCGTCGCGCCGAGCATGGTGAGCAGTCGTTTCATGTCACCCCCTTAGAGCGCGTAGATCTCTTGGTGCAGTGCGTCGGCTGGCACGCCGGCGCGCTGCACGGCGGCGGCGGCGTCGCGGACGAAGCCCGTCGAGCCGCTGACGAACACGTCGCGCTTGGCGAGGTCCGGAACGAGTCGAACGATCGCCTCCATCGGGACCTCGTCGCGATTGCCGACGAGCCGGTGCGTCGTGCCCTTTCGCACGCGCACCAGTTCCTCGACCTCGTCGGCGAGGACGAGCTCGGCCTCAGTCGCCGCCCGCAGCACGACCACCGGTCGCGACTTCAGGGGCAGGTCCTCGAGGAGCGAGCGCACGGCCGTCACGCCGACCCCGCCCGCGATCAGGACGGCGTTGCGCCGACGTTGGGCGTGCACGGTGAAGGCGCCGTAGGGGCCCTCCATGGCGACCCGTGTGCCGGGTGCCACGCTGGCGAGTGCGCGGGTGAAGTCGCCGACGCCCTTGACCGTCAGGCGAAGGTAGGGCGGCTGGGGCAGCGCCGATACCGTGAAGGGGTGGGCCTGCCACCACAGGCGCGGCGTGAGGAACCGCCACTCGCAGAACTGTCCTCCGGCGATCGCTAGGCGATCGAGCGAGCGCCCCTCGAGAATCACCGAGATGACGTTGGGCCCCTCGCGCAGGACTTCGGCGACGCGCAGCTGATGACGTCGCGACCGATAGACCGGCACGCCGACGCGGTAGGTGAGGACGAGCAGGGCGGCCGCCACCCAGGCGAGGGTCCAGGCGTACTGGGCGATCGGGTGGCGGACGAAGGAGGGGCCGAGCACCACCTCGTGCGCGAAGGCGAGCGCGAGCGCCACGTACATGAACAGGTGCAGCACCCACCACCGCTCGCGCGGGATCCGGGTGCGGACCTGGCGGATCGAGATCAGGCCGATGAGCACCATGATGGCGAGCGCCACGGTGGCGGTGACCATGTTTGGAAACGTCCGCAGGAGCACCCCGACCTCGCCCCAGACGCCCGAATGGGCCGCCTGGGCGTAGGCGATCGTGAGCAGCACCGCGTGCGCGGCGATCAACCCGATCGTCCACGGGGCCAGCCGGCGGTGCCATCGCAGGACGCCGTCTTGACCGAGTGTGCGCTCGAGGGCCGGGGCGCGGCTGGCCATCACGACCATCAGCAGCGCGGCGTACGTACCGGCGAGCCCGCTCGTGGACCCGAGGAACATGGCGAGGCCACCGCCCAGATGGATCTCGCTCAGCGTCCCGTCGACCAAGGGCAGGCCGAGCACCAACCCCAGGCCGACCCCACCAACCACCAAGGTCGCGTAAAACGCGGTCGAGCTCGGTCGGCGGCTCATCCTGCGTGGATCCTCGGTCCGTAGTCGGGAGCCGGTGGCCACCGCGTTCGGGTTGAAGATTGACGAGTCCAGGGTCCCTCCGGTCGTTTGCCACGTGCGTGTAATCACGTGAGACTAACCACCGGGTTCGCGTTTTCGGACGGCATCTTGCGGAGTTCTTATCTTCGCCCCCTGTCGCTCGCTCGCCGGTCCGAGCGCTCTACGACCGACCCGGACGGTCTAGTCGCGTAGGTAGCGGTCGAGGCGCCAGGTGCCGGTCATGGCCACGTCACAGAGCGCCGTCGTGCACCGGCACATGACCTCGAGCAGGAGGGCCGCGGGCGTGTCGACGGGGACTTCCAGGAGCAGTCCGCGCTGATTGTGGTCCTGCGTGAGACGAAATGGCGCGCCCTCGAGCAGTTCGGCGATGCGCGCGCGGCCCAGCCGGCCCCGGGTGTGCAAGACCCCGAGCGACGAGGGCTGGGCGACGGCGTGACGAGCCGGTCGGGTCACCAGGGTGGCCACGGTCACCCCCTCGAGCTTTCGCAGGCCCAGGAAGTTGACCTTGAGCTCGTCGACGTCGTCGACGGCGTTGGGCACGACGTTGCACCAACCGCGGCCCCCCTCGACCGCTTCGATCGACGCGATCGCCTCGGTGCGGTCGCTCGAGAACGTGATCGAATGCGGTGTGATCAACGGCGTCCTTTCTCGTGGGCGAGCGCCCCGAGACTAGGCGACTCCCGGATTGACGGGGCGATACTCGAAACTCGGGCCGACGGGCACGCCCGCGGTCTCGCTGCCGGCGACCATGGCTCGGGCCAGGTCCTCGAGGGTCGACATGGTCGCAAGCGAGCTCATGAACGTCGCGAGGTCGTTGTGGCCGTTGAGCAGGTCGTGCAGTTGGCCGAGCAGGACGGTGTAGGTCTCGTTGAAGGTGTCGACCTGGTGGCGAGCGGGCGAGCCCTCGGGGTAGTCCCTCGACGAGGGGTCGGCGGGCAGGTCGATGATCCCGCTCGGGTCGACCGTGACGGGATCGCCGGCGAAGGCGTAGGCGGGAAGCGGGGCCGCGGGGTCAGCGACGCGCACCAAGCGGCGGCGGTGCTTGAGCTCGCTCAGGCGGTAGAAGTGCGCGAAGTCATTCACGCCGTTGGGACCATCGATCTCTTGGGGCGAGGTCGAGGTGCCCTCGCCCTGCTCCACGATTGTCTCGAGCGCCTCGATGGCGCTCTGCGCGTCGACGACGGTGACCGAGCCGAACATCAGGTCCGGGCCGACCTGGTGACGGGGCGCCGGGGCGAAGGCGCTCGGCGCCAGCCGGGAGATCGCCGTAGCGATCGTCGCGTAGAACTCGCCGATGGTCACCGACGGGACGTCGACGAGCGCGGCGTGGGCGTCGTAGTCGAGCGGGTCGCGGGGTTCTTCGATCTCGATGAACGCCTCGAGCTGATCGTCGCTGAAAGGTCGCAGGTGCAATTGCAGTTGGCCCTCGACGCCACCGGGGAGGTGGCCCGGGTAGGCGGGGATGAACCGTCGGTGCGAGATGGCTGGCGCGCCGCCGATGGCGTTGAGGACGTTGGCGGCGAGGACCATGTGGAGCATCTCCTCGACCACCACCGACTTGATGATCGCCGCCGCGTCGGCGTTCACCACGGGATCGAGCGAGAAGTAGGCGTAGAGGTAGACGGGGATCGTCGCGTGTTCGAGTTCGATCGCCCGCTGCAGCGCAGCGTGCACCGATGCCGGTGTGGGCTCGTCCAGATGCAGTCCCGCGAGAGTCGAACGGTGCAGCGTGATCATGGTGTCTCCAGGCGCCCTAGGCCGCCGCGGGGCGGTGCCATCGTGAACTGCACCGAGGATTCCACATAGCCCACCTGAGCGCAACCGGATTGTCGCTTTCGGGGTCCCCGCATTCCGCGGCGTCGGGGTGTCAGCCTCGCGGACGCAGGGTGAGGCACTGCGCGATCGTGCCGATCGGGCCGCGCCAATCATGGATGGTGCTCGCAGTGAGGCCGATCCCGTGCGCGCCGAAGGTGACGGCGGTGTCGAACCCGAGCCAGTCGCCCTGGGGCGCCTCGAAGAGGTGGGCGGTCAGGTCGACGTTGGGGAAGTGCAGCTGCGACGACGGCGCGCGCGGGGTCATGCCGTTGGCCATGTCAAAGAGTCCGACGGCCCGCGCGAGATCGCTGGCCGGCTCACCTTCGACCAGGGGCACCTTGGTGCGCAACCAGAAGGCCGCCCGGCCTGGCTCGAGCTCGGTGCGACGGACCTCGACCGACCCGACGAATCCCCCCGGCCAGACGGTCGATGGGTCCCAGGGGGCCATGCGTTCGGGTGGCGCGATCGGCCCGAGCGCTACGGCCTCGACGTCCGACGTCTCGTAGGGGTGCATCAGCCACGCTCGCAGCACGAGCGCCACGAGGCCCGCGTGACTGAGCCGTGCCTCGACCAGCTCGATGGTCCGCCCGGGTCGAATGACCTCGACCTCGGTCTCGACGGTGTCGATGGGGATGGCGCCGAGGATGTCAAAGCTCAGCCGCGCGAGCGGCAGGTGGTCCTCGCGTCGAGCGTCGCGGTGCCGCTCGACCTCGTGGGCGAGGAGGCCGAGCGCGGGCGAGACGTGCTGCTCGGTCGCCGTCCAGGCTCCGCCCACGAGGGCGGTGGCGTCGAAGAGCCCAGCGCCTCGCCGCCGGAAGTAAGCGCGGGGTGTCGCGTCAGCGTGCACGGGGCTCTCCCTTCTCGTCGTGCCGGCGCGACTGAGCAGTTCCCGGTCCCGCCGCCGCGACGACGGAGGTCGCGTTGCTAGGCGCCAACGGGTCCGTCGTCGATGTCAGCACGCTCCATCTTCACGCACGACGGGCCTCGTCGACGACCACAAGACGTGCCAGAGCCGAGGGGTAGCCTCGTCGTATTGGGGTTCCGAGGGGGATCCCCGAGCCCAGATAGGGGACGCGTGGCGACCAGTGACGCAACGGCGGCGGGACGCCCGGTGGAGGCCGACGCCATCATCGCGGCGCGTGCCGTGCACACGGCGCCGTTCTACGCGATGGCCTTCGAACAGCAGGCCGTTGACATCGAGGCTCGAGGCGAGCACGTCGTGCGATTCAACCTCGGTGAGCCCGACTTTGGCGCACCGGCCGCCGTGCGCGCGGCCATGCGTGACGTGATGGACGGCCGGGCGCTGTCCTACACACCGGCGCTGGGCATTCGGGCCCTGCGCGAGGCGATCGCGGGCTTCTACTGGGACCGTCACGGCGTTCGCGTCGACCCCGCGCGGGTCGTCGTGACCTCGGGGGCGTCTTCGGCTCTGTTGCTCGCCGTAGCGGCGACCGTCGACGTGGGCAGCGACGTGATCATGGCCGACCCCTCGTATCCGTGCAATCGACAGCTGATCGAGTCCTTCGGGGGCCGCGTCGTGTCGGTCGACACCACCGCAGCGACTCGGTTTCAGCTCAACCGAAGGCTCGTCGAGGATGCGTGGACGAACGACGCACGGACGATCATGATCGCGAGCCCGTCCAATCCGACCGGGACCTCGATCGCCCCCGCCGAGCTGGCGGCGATCTGCGAACTGGCGCGTGATCGTGGCGCGTGGCGGCTCGTCGACGAGATCTACCTGAACCTCGCCGACCCCGACGCGAACGGCGTCTCGCCGCGAAGCGTCCTTTCGTACGACCCCGACGCGATCGTGATAAACAGCTTCTCCAAGTACTTCGGCATGACGGGATGGCGCCTCGGTTGGTGCATCGTGCCCGAGGTGCTCGTTGGGGCCATCGAGCGTCTGGCGATGAACTACTTCCTGTGCGCCTCGTCACCCGCGCAGCAGGCGGCGATCACGTGCTTTTCGCCCGAGGCGTTGGCTGAATGCGAGGACCGCCGCGTCGAGTTCGTCGCGCGCCGCGCGATCGTATTGGCCGAGCTCGCCCGAATTGGTTTGCCGGTCTCAGTCGAGCCCGACGGCGCGTTCTACGTCTACGTCGACGTGAGTGGGACCGGTCTTGGCGCCTGGGAGTTCTGCGAGCGTGCCCTGCATGAGGCGCACGTGGCCATCACGCCGGGCCGTGACTTCGCCACCAACACCGCTGACACCCACGTACGAATCTCCTACGCCACGTCGCGCGACGAACTTCGTGACGGCCTGGCGCGACTCGGCGACTTCGCCGACGGGCTTCGCACGACGCGCAGAGCGTCGTGACGCGAGGGTCGAGACGTCGGCGCGCGGCGACGCGATCACGAGGCGAGCGACGCAATCCCTTCGACGGGTTCACCAACGCCCGTGGCGTAACCGTGACCCAGTGACTGGTTCGAAGGGCGTGCTGGTGCCGGGGCGTTGATGCGGCGGTTGCGGGTCGTCCCACGTTGCCGGACCGGTAGTCGCTGGGCCGCGACGACCCGCGACGCAGTCGTGACTGGTGCGTCGCGCCATTGCCGCGCCCGAGCTCGCTCGCCGTGGCAACCGCGTGGAATTCTCTCGCGTTGGCGCAACGAGAACGTAAAAGCCGCCGTTCGCGGGCCACCCCGTCCGTAAGTTCGAAATCGGACAGGGAGGCAGTCGTGCAAGACATCGCGTACATTGCAGCAACCATCGGATTCTTCGTCTTGATGGAACTGCTGGCGCGCGGATGCGAGCGCCTGATTCACACCGATTCCGACGAGGTGTCCGAGGCCCGGCGATGAACGTTGACGACGCGATCTCGTTGGTGGTTGCCGTAGCGACTGCGGCCTATCTCGTCTACGCCCTGCTCTTCCCGGAGCGGTTCTCGTGACCGTGAATGACGCCGTGCAATTCTTAGTGGTCGTCGCCGCCCTTGCCGTGACAGTCCCGATCATGGGCGCCTACATGGCGCGTGTCTACTCGGGGGCGCCGTCACGCCTCGAGCGCATCTACCGGCCCGTGGAGGGGTTGCTCTACCGACTGAGCGGTGTGGATCCCGAATCCGAGCAGACGTGGCGCGGCTACGTCACGAGCCTGCTGGCGTTCTCGGCGGTCTCGGTGCTGGTGCTCTACGGGATCCAGCGGCTCCAGGCGTGGTTGCCGCTCAATCCTGGTCACGCCGCCGCGCCGAGCGCCCCGCTCGCCTGGAACACCGCCGTGTCCTTCGTGACCAACACGAACTGGCAGAACTACAGCGGCGAGACGGCGATGTCGCTCTTTACCCAGATGACCGGGCTCACGGTGCAGAACTTCGTGTCGGCCGCGGCCGGCATCGCGGTGGCCGTCGCGATGATCCGCGCACTGACGCGCTCGCGCACCGCCACACTGGGCAACTTCTGGGTCGACCTGGTGCGCGGCACCGTTCGCGTGCTGGTGCCGGTC
>JAKAFH010000046.1 GCA_021818025.1 Actinomycetes bacterium | reverse complement strand
CGAGCTGCAGGGCGAAGGCCTCGCCGTCTACGACGATCCGGTGCCCGGCGTTGTGTCCACCCTGGTAGCGCACGACCATGTCCATGTCGCGCGCGAGCAGGTCGGTCAATTTGCCCTTGCCCTCATCCCCCCACTGGGTACCGACTACGACGGTTGCGGGCACGGGACTCCTCGGGCTCGGGACCTCCTAATCCTACTTCGCCTCGATTGGGTCACCCGAAGGCGAGGTCTCCGTCCACCGCGTCGACGCTGATCACGTCGCCGTCGTGGTAGCGCCCGCGCAGGATCGACAGCGCGATCGGGTCCTCGAGGCGGCGCTGGATGACGCGCTTGAGCGGCCGGGCGCCGAAGGCCGGGTCGAAGCCCTCGTGGGCGAGCAGCGCCGACGCGGCCGGGCTGACCTCGAGCACCAGGTGACGCTCGGCGAGGCGCTGGCGCAAGCGGCCGAGCTGGATCCCGACGATGACCGCGAGGTCGTCCTCGCTGAGCGAGCGGAACCGGATGATGTCGTCGATCCGGTTGACGAACTCGGGCCGGAACACGCTCAGCGGGTCGCCCACCAGGTTGCTCGTCATGATCAGCACGACGTTGGTGAAGTCGACCGTGCGGCCCTGGCCGTCGGTCAGCCGGCCGTCGTCGAGCACCTGGAGCAGCACGTTGAAGACGTCCGGGTGGGCCTTCTCGACCTCATCGAGCAGCACGACCGCGTAGGGCCGGCGCCGCACCACCTCGGTGAGCTGGCCGCCCTCCTCGTAGCCGACGTAGCCCGGCGGGGCGCCGATGAGCCGGCTCACCGAGAACTTCTCCATGTACTCGCTCATGTCGATGCGCACCATGGCGTGCTCGTCGTCAAAGAGGAACTCCGCGAGCGCCCGGGCGAGCTCGGTCTTGCCGACCCCCGTGGGCCCGAGGAAGAGGAAGGAGCCGATGGGCCGGTTGGCGTCGGCGAGGCCGGCGCGCGAGCGCCGGATGGCGTTGGCCACGGCCTCGACGGCCTCGTCCTGGCCGACGACGCGCGAGTGCAGCAGCTCTTCCATGCGCACGAGCTTGTCGACCTCGCCCTCGAGGAGCTTGGTGACCGCGACGCCCGTCCAGCGGCTCACCACCTCAGCCACGTCCTCGGCGTCGACCTCCTCCTTCAAGAAGGCGCCGTTCGCCTGGAGCTCGGCGAGCTCGGTCGTGGCCTCGTCGATCCGGCGCTCGAGGTCCGGGATCGTGCCGTAGCGCAGCACCGCGGCGCCGTTGAGGTCGCCCTGGCGCTCGAGGCGGTCGGCCTCGGCGCGGCGGTCCTCGTACTCCTGCTTCGCGGTCTGGATCTTGGTGATCGCCTGCTTCTCGGCCTGCCAGCGCGCCGCGAGCGCGTCGGACTGCTCGCGGTAGTCCGCGAGCTCCTCGTCGAGCTTGGCGAGGCGCTCGGCCGAGGCGGCGTCGGTCTCGCTCGCGAGCGCCACGCGCTCGATCTCGAGCTGGCGGATGCGCCGGATCACCACGTCGAGCTCGGTGGGCATCGAGTCGATCTCGATGCGCAGCCGCGAGGCCGCCTCGTCGATGAGGTCGATGGCCTTGTCGGGCAGGAAGCGATTGGTCACGTAGCGGTTCGAGAGCGTGGCGGCCGCCACGAGGGCGGCGTCTTGGATGCGCACGCCGTGGTGGACCTCGTAGCGCTCCTTCAGCCCGCGCAGGATGGCGATCGTGTCGGCGACCGACGGCTCGCCCACGAAGACCTGTTGGAACCGGCGCTCGAGGGCGGCGTCCTTCTCGATGTAGCGGCGGTACTCGTCAAGGGTCGTCGCGCCGATGAGGCGCAGCTCGCCGCGCGCGAGCAGCGGCTTGATCATGTTGCCCGCGTCCATCGCGCCCTCGCTCGCGCCCGCTCCCACGATCGTGTGCAACTCGTCGATGAAGGTGATGACCTCGCCTTTGGCCTCCTGGATCTCCTTCAGGACGGCCTTCATGCGCTCTTCGAACTCGCCGCGGTACTTCGCGCCCGCGAGCATCGAGGCGAGGTCGAGGGCGATCACGCGCCGGTCGCGCAGCGACTCGGGCACGTCGCCCTCGGCGATGCGCAGCGCGAGCCCCTCGACGATGGCGGTCTTGCCGACGCCCGGCTCGCCGATCAGCACCGGGTTGTTCTTCGTGCGCCGCGAGAGCACCTGGATGACCCGGCGGATCTCGTCGTCGCGCCCGATGACCGGATCGAGCTTGCCCGCGCGCGCGAGCACCGTCAGGTCCCGGCCGTACTTCTCGAGGGACTGGAAGGTCTCCTCGGGATTCTCCGAGGTAATGCGCGCCGAGCCGCGGATCGTGCGCAGCGCACCGAGCAGGGCCTCGCGCGTCGTGCCGAGCTCCTGGGCCCAGGCGACCATGACGTGGTCGACCGAGAGGTACTCGTCACCGAGGTCCGCGCGCAGCTCGTCGGCCTGCTCGAGGCCCTGGCGCGCCTCGGGCGAGAGCCCGGGCTGGGTCCCGCCGATCGCGCGCGGCTCGCTCGCGACGCGCTCATTAAGCGTCGCCGCGACGCCGATCGGGTCGAGGCCCGCGGCCACGAGCAGCGGTCGCGCCACGCCGTCGGCCTGGTTGAGCAGGGCGAGCAAGAGGTGTGCGGGGGTCACGTAGGGGTTGCCGGCCGAAGCGGCCTGGGTGGTCGCCGCCTGGAAGGCCTCGCGGGTCTTCACGGTCCAGCGTTGCGGGTCAAGGGCCATCACACGCCTCCTCGACGCTGACGTTGCGCCGCGACGAACAGCGCGATGGTGTTCTGCACCGGCACGAGGTCGCGGCGGTACTGGCGGTGCGTCGCCTCGACCGAGGACTGCACGGTTTCGCGCAGCGCGGCCGCCTCGCGGCGCGCCTCCTCGAGCTCGCGCTCGAGGCGCAGGATCCGCTTCACGCCCTCGAGGTTGACCCCGTCGGTGGTCAACTCCTGGATCCGGCGCAGCACGCGCAGGTCCTCGTCCGAGAACCGGCGCGACCCGCCGGTCGTGCGCTGGGGGTTGAGCAGCCCCGTGCGCTCGTAGTTGCGCAGGGTCTGGGGGTGCACGCCGGCGAGCTCGGCGAAGACCGAGATCACGTAGATGGCCCGGGAGGCGTCACTCATCGCTGCCGTCCTCGTGCAGGGCGTGCGCGAGCTTTTCGACGATCGCGCGCTGGTCCTTGGTGAGCTTCGCGGGGATCTGCACGTTCACCGTCACGAGCAGGTCGCCGGTCGGGTGCTTGCCGGCGGCGGGCACGCCGCGACCGCGCACGCGCATCGTCGTGCCACTCTGGGTGCCGGCGGGCACCTTCAAGGTCACGGGATCATCGAGCGTGTCGACCGAGACCGTCGTGCCGAGCATCGCCGCGGTGACCCCGACGTCGACCGACGTGGTGACGTGCCGGCCGCGGCGCGCGAAGCGCG
The DNA here is from genome assembly GCA_021818025.1 of Actinomycetes bacterium. Classification (GTDB taxonomy): domain Bacteria; phylum Actinomycetota; class Acidimicrobiia; order Acidimicrobiales; family RAAP-2; genus RAAP-2. Next base: position 9,570 of record JAKAFH010000046.1, on the reverse strand, counting down.
GGTCGGGCGCGACGTGCACGTCGACGAAGAGGTCGCCGGTCGGACCGCCGCGCTCGCCGGGCGCGCCCTTGCCCTTCAGCTTGATGCGCTGGCCGTCGACGACGCCCGCGGGGATGCGCACGTTCACGCGGCGCGAGGACGGCTCGCGGCCGGTGCCGTGACAGGTCGGACAGGGCGTGACGATGCGCGAGCCGCGGCCCTGGCAGACCGGACAGACGCTCGACATGGCGAAGGGACCCTGGTCGTCGGTGAGGACCCCTCGCCCGCCGCAGCGTTCGCAGGTCACGTGACTGGTGCCCGGGGCCGCGCCCGAGCCGCCGCAGGTACGGCAGGCCTCGTTACCCGGCAGGCTCACCGTCGTCGTGACGCCCATGACCGCGTCGCGGAAGTTCAGGTGCAGCGCCGTCTCGAGGTCCGCCCCGCGCTGGGCGCGCTGGCGCCGGCCGCCGAAGAGGCCGCTGAAGATGTCCCCGAAGTCACCGATGTCGCCCGGGTTGAACCGGAAGCCCTCGCCGCCGGGTCCGCCGAAACCGGCCGCGGCCGGGCCGAGTCGGCGGACCTCGTCGTACTCCTTGCGCTTGGCGGGGTCACTGAGGACGTCGTAGGCGACCGAGACCTCCTTGAACTTCTCCTCCGAACCGGTGTTCGTGTCGGGGTGCAGCTCCTTGGCGAGCTTGCGGTAGGCGCGCGTGATCTCCTTGTCCGTCGCACTCGACGTCAGACCCAGCACCTTGTAGTAGTCCTTGTCGAACCACTCCCGTTCGGCCATCTAGCCCTTCACTCTCACCATCGCCGGTCGCAGCACGCCGCCCTTCCAGCGATACCCCGCGCGCAGCACCTCGTCCACGTGCTGATCCACGCCCTCGTCGCCCTCGACGTGGGCGACGGCGTCGTGCACCTGCGGATCGAAGGCGACGCCGACGGCGTCGATGCGCTCGAGTCCCTCCTTGGCGAGGGTGGCGAGCAGGAGACTGCGCGCCTGGGCGAGCGCCTCGGACTCGCCGCCGTCGACCCCCGCGAAGTGGGCCCCCGCGAGGTCGAAGGCGTCGAGCACCGGCAGCAGGTTCGCCACCAGTGACCCGGTCGCGCGGTCGGCGGCGTCCTCGGACGCGCGCACGACGCGCTTGCGGTAGTTCTCGAAGTCGGCCTGGAGCCGCTGGAGGGCGTCGAGGTAGTCGTCACGCTCGCGCTCGGCCTCGCTGCGCTCGGGCGCCACCTCGGCGGCCTCGGCCTCGGCCTCGGCGAGCATGTCCGCGAGGGACGCGTCGTCCAGGTCGGACTCGTTGAACGGGATCTCGTCGCTCACTGCTCGTCCACGATCTCGGCGTCGACGATGTCGTCATCGTTGGCCGCGCTCGAGGGGCCGGTCGCGCCAGCGGACGCGTTGGCCTTGGACGCCTCTTCGTAGAGCCGCTGGCTGAAGCTCTGGCTCACCGTGAGCAGCTTCTCGGTCGAGGACTTGATGGCCTCGATGTCGCTGCCCGCGATGGCCTCCTTCAGCGTCGCGAGGGCCGCCTCGACGTCCTGGCGCTCGGTGCCCTGGAACGACTCCGCCTGGTCCTTCAGCAGCTTCTCGGTCTGGTAGACGAGGCCGTCGGCGTTGTTGCGCACCTCGGCTTCGTCACGGCGCTTTCGGTCGTCCTCGGCGTGGGCCTCGGCGTCGCGCACCATCCGGTCGATCTCGTCCTTACTGAGCGACGAGCCGCCGGTGATGGTCATCGACTGGGTGGCGCCGGTGGCGGTGTCCTTGGCCGAGACGTGCACGATGCCGTTGGCGTCGATGTCGAAGGTGACCTCGATCTGGGGCACGCCGCGCGGCGCCGGCGGGATGCCGACCAGCTGGAACTTGCCGAGGGTCTGGTTGTAGGAGGCCATCTCGCGCTCGCCCTGCAGGACGTGCACCTCGACCGAGGGCTGGTTGTCGTCGGCCGTCGTGAAGGTCTGGGACTTCTTGGTCGGGATCGTGGTGTTGCGCTCGATGATCTTGGTCATCACCCCACCCTTGGTCTCGATGCCGAGGCTGAGCGGCGTGACGTCGAGCAACAGGATGTCCTTCACGTCACCCTTCAAGACGCCGGCCTGCACGGCGGCGCCCACGGCGACGACCTCGTCGGGGTTGACGCCCTTGTTGGGCTCCTTGCCGGTGACGCGGCTGACGAGCTCTTGGACCGCGGGGATGCGCGTCGAGCCGCCGACCATGATGACGTGGTCGATCTTGTCGATGGTGAGCCCGGCGTCCTTGATCGCCTGGTCGAAGGGCGAGCGGCAGCGCTCGACGAGGCTCGCGGTGAGCTCATTGAACTTGGCGCGCGTCAACTTCAGGTCGAGGTGCTTCGGACCGTCGGCCGTCGCGGTGATGAAGGGCAGGTTGACTTGGGTCTCCTGGACGCTCGAGAGCTCGATCTTGGCCTTCTCGGCGGCCTCCTTGAGGCGCTGCACGGCCATCTTGTCGTTGGCGAGGTCGACGCCCTCTTGGTCCTTGAAGGTCTTGATGAGCCACTGCATCACCGCGTCGTCCCAGTCGTCGCCACCGAGGTGGGTGTCGCCGTGGGTCGACTTCACCTCGAAGACCCCGTCGGCGATCTCGAGCACCGAGACGTCGAAGGTTCCGCCACCGAGGTCAAAGACGAGCACGGTCTGCTCGGCCGCGCCCTTGTCGAGGCCGTAGGCGAGCGCGGCCGCGGTCGGCTCGTTGACGATGCGCAGCACCTCGAGCCCGGCGATCTGGCCGGCTTCCTTGGTGGCGGTGCGCTGGGCGTCGTTGAAGTACGCCGGCACGGTGATCACGGCCTGGGTCACCGTGTCACCGAGGTAGGACTCGGCGTCGCGCTTGAGCTTCTGGAGGATGCGCGCGGAGATCTCCTGAGCGGTGTACTTGGTGCCGTCGATGTCGACCGACCAGTTCTCGCCCATGTGACGCTTCACCGAACGGATGGTGCGGTCCGGGTTCGTGATCGCCTGGCGCTTGGCGACCTCGCCGACCAGTACCTCGCCGGTCTTGGAAAATCCGACGACCGACGGGGTCGTGCGACCGCCCTCGGCGTTCGGGATGACGACGGGCTCGCCCGCTTCGAGGACGCTGACGACCGAGTTGGTCGTTCCGAGGTCGATGCCCACTGCCTTAGCCATGATGCTCCTTCGTGCCGACACCAGGTTGGACCGTCCAAGCGGGTGCGATTCGTGACACCCAGTATACACACTTGAGTCGGATCTTGTCAAGAAAATGGATACGTCTAGTGATAATTGAGTAAAGACGTTGATGATCAGGGACGTTGCAGGGGGCGTGCCAGGAATTCGGGGCTAGGGGTGGTTCAGCGGCGGCGCGCGACGAGCTCGCCCTTGCCCATCGGCACGACGACCGCGTCGACGCGCTCGTCGGCGAGGACTCGGGTGACGAAGGGCTCGAGCACAGTCGCGTGGCTGATCACGTTGTCGCAGACCAGCAGCCCGCCTGGCGCCATCGACTCGGCGGCCAGGTCGTAGCAGTCGTCATAGACGTCCTTCTCGGCGTCGAGGAAGCAGAATCCGACGCCGTGCCAGCGCGCCGCGTCGTCGCGAAAGTCCCCGTGGACGATCTCGACGACGTCCTCGATCCCCGCGAGGTCGATGGTCTCGCGCGCCAGCTCGACCTTCTCGGCGAGCACCTCGTAGGTGGTGAGTCGCCGGGCCGACTCGCGACAGGCGAGGGCGAGCCACATGGCTGAGTAGCCCGCGCTCGTGCCGATCTCGATCGCCGGTCCGGGCGGCGCCGCCGCGCAGAGCAGCGCGAGGAACTCGCCGGTCACCCGGGGCACCTGGCGCAGCCGGGCGAGGTGCGCCGTGCCGTCGAGCCGGTCGGCGGCGTCGCGGGCCTCGAGGTCGGCCATGCGCGCGGCCATCGCGGCGGGGATGTCGTGGCGCATCGGGCCAGTCTGGCACCGGCGGGCCCGACCCGCCAGGGCGGTTTGAAGATGGTTACGCTAGGCGCCGTGCCCGATTTGATACTGCTTCGACACGGCCGCTCCGAGTGGAACGAGCTGAACCTCTTCACCGGCTGGCACGACGTCGACCTCACGGCCGACGGCGAGGCTGAGGCCGCGGCGGCCGGCCGGCTGCTCGCCGACGAGCCCGGTCTCGACCTGCGCATCGTGCACACGTCGCTGCTGACCCGCGCGATCCGCACGGCCGAGATCGCGCTACACACCGCGGGCCGGTCTTGGCTGCCGGTGCGGCGCAGTTGGCGGCTGAACGAGCGCCACTACGGGGATCTCACCGGCAAGGACAAGAAGGAGACGGCCGAGCAGTTCGGCCGCGAGCAGCTCCAGCGCTGGCGTCGCTCCTATGACGTCCCGCCGCCGCCGCTACCCGAGGGCGACCCGCGCGACGCCGCCGGCGACCCGCGCTACCGCGACGTGCCCGCCGAGTACATCCCGCGCACCGAGTGTCTGAAGGACGTCGTCGCGCGCGCCACGCCCTACTTCCGCGACGTGATCGCCGAGGACCTCGCGCGCGAGTCGGTGCGCGGCGGTGCGGTGCTCGTGGTCGCCCACGGCAACTCCATCCGGGCGCTTCGCATGATGATCCAGGGCATCGGCGAGGACGAGATCACCGAGCTCGAGGTCCCCACCGGCATCCCCTACCGGATCAAGCTCGACCACGAGCTCGCGGTGATCGACGCCACCTACCTCGGCGACCCGGCCGCCGCCGCAGCGGCGGCCGAGGCCGTGGCGAGACAAGCCGGCTGACCTACAGGGCCTCCGGTCCGCGCTCGTTGGTGCGCACCCGCACCACGCGTTCGACGTCGGTGACCCAGGCCTTGCCGTCGCCCACCGAGCCGGTGCGCGCGGCCGAGACGATGGCGTCGAGCACCTCGTCGACCTGCTCGTCGGTGCAGGCGACCTCGATGCGGATCTTGTCCACGAAGTCGAATTCGTACTCCTTGCCCCGGTAGATCTCGATGTGCCCGCCCTGGCGGCCGAAGCCGCGCACCTGGGAGACCGTCATGCCCGAGACGCCGATGGCGGTCAGGGCGACCTTCACCTCATCGAGCTTGAAGGGCTTCACGACTGCGGTTACTAGTTTCACGGTTGCTCCTTAGACGTTGTCGGGGTGGATGTGGCTCGGGGTCATCAGTGGCTCACCGAAGGTCGGCTCGGGGAACGCCTCTTCCTCGTGGATCGCGACGTCACCAACGGACAGTACCTCGTCGGTCTCGCGCAGGCCGCCCACGAGGTACTTCACGACCGTGAACACGATCGTCGTGCCCACCGCCGTCCAGCCGATGATCCACAGCGCCGCGAGGAACTGCTCCCAGAGCTGGTGGAAGGAGTGGGTGTAGAACCACCCGCCCACCGAGAAGCTGCCCGCGCCCTTGAAGTGCGCGCCGGTGACGCCGTATTGGACCATGCCGGGGTCCGCGAGGATCCCCACCAATAGTCCCCCGACGAGTCCGGCGATGCCGTGGGTGTAGACCACGCCCATCGCGTCGTCCACCTTCGAGAAGGGCCGGACCCGCGAGAGGAAGTTCCACGCGAACCAGACGACGGTCGCCGCGATGAGCCCGACGAAGATCGCGCCCGTGCCGTTCACCCAGCCCGCGCTCGGGGTGATCGCGACGAGCCCGCAGAGCATGCCGTTGAGTGCACCGAGGAAGGTCGGCTTCTTCTGGCGCGAGAAGAACATGTCCATCAGCAGCCAGGTGAGCACGCCGACGGCCGTGGCGACGTTGGTGTTCAGCACCGCACTCGCAGCGTCGGCGCCGGCGTAGAAGGGGTCGCCGCCGTTGAAGCCGTTCCAGCCGAGCCAGAGGATCCCGGCCCCGACCGCCACCATCATGAGGTTGCTCGGAAACGCGTTCTCCCGGTCCTGCCAGCGGCGCGGGCCGATGATCGCCGCGCCGACGAAAGCCGCGACGCCCGCCGACAGGTGGATGACGTAGCCGCCCGAGTAGTCGACGGCGCCCTTCTGGGCGAAGAAGCCCCCGCCCCAGAGCAGGGCCGCGTTCACGCAGTACACCAGCGTGATCCACAGCGGCACGATCAAGAGCCAAGCCTTGAACTTCAGCCGACCGACGAGCGCGCCGAGGAAGAGCAGCGGCGTGATGGCGGCGAAGACGAACTGGAAGTACGCGAGCGTGGCGGTCGAGAAGTGGAAGGGGATCAGCGTGTTCGCCCCCGACACCGCCTGGCCCTGCTCGGCGCCGGCGGTCGAGAGCGGGGTGAAGTGGCCGATGAAGCCGCTCCAGAACGAGCCCGTCGGGCCGAAGTGCGACTGGGGCCCGAAGGCGAGGTTGTAGCCCCAGAGCATCCACACCACGAGGGTCGCCGAGAAGCCCACGAAGACCATGAGCATCGTGTTCACGATCCACTTCTTGCGCACCAGCCCGCCGTAGAGGACGGCCAACCCGGGCAGGCTCATCAGGCCGACCAGTGTGGCCGCCACCAGCTGCCAGGTGTTGTCAGCGGGATTGAGCCAGCTGGGATACGGGATATTCGTGACTGCGAGCACGCGCCCTCCTTCTCTTCCAAGAGGGCGACGCTGACCTCAGTTCGATGAGGTCAGTCTTCCAACCGCGGATTTCGACTCCGTTAGCGTCGTGTTTCGGCGGTGTGAACTCGCGGCTACTCGCTCGGCGCCAGTGAGCGCTCGACGACCTGGCTCACGTCGAGCACGGCGACCTCGTCGCCGCGACCCTGGGCCTTCACGGCGTCGTCGATCATGATCATGCAGAACGGGCAGGCCGTGGAGACGACGTCAGCCCCGGTGCCGAGGGCCTCCTCGGTGCGCTCCATGTTGACGCGCTTGCCGATGTTCTCCTCCATCCACATGCGCGCGCCGCCCGCGCCACAGCAGAAGCCGCGCTCGCGGTGTCGGGCCATCTCGACTTGGGTGAGCCCGGGGATGGCGTCAAGGATCGTGCGCGGCTCGTCAAAGACCCGGTTGTGGCGCCCGAGGTAGCAGGGGTCGTGGTAGGTGACGGTGCCGGTGAACGAGACGCCCGGCACGAGCTTGCCCGACGAGACCAGGTGCGCGAGCAGCTCGCTGTGGTGGATGACCTCGTAGTTGCCCCCGAGGTTGGGGTATTCGTTCTTCAGCGTGTTGAAGCAGTGCGGGCAGCTCGCCACGATCTTCTTCGCGCCGACTTCGTCGAGGGTGGCGATGTTGGCCTTGGCCATCTCCTGGAAGAGGTACTCGTTGCCCATGCGCCGCGCCGGGTCCCCGGTGCAGGACTCGCGCCCGCCGAGGATGCCGAAGCTCACCCCGGCGCGGTGCAGCATGCGCGCCGTCGACTCGATCTGCTTGCGGCCGCGCTCGTCGAGCGAGCCGGCACAGCCCACCCAGTAGAGGTACTCCACGTCCTCGGGGATCGCACCATCGAAGACCGGCACCTCGAAGTCGAGCGCGCCGAGCCACTCGGTGCGCTTGGAGGAGCCAAGGCCCCACGGGTCGCCCTGGTTCTCCATGTTGCGAAGCAGCAGGCTCGCCTCGGAGGGGAAGCGCGACTCCATCAGCACCTCGTAGCGGCGCATGTCGATGATCGCGTCGACGTGCTCGATGTCGACCGGGCACTGCTCGACACAGCTGCCACACGTGGTGCACGACCACAGGACGTCGGGGTCGATGACCGATGGCACGAGGGTCGCTGCGTCGCCGGCCTCGCCCGAGAGCAGCCGGTCGGCCGAGAGGAACATGTTGTCGCGAAGCCCCATGATGAGGAGCTTCGGGCTGAGGGGCTTGCCCGTGTTCCAGGCCGGACAGACCGACTGGCAGCGGCCGCACTCGGTGCAGGTGGAGAAGTCGAGCATCTGCTTCCAGGTGAAGTCCTCGAACTTGCCCACCCCGAAGACCGTGTCCTCGGTGACGTGCTCCATGTCCATGTCGGGGGTCTTGTCGAGCGCTCCCAGGGCGCGGGGCCGACGCGAGAAGCCGATGTTGATGGGCGCGAGGAAGATGTGCAGGTGCTTGGAGTAGGAAACGAACACCAGGAACCCGGCGATCACCGCGATGTTCGCGAGCACGAAGAACGCCTCGAGGAAGCTGTTCACGCCGTAGCCCAGTGGCGCGAGCCAGTGGGCGACCACCTGGGAGGCGAAGGCCCACGGCGAGGCGATGTGCTCGTTGAAGGCGCTCACCGCTGAGCCGCTGAGCCGCGGCGGGTGGTAGACCGCGCCGACGGTGCGCGGGAAGGGGAAGTGCCCGGTGTTGATCTGGGCGGCGCGGTAGAGGACGAGCGTGATGATCACGAAGGCGATCATCGTGAGGGTGATCCACGCGGCCTTGAGGTGGCTGCCGTAGAAGCGGCTCGCGCGGTCCTTGCGCGAGGGTGCGTTCACCAGCCGGATGATCGTGAAGACGATGAGTGACACCAGCACCGCGGTCGCGAAGAAGTCCTCGACGAAGGCGAGCCAGTTGCTCTGTCCGATCAGCGGGATGTGGAAGTTACGGTTAAAGAGCGCGCCGTAGGCCTCAATGATGGTGGCGAGCAGGACGAAAAAGCCCCACATCGTGAAGAAGTGCGCGAGACCCGGGATCGTCCAGCGCAGCAGCTTGCGCTGACCCGCGACCTCGACGAGCTCGGCCTCGGAGACGCGGCGAAACCCGTTCCACCGACGCGGCGCTTCCTTGCCGGTGCGGATCAGTCGCGAGAGCCAGAAGAACCGGCGCCCCGCGATCGCGAACCCCAGCAGCGAGATCACCAGGCCAATAACGATTCGAGCTAGCACTGCGTCCTCCATCTCGGTTGGCGCGTCGGGGTCGCGTCAGCCATCGCGGTCAACTGGACCGAAAGTTCTCCCAATACCGGCTCGCGGTCGGCCCCCGCTGACCGCGGTACTTCGAACCCAGCCCGACCGCCCCGTAGGGGCGGTCGGCCGGCGTGGTCATCTCGAAGAAACTGATCTGGCCGATCTTCATGCCCGGATACAAGGTGATGGGCAGGTTCGCCACGTTCGAGAGTTCGAGCGTGAGGTGCCCGTCCCAGCCCGCGTCGACAAAACCCGCCGTCGAGTGGATCAGCAGGCCGAGGCGACCGAGCGAACTCTTGCCCTCGAGCCGCGCGACGAGGTCGTCCGGCAGCGCGACTCGCTCGATGGTCGAGCCGAGCAAAAACTCACCCGGGTGAAGAATCATCGGGTCAGTCTCACCGACGTCGATCAACTCAGTGAGGTCTTCCTGGGCCTCGCGCACGTCGATGACGCGCTGTGAGTGGTTGCGGAACACCCGAAAGAGTTGGTCCACGTGCAGATCGACCGACGACGGCTGAATGCAGCCATCGCCCAGGGGATCGATGACGATCCGGCCCTGGGCCAGCGCCTCTTTAATCGACCGATCCGAGAGCACCATATCGATGGAAACGTTACTCTGCGCCAACAATGACCCCAGCCACCTTCTCGCAGTTGACAGTTGACGGCCCCTCTCGCAGTACGATGTACTCCACGCGGGTGTAGTTCAGCGGCAGAACATCAGCTTCCCAAGCTGAGAACGCGGGTTCGATTCCCGTCGCCCGCTCCAACGGAGTACCTGGTCACAGGATAAATATCACGATGCGAGACCAAGGTTTCACCTCCAAGTCCGATCGAAGTTGATCAGGGA
>JAKAFH010000146.1 GCA_021818025.1 Actinomycetes bacterium | reverse complement strand
GTCCGTGCAACGAGTAATCCTCGCGGCGCCGCGCGGGTTCTGCGCGGGCGTCGAGAAGGCGATCAAGGCCCTCGACTGGATGACGCGGGTCTTCGCCGCACCCGTGTACTGCTACCACGAGATCGTGCACAACCGCTTCGTCGTCGAGCACTTCCGATCGCTCGGGGTCGTCTTCGTCGACGACGTGGCCGACGTCCCCGCGGGCGCGCCGGTGATGCTGAGTGCGCACGGCTCGCCGCCCTCGGTCATCGAACTCGCCAAGGGCGCCGGTGGCACGGTCGTGGACGCGGTCTGCCCGCTCGTCACCAAGGTTCACCACGAGCTCAAGGTGCGCGCCCGCAAGGGCTACACCGTGCTCTACGTCGGCCACGAGGGCCACGAGGAGGCCGTCGGCACGATGGCGGTGGCGCCCGAGTCCGTGCACCTCATCGAGTCGGTCGAGGACATCGACGCGCTCGGTGACCAGACGGGCCCGTTCGCGCTGCTCAGCCAGACGACGCTGAGTCTCGACGAGTGGAGCGGCATCCGCGACTACGCCACCGAGAAGTTCCCCGACATCTGGATGCCCAATCGCAGCGACCTGTGCTTTGCCACCACCAATCGCCAGGCGGCACTGCGGGCGATCTGCGCCGACGCCGACGCCGTCGTGGTGATCGGCTCGGCCAACTCGTCCAACACGGTGGCGCTGGCGACCGTAGCCACCGCGGCGGGCTGTGCGCGCGTGCTTCGCGTGAACGGCGCGGCGGACCTGCCGCACGACCTCGCGGGCGTGGTCGCGGTGACCGCGGGCGCCTCGGCGCCCGAGTCGATCGTGAACGACGTGCTCGCGGTCCTTGACCCACGCGAGGGCGTCGAGGTGCGCGCCGAGACCGTCGAGGACGAGTACTTCCCGCCCCCGCCGGAACTGCGCGAGATCCTGCGCGCGCTCGCGGCGCTGCTCGACGTGGCCTTCCAGACGCCCAGCGCGTCGGGATTCGACAGCCAGTCCGACCGTGACTTCACCGCGGCCCAGGTCCTCGCCGCCTCGTCGCGCTAGGTCGCCTCGAGGCCCTGTCGGTCCGGGGCGCCACTGGTCCGAGGACTAGTATCGCTTGGTGCCCGTTGCGCTGGCCGCCCTTGACCTGCGGTTCGAGTGGGTGTCCGCGGTGGTGTCGGAGAAAGAGTAGGGATGGCAAAACACGATCTCGAGTCACGTCGGCTGACCAAGTTGCGGTCGTACGCGATCGACCAGGCGATGGCCCGCTTCAACCAGGACTACCCGGACTTCAAGCCCGAGACCGTCATCGCCTCCATCTGCGCCTACGAGGAAGAGGGCAACATCGGCTCGGTCCTCGACCTGATGCCCGCCACGATGAACGGACGCCCCTACACCACCCTCGTGGTCGTCGACGGCGGTGAGGACCGCACGGCCGAGATCGCGCGCGGCTACGAGGGCGTGAAGGTCATCGAGTTCCCCGTGAACCTCGGCCACGGCGTGGCCCTGCAGGTTACGTATCGCTACTGCGTCGACAACCAGGTCGAGTACGTGGTCACCCTCGACGCCGACGGCCAGAACGACCCGGCCGAGATGCCCGAGGTGCTCGCGCCCCTGCTTCGCGACGAGGCCGACTTCGTCGTCGCCTCGCGCCGTCTTGGGGTCGACGAGACCTCGGACCGCTTCCGCAAGACCGGGGTGCGCTTCTTCTCCTTCATCATGAACCGGATGACCGGGGCGAACCTGACCGACACCTCGACTGGCTACCGCGCGCTACGCGTCACCATGCTCGCCGACGTGCTCGACCGGCTCACCCAGGACCAGTACCAGACGGCCGAGTTGCTGATCACGTGTCTCAAGCGCGGCTGGCGCGCCGCCGAGGTGCCCACGGTCTGGCACCCTCGCCGCTCGGGAACGACCAAGAAGGGTGCCAACTGGCTCTTCGGCTTCCGCTACGCCAGGGTGGTCTTTGGCACCTGGTGGCGCGAGCGCTAACGCTCGTCGAGGGCCTGGTGGTAGACGGCCTCGAGTTGCTCGCGTAGCTCCTCGGTCTTGGCCGCGATCAGCGAGCGCGGCACCCGTCCCTCGGCGCTCGGTGGCGCGATCGGTTCGCCGACCACGACCCGGACGCGCGCGAAGTGCGGAAGTTTGGCGTGTGACGGCATGGCCCGGTCGCTCCCGGCGATCCCCACCGGCACCGTCGCCGCGCCCGATCGCGAGGCGATGAACATCGCCCCGTCGTGCAACTCGTCGATGCGTCGCCCCTCGCGTCGGGTGCCCTCGGGAAAGAGGATCAGCGCCTCGCCCCGGCGCAGGACCTCTTCGGCCAGGCGCAGCGACTCGCGATCGGCCGTGCTGCGGTCCACGGGAAAGGCTCCCACGTGGCGCAGCAGCGTTCCGAGCACCGGCACGCCGAAGAGCTCCTGTTTGGCCATGAAGAAGACCTTGCGCGGCGAGATGAAGAGGGTGAAGACGAAGTCGACGTTGGAGCGGTGCACCGGCGCGATCAGGACCGGTCCGGTGCGCGGGATGTTCTCGCTGCCGCGCACCCGTGGCCGGAACAGCAGCCACGACAGGACGGTCAGGATCGCTGCGACCACCCGGTAGAGCGGGGTCTTGTCGGGATTGAGGATCAGCTCGGTGTCTTCAGCCATCTCACGATCTCTTCTACCACTTGCTCGATCGTCAGGTCGGTCGTGTCGAGCACGACGGCGTCGCTCGCCTGGCGCAGCGGTGACGCCTCGCGGCCCTCGTCGGCGCGGTCTCGGCGCGACACCGAGCCCACGCCCTCCTCGCCGCGACGACGGGCCCGCTCGTCCAGCGAGGCCGTGAGATAGACCTTG
>JAKAFH010000045.1 GCA_021818025.1 Actinomycetes bacterium | reverse complement strand
GGTTGCGGCCCCGTCAGTGCTCAGGCAATGGTTCTCGAAACTTGCGGAAGGTGGCCGAATCGTCGACGAACTGAAGGTTCGACCTTGGGGAGACTCTGATGGACAAGTGGTGGACCGTTACGGCCTACATTGGCTCATCGGTTTCGAGGCGGACGCCAGTGATTGAAGATGTGGTCCCGTTTGCTGCACTACGACGTGGCCACCCTGAATGGGTCCGAGGGCTCAGGCGACGTCTATCGCAGTTTGATCACGGGCTCCACTACTGAACTCGCCCCGTTGAACATGAGTGACGTCTGACCGCTGAGGGTGTGCCCGTGGTTCAGTCCAAACTCACTCTGTCGAACGAATGTCGTCGTCGGACAGTTTCGATTTCCGGTGGACCTGTCTGCGTAGCTGATAGATGCGTACGGAACCCAGCGCGAGCGTCATGAGCGCGCCTAGGACTACCGCGCCAAGTAGCGCTACCGAGAGGGGCAGCGTGCCAGAGAACGTGAAGAGGCTCACGGTTACATCTTTCGGATTTTGAAAGACAAAGACCAGGATGACGATTAAGACGACGAGTGCGGGAAGTAACCGTATCCACGCCCTCGACGTTCGCGTGGACAAGATCGTTTTCGATACAACAACCGGCTTAACTGCCGATTCGAGTGGGACATCGCCCTGCTCGGTTTTGGCTAACGGTGCATCATCGTCACGGTCTGGCTGGTTCTCCATGAAAGCCACCAATCTGCTCCACAATTAAAGCGGAACGAACCACGCGGACGCCGTCTCTTCTTCGGACGAAATCCTCCGTGTCGTTACTGACTATGCAGCATAGGAGAACGAGCGGAATCGGCCGCATCCGATCGTGGGTCGATCACCCTCGATCATCTAAGCCGTCTGAACGTTTCAGAATAGGAAGGGCACGAGCATCTTGCTCGATCGCCTGTACGCGGGGTAGACATCGGGAAACTGCGCGGTCAGGTACCGCTCCTCGACCGTTGCACTGTAGAAGAAGTAGATCCCGACCAAGACCACGACCAGCAACCACGCCCAACTCAACGCAGTTGCGGTGCCAACGCCCGCAAGCAGGATTCCCGAGTAGATGGGGTGGCGGACGAGCCGGTATGGACCGCTGGTGACTAGTTCCGGTTCGTTCTTTTGTGACATCGGGGCGCCCCAGTTACGCCCGAGGTGAAGACGTGCCCAAATCGCAAACCCGAGTCCGAGGGCAAAGAAAAGGAGTCCTACGCCGACGCGAACGGGTTCGAAGGCAAGGCTGCCACCTCGAAGAGCCCTTAGGCGAAGCAGGAGAATTGCACAAATCCAGATCACCGCCCGGGCGCGTAAGTCGCGCGACCACGCCGATCGCCCCTTCTTCCTTGAGAAGGCAGCCACCAACCAATAGATCCAAAAGGCCGCCCAACCAACTACGTAGACGAGTTGAACGACGCGCATACGCTCATCATTTCACACCCATCTGCTTGAAGATCGTGGGAGATTCACTCGGGGGAGATTCCGGTTGATGGGTCACGAGTTGTGGACCACCGTACTGACGTATTGGACGACACGTACCAGGCAAATTGTGCGTGACGTCGCCAAAGCAAAGTGGCAGAGCGTTTGAATCCAGACCTCCTTGCGTAAGCCCAAAGTCGCTGCAGAGCCTCACGTCTCCTTGACTGAGTAGACGAGAGTGAGATTGGTCCCTGGGTAGAGGGTCTGAGTAGCGGTCAAATCCTCACACAGCCCCGCCATCGCCCTGGTGCGACGAGGTGCCGAGAGGGGAAGTATCCGCACGTGCAGTTGGTCTCCTCGGACCTCGAGGTCCGCGGGTGACTTGAAGATCTCGTGGAGCAAGGTGCGTGCTTCGTCGTCGGCTCGCGCGTAGTGCGGGGCGATCATTCGTGCGATGGCCGACTCGGCGTTGTAGGTGGCCATGCGGATCGCGTCCATGATGCGCTTGCGCTCGACGTCGAGGCGCACTGCGTCGGGTCGCACCTCACCGAGGGGCACCTTGGCCGGGATCGCCTTGGCGACGTCGTCGAGGCGGGCGACCTCGGCACGCGCGTCAGCGAAGGCGGCCTTGAGTACCTTGTTTGCTCTGCGGCCCTCGAGTGAGGCGCTACCCTCTTTGGCCTCGGCGTCAGTGAGCCGTTGGCGGGCCTGGCGCGTTGCTCGCTCGGCGTCGCGCCGGGCCGGGTTGGCGACGAGACGGGTCGGGTCGTCGGGGTGGGTCTCGTAGGCGTCGAGCGCGTCCAGGCCAAAGTGGGCGCGCTGGTAGCGAAAGAAGTTCTCCTGGCGCCAGCGCGAGAACATCGCGTGGGCGAGCAGCGCGGGGTCGCTGTCTTGGCGGGTCGTCACGATCTGGGTCTGGTGCCCGCTCGCCTCGTCGAGGCGCGTGATCTGGCGGCACGAGAAGCGCCGGCGCTGGTTGTCATAGGCCAGGCGCACGCGGCGATCGGCGAGCACGTAGTCGTGGGCGCGCCCGAGCTCGTCGACAAAACGGTAGGGAGAGAATGCGGCTCGCGGCTCGCAAGAGGGTGGCGCCTTGCGATAGGTGAGGACGTCGAAGCCCGCCTCGTTCAGCTGGGCGAAGAGCTTCGGGCTCCAGCCTCCCCGGTCAAAGCAGATCGTCGGGCGCGCGTTCTCGCCCACGAGGTCGCGGACCTTAGTGACGACGAGTCGCAGCTCGCCGACGAGGGAGGCGCCGGGCGCGGCCTGCCAGACGAGCAGCCCGTCACCGAAGCGGTCACACACCCAGGTGTCGACCTCGGCGGGCATGGCGATGCGCATCCGTGCGACGTGGGCCTTTGCGACCTCGTGCTTGCCGTGGTAGGCGCGCACGTGGCCGTCGACGTAGAAGAGGCCGACCGCGTCGGGGTGCGAATCGAGGTGACGGCGCGCGAGGCCGAGCACCAGCTCGTCGCTCTTGTTCTCTTCGGCCAGCTCGCTCAGCCGGTAGCGCAGGCGCGACACCTCCGGGGCCCGGTCGAGGCCGAGCAGGCGACCGATCGCGGTGGGATCGAGTCGGGTGAGCCCCTCGGCGCGCGGCTCGCCGAGCAGCGAGGAGAACACCACGCACAGCACGAGCGAGCGCAGGCCGTAGAAGGCGGCGCGCGGGAACCCCGCGACGCGTCGGCCGAGCCCGTAGAGCGAGGCGGTCACCTCCAAGAGTCCGGTGGCCGCGAGGGCCGGCAGGATGACCAGGGAGCCAACGAAGGGAAGCGACCCGCCCTCACAGATCACCGGGGCCGCCTCGGCGAGCATTCCGCGCCGCGCCGCTGCGCGCTCGCCGGTGCGCTCCTTTGGTGCGTTGAGCGGGACGAGGTTGTTCGACTTATCGGCGTCGGCGGGTGCCATCTCGGGGTCAGGTCGCGCCGTGGTCACGGCCAACGTGGCGCGTCGCACGCTCTGGGTGGACACGCCGGTGCGCGCGGCCACCTCGGGCTTGGTTAGCCCGCTCGCACGCAGTCGGGCGATCTCGGCGCGCTTCTCCTCGGTCAGCTTCGACGCGCGCTTGGGACCCTTGCGCGAAGGGAGCAGCTCAACCACTCCACCCGCCTGGTAGTCGCTGCGCCAGCGCCACACCGTGGTCTCGTTCGCCCCGAAGGCCGCGGCGACCTGGCGCTGGCTCGCCGCACCCGAGTTCACGAGTTGCACCGCCGCGAGGCGCCGGGCGCCGGGATCAGAGCGATCCCACGTCCAGGTCGCCTGGCCCCAGATGAACACCGTGCCCGCGCCCTCTTCGTCCTCGAGCAACGAGACCCCGTCGGCGACGGGCACCGAACCCACCGGTACCAAGGGGAGAGGCTGCATGACTACCAGTTTCCCCGCCGCCAACGCCATCCCGGGTTCTCCCTCCAGAAAGACAATTACTCTGCATCTATTATGGAGTATCCCGGGTGCGAAGTGGTGGATGGTCCCTGGTCAGGCGACTACGCGGATGACTTACGCAAGGAGGTCTGGAATCTGTTATCGGCGGTGCGAGGTCTAGCGGGAGTTTCCGGGATAACTGACTTTCGAGCCTGATCGGGGCCCGGCGGAAGTCCTGCGAATATTCGTGTGACCAGCAAAATTGTTGTTGCAGCATCCCCGCGTTGGGGCCGCGAATGTAGTATTACCTATATATGCCCTCAATCATCGGCAAGAAGCAGGCCGGCAAGACTTACTACTACCTGGTCGAATCGGCCCGGGTGAACGGCAAACCTCGGATCGTGTCACAGAAGTACCTCGGCAGCGCCGAAGAGGTGATGACCCGCCTGGGCGAGGGCTCCCCGGGCGATCCCACCGGCTCCGAGCACCGATCCTTCGGTGACCTCGCCGCCGTCTGGGGCGTGCTGGATCGTCTCGGAGTAATCAGCATCATCGACGAGGTCCTTGGCGAACGTCGTAGCGACACCCAGGTGTCGGTGGGCACCTACATCGCGCTGGCCACGCTCAACCGGGTCGTGGCCCCGTGTTCGAAGCTGGCCTTCTCCGAGTGGTGGGCGAGCACCGCCGGGGATCGACTGGTGCGTCTCAGCGTGGCCGCCCGTGATCACCGTCGGTTCTGGGACGCGATGGACGCGATCTCACCGCAGCAACTCACCCAGATCGAACGACGCTTGAGCACGGTCATGGTCGACCAGTTCGGCCTCGATCTCTCGGGCCTGGTGCTCGACATGACCAACTTCGCCACCTACATCGATTCGGACAACCTTCGTTCTCCGATCGCCCAGCGCGGACACGCCAAGCAGAAGCGCAACGACCTTCGCCTCGTCGGCCTCGGGTTGGTCGTCAGCACCGACGGCGCGGTGCCGCTGCTGAGTCACGCCTACCCCGGCAACCGTCACGACGCCACGCAGTTCGCCGGCGTGCTCGACGAGTTGATCACCCGCTGGGGCGCACTGGCCGCTACCACCGACCAGCTCACCCTCGTCTACGACGCCGGTCAGGACTCCGAGGCCAACCAGCACGCCGTGGCGCTAAGCCCGCTGCACTTCGTGGGCTCTCTGCCCCCATCCCAGCACCGCGAACTACTCGAGGTTCCCCGTCGACGCTACCGGGTCGTTGACCCCGAACGCTTTCCCGGACTGCGCGCGTTCGAGGCGAGGGTGACGGCCCTCGGGGGCGACTACCGCGTGGTCGTCACCCACTCGGACAGCCTGCACGCGAAGCAGCGTCGTGGGTTCGACCAGACCCTCGCCAAGGCCACCGGACAACTGGGCGAGCTGGCCGAGCGCCTCGCGCGCGGAAGGACCCGCAAGGATCGCCCCGGGGTCGAGGCCGAGATCGCGCGCATCACCCGGCCTCGCTGGGTGGGCCGCGTCGTCACCTGGACCCTCACGGGCACCGGCCCAAAGGACTTCGCGCTCAGCTTCGCGATCGACGACGAGGCTCGCCGCCAACTCGAGGACGAACGCTTCGGCAAGCGGATTCTCTTCAGTGACCGCGAGGACTGGAGCGTGGCTGACGTGGTGGGGGCCTATCGTTCCCAGCACCACGTCGAGTCCGACTTTCGCCAGATGAAGGACCGCCAGGTGGTCTCCTTCTCGCCGATGTTCCACTGGACCGACTCGAAGGTCCGCGTGCACGTGTTCTACTGCGTGCTCGCGCTGGCGGTCGCGAAATTGATGGCCCGAGAGGTGCGCCGGTCGGGCCTGGACATGAGCGTGCGCGAGATGCTCGCCACCCTCGCGGGGATCCAAGAGACCGTCTTGTTCTACAAGGGAGACCGTGGCCGACCCCGGGCCCGGCGGCTGCTCACCGAGATGGACCCCACCCAGCAGCGCCTCTACGACCTATTCGGCCTTCAGGCCTACGCCCCGAAGCGCTGAGTTAGGTAATACAACCAGTCTCGACGAATACAACTCCTGACCAGTCAGGATGGGGAGCAGCAAACGGATATCCCGGAAACTCCCGCTAGCCCCGGACGGGCCGATTCGGGTGACGACCCTGCGGCTGAGCAGGTGACATCGGTACCACGTCAGCCGACCGCTACCGTAGAACCATGAGCGACGACAACGGCGCCGCCGACGAGATCGAGTGGATTCGCTCGACGCCCGTCGACGTCATTCTCGGCAACCACCTCTTCCACATGATCCAGTTGGCGGCCGTGCACCTCGCGGACACGCCACCCAACCTGCCCGCCGCGCAGCTCGCGATTGACGTGGTCAGTGCCATGGTCCAAGCGGGGGGTGACCGCCTCGGCGAACACGTCGGCCTCTATCGAAGTGCCCTCGCCGAAGTCCAACAGGTCTACGTGCGCGCAGCCAGCACGACCGACGCACACTAACGTCGTGGTCGAACGTCACTAACCTCGTCGGCGCCGCGGTGACCAACGGCTCGAATCCCGGTTACCTCAAGTCCGTTATCGACGTGTCGGCTGCCGTCAGCGATGGCGACGCAATGGAAGTACCACCGATGACCATCCTGTTCGATCCAGCCGTCACCGCGGTGGTCGTCGAACTCGACGACCACGCCCTCGACCTTCATCGACCCGATCGCTGGCGCAACAGTGACACCATCTCGAGGGCCGTCAACGCCGCTTCGCGTCCCTTGTTGGTCTCGTCAGGCAACGAACGTTCGAGGGCCTGTTCGACCGTGTTGGTCGTGAGCACGCCGAAGATCACCGGAACCCCAGTAGTCAACTGCACGTCCTGGACGCCCCGGGCGCTCTCGCCGGCCACGATGTCGTAGTGCCCGGTGTCGCCTCGAATCACCGCACCGAGCGTGATCACCGCGTCGACCGGGAACGGTCCATCAGCGAAGGCGAGCGCCATCATCGGAATCTCGTACGCACCGGGCACCCACGCCACGGTGACGTCCGAACGCGAGACGCCGGCCTCGTCGAGCGTCGCCAACGCGCCGTCGATCAACCGTGTGGTGATCCCGCCGTTGAATCGTCCAGCCACAATGGCGATACGCAGACCACGTCCGTCGTGGCCGCCTTCCAGGTAGGTCCCGACGACGCCTCGGATCGCTTCGCCACGAAGAGGGTCGAACTCGGTCTGGTCACTCGACGTCATCGAGCCCCCCCAACAGGTGTCCCATTCGCTCACGCTTGGTTCGCAGGTAGTCAATGTTGTACGGCGTCGGCGTGCTCTCGATCGGCACCCGCTCGACGATATTGAGCCCGAACCCCTCGAGTCCGCCGTACTTGCTCGGATTATTGGTCATCAGTCGCATCGAGCTCACACCGAGGTCCACAAGTATCTGGGCGCCGATACCGTACTCACGCGAGTCGACCGGTAGCCCCAGCTCGAGATTCGCGTCAACCGTATCGTGACCATTCTCCTGGAGTGCATACGCACGAATCTTGTGACCGAGGCCAATGCCTCGACCCTCGTGTCCGCGCAGATACACGACCACACCGGCCCCCTCGGCCGCGATCTTCATCATGGCCGCCTGCAGCTGCGGTCCGCAGTCACAGCGCAGGGAACCGAGGACGTCACCCGTCAGACACTCCGAGTGCACGCGCACCAAGACATCCCGCGTCGACTGGATATCACCGTAGACCAGCGCGAGATGCTGCTCGCCGTCAAGAATCGACTCGAAGACCACGGCCTGGAAGTTGCCGAACTCCGTCGGCAGGGCCGCCTCGGCGATGCGCTTGACCAGCTTCTCGTGGTGGCGACGGTAGCGAATGAGGTCCGCGATCGAGACGATCGGCAGGTGATGGCGCTCGGCGAATGCTTCCAACTCGGGCAGGCGTGCCATGTCCGACTTATCGGCGCTCACGATCTCGCACAGCACGCCCGACGGCGACTTGCCCGCTAGTCGACAGAGGTCGACGGTCGCTTCGGTGTGTCCGGCCCGCTTCAGGACGCCACCGGGCCGGTAGCGCAATGGAAAGATGTGACCGGGCCGGTTGAGATCGTTCGCGCGCGTCTCGGGGTCGATGAGCGCACGGATGGTCGCGGCACGGTCGTGCGCCGAGATACCGGTCGTGGTGCCGTGTCGGTAATCGACGGTGACGGTGAAGGCCGTGCGTTGCGCTTCGGTGTTCGCCACCACCATCAAGGGCAGGTCGAGTTCATCGGCCCGTGCCGACTCGAGCGGCACGCAGAACACACCCGAGGTGTGTTCGAGGTAGAAGGCCATGGACTCAGCCGTCACGTCCTCGGCGGCCATGATCAGGTCGCCTTCGTTTTCGCGGTCCTCGTCGTCCACGACGACCACCATCCCGCCCTCGCGAATCGCGCGAACCGCCTCTTCAATCGTCGACAACGCCACTAGACCTCCAATTCGATACGCACATCTTCGCCCACGACGCGCACATCCACCAATCGACCCCGACGCAAGTCACCGATCGTGGACGTCGTCACGTCGACGAGCGCGCCAACCGTTCCCGTAGATCCCGCCAGGGCGGGGGCCGCGTACCAGACGATCCGGTTCACGAGCCGCGCGGCGATGAAGGCACTCGCCGTCTTCGGCCCACCTTCGACGAGCGCCTGCAACACACCGTCCGCCCCGAGTTCATCCAGCACCACGCCGATGTCACCCGAGCGTTCCCAGCACGGGTGCACCTTGGCGTCACTCGGCGCGTGGCCGAGCACGACCCGTAACGGTTCGAGGACAACGCCGTCGAGCCGAGCCGTTAAACGCGGGTCGTCGCGTCGCACGGTGCCCGAGCCGACGATGATCGCCTGGCTTCGAGCGCGCAGGACGTGCGCGTCCCGCCTCGCCGCCTCGCCGGTAATCCACTGACTCGAACCGTCGAGCATCGCAACCACGCCGTCGAGCGTCGCCGCGACCTTCAAGACCACGTAGGGCCGTCCGGTCTCGCGGTGCCACAAGTAGGCCGCGAGTTGCTCGCGCACCACCGACTCCGCGACGCCCACGCTCACCTCGACGCCCGCGTCTCGCAGGGCTTGCGCACCCGAACCCGCCACGCGAGGGTCCGGATCGAGTGTGCCGACGACCACGCTCGAGATCCCAGCTTCGATGATCGCCTCGGTGCAGGGACCGGTGCGACCCGTGTGACTACAGGGCTCCAGCGTTACGACAAGGGTGGCCCCGCGCGCACCCGCGCCGGCGTCGCGCAACGCGACCACTTCGGCGTGGGCATCCCCGGGGATCTGGGTGTGCCCGACGCCGACGATGCGACCACGTGCATCGACGACCACCGCGCCCACCCAGGGGTTCGGCGGTGCGTGGTACCGGGCCTTCTCGCCCTCGGCCACGGCGCGCGTCATGAGTTCCTCGACGTCGATCACGCCTTCATCGCCACCCGTCGCAGGGATCGGGCGGCGGCCAGGGGATCGGGCCGCGAGAAGATCGCCGAACCGGCCACGAGCACGTTCGCCCCGGCGGCCACCGCCACCGGCGCGGTGCGCTCGTCGATCCCTCCGTCAACCTCGAGGTCCACCGCCACACCCTGCACGTCGATCTCGCGACGCGCCTCGGTCACTTTGCCCATGACCTCGCCGATGAACGATTGTCCGCCGAAGCCCGGGAACACCGTCATCAAGAGCAAGAGGTCGATCTGACCGAGAAATGGTGCCACCGTAGCGAAGGGGGAATCCGGGTTGGCGGCCAGGCCAACGCGCAACCCGACCGCGCGGGCCTCGGTGAGCAAGGCGGCGGTGTCGCCGATCTCCACGTGGATGGTGCACCCGTCCGCTCCCGCGGCCTTGAAGGCCTCGAAGTATCGACCGGGTTCGGTCATCATCAGGTGACAGTCGAAGAAACGGTCGCTGTAGCGTCGCAGCGACGTCACGACCGGCGGTCCGATTGACACGTTCGGCACGAAGTGGCCGTCCATGACGTCGACGTGGAGCCAGTCCGTCTCGTCGTCGATGGCGCGCACCTGTTCAGCCAACGAGCCGAAATCAGCCGCGAGTATCGAGGGGGCGAGACGGAGGCGGCCCGTCGGACCCGCGTCGATGGAAGTCATATCCCCCAGCCTAGAGACCCCGGTCACCGCCATCGTACGACGTCATTCGAACGGGGTCGGCCCCGCCACCAGTCCGCGGCCGACATTGTCCGGCTGCCTTCGGGTCGTACTGAGCCGAGCGCCAGCGAACCGCCACGCACGCCCAAGACGACGTCCCCGTCGCGACGCTCGAGCACGCCTGGTTCCACCACCGTCTCGCCCGCGAACCGGTGGGCTTCGATGAGTCGGACTCGTCGTTCGTCGACGAGCACCCACGCGCGCTCGAGGCGAATGATGCGAAGGTTCTCCTCGGCTGACTTCGTGGCGTCGAGGTGGAACGTCTCGGCGTCCAACTTGGTCGCGTAGGTCGCCTCGCCTGTCTGGGCTACGGGATGATCCAGGAGTGCCGGGTCGCCGAGCACGTCGAGCAGGGCTTGCGCGCCCAGCCGGGCCAGACGGCCCACCAGGTCACTCAATGTCGCGTCGCCGATCTCGACGCGCCGCTCGAGATGCACCGGGCCCGTGTCGAGCCCCACCTCAAGGGACATGATCGCCACGCCGGTCTCGCGATCCCCGGCGAGGATGGCTCGCTCGACCGGTGCGGCACCTCGCCATAGTGGCAGTAGCGAGAAGTGGACGTTGAGCATCGGCACGCGTTCGAGCACTGCGGCGGGGATCATGGCGCCGTACGCCACCACCACCCCCCGCTCAACGTCGAAGGAAGCGAGGTCGGCGACTCGGTGCACGACCGGGATGCCCCTCGCCTGCGCCTCGATCTTCACGGGGCTGGGCGACTCTTTAGCGCCTCGACTGCGACGGCGGTCAGGTCGCGTGACCACGACGGCGACGTCGTGGCCGTGATCACAGAGTGCCCCCAATGACACGACGGCGGCCGGCGGTGTCCCGAGGAAGGCGAGGCGCATCTACTCGCCGAGCAACTGTCCGAGTCCGTCACGGTCGCGGCCGAGCGTGAGGCGACGCTTGCGCAGCAGCTTCTTCGCCTCGCGACGCTGGTCCTCGTCTAGACGCTCGACAAGCAGCACCCCCTCGAGATGGTCCATCTCGTGCTGGAAGATCCGCCCCTCGTACTCGTCGGTCTCGATATCGATCTCGTTCCCGTCGAGGTCGTAACCGGTCAGGTGGACCGCGTTGGGCCTCGTTATCTCCCAACTGAGTCCCGGAACCGAGAGACAACCCTCCTCGAAGGTCCACTCACCGTCAGTCTCAACGATGACCGGGTTCACCACCACGACGGGACCGTCGCCCTGGTCGTAGACGAATAGCCGCTTCTGTACACCAATCTGATTAGCCGCGAGGCCCGCACCCGGTGCCTCGTACATGGTCTCGATCATGACCTCGGCCAGGGCGGCAATCCGGCCGTTGATGTCCTCGACCGGCGTGGTCGCCTGGGTCAAAACGGGGTCGCCATACACGCGGATGGGCAACGTATTCACCGTTCCAGGCTACCGGCTCACTCGACGGCGACGCGCACCGAGGCGGGACGCGACGGGACGTTGACAGCATCGAGCAACGTCTCGATATCGCGAGCGTGCACCACCACACCCTGTGCGCCCACACTGACGCGCACTCGTTCGCCGTCGAGCGCTACAGCGAAGGCCGCCGCGTCCTCACCGCGCAGGGTGGCCGCCGCGCCGAACGGGGCGAGACCGAGGACCCGTGCGGTCTCGAGTTCGTCCTCGAGCAGCTGCTCGAACGAGCCCTCCTCGAGGGACCGAAGCACCGCGTCCTGCCCACGGCGCGTCTGGACCACGACGGAACCTCGACCGTCGCGACGGGCGCCGACGAGACGTCCGGCTCGTCCGACCACGCCCACCGCCTGGCGACGGGCCGACTCGCGCGGTGCCAGGAGATACTGATCGAAGTCATCGATGACGACCAGTGAGGTCCTTCGTACTCGTTGGAAGACTGCTTCGGTGCCCACGACCACCCGCGCGAGTGCCCCATCGAGCGGGTCGGCCGCGGTCACGATGCTCACCGGCTGCCCGATCTGCGCTTCGAGGTCGCGCTGGACCGTGCTGACGCCTTGGCGCAATCGCTTGACGCGAGTCGATCCGCACGACCGGCAGAACCGCTCTCGCGGTTCGTGGCCGCTCGCGCAGGCAACCAGGTCGTCGGCTTCTTGTTCGGCCAGGCTGCACACGGCGCAGCGGTAGAGCTCGTGGCACTGCGCGCACGCGAGCAGTCGCCCCCGGCCGAGCCGCTGGTGCACGACGACGACCGCCACCGGATCGTTGAGTGCGAGTGCCCGATGCACGGCGTCGAGCGTTTCGCGCGCGAGCAGACCGTCGTGGGGATCCCCGCCGCGCCGGTCGACGACCGTGAGTCGGGGCCACCCACCCGCCAGCCCGGCTTCGCGGTGCCAGCCTCCGACCATGAACCGAGGACTCGGGAACATCGACGTTGCCCAAAGCGGACGTCCCTCGCGCCGACACCGCTCGACGAGAACGTCGTAGGCGTGCCACGTGGGCACCGATTCCGATCGCAGCGCCTCGTCGTCGACGTCGAGGATGACCGCGCCCGCGACGTGGGCCACCGGCGCCATCGCCGCCCCGCGCGCGCCGACCACGATGGGCCACTGCGCGCGCATCCGCTCCCACTGATCGGTACCCGCGACCTCGCACCCTCGTTGCTCGAGTCGTCCACGCAGCCGACGTGCCCAGGCGTCCGTCGGGGCCACCACGAGCAAACTGCCGGGGGCCGAACGGGTCGTCTCGTAGGCGTGCAACACGAGTCCGAGCGGATCAGTCGTCGGTGCCAGTTGCGTGACTCCGGGCTCGAACGCTTCGAGTCGATCGGTGATCGAGGTGCTGAGCGGTCGCTTCGCCGGGGCGGTGGGCAACGCGGTCACCAGCCGCTTCGGCGAGGCCGATACGAGCAGTCGCGCGAGGGGCGCCAGCCAGCGAGCGCTCGCCCACTCGAGCAGGTCGAGCATCTCGGCGGGCGGCCCGAAGCCCAACCACTTCCCGATCGGCTTGAGGTCGGGAGCGAGCCTCGCCTCGTCGACCACCCACGCGCGAACGCTGCGATGGTTGAAGTCGACGCGTACACGGTCGCCGAGATGCAACGACGCCAGGTGTTCGGGCACCAGGTAGTCAAAGGGTCGGTCGACGGCGGCGACCTCGGTCACCACACGAACCGCACGCGGCCCCGTCACTAGTTCAGCGACAACTCCCGGCGCAGGTCGTCGACCCGCGGCGTCTGCTCCCACGTGAACCCCTGATCACTGCGACCGAAGTGTCCGTACGCCGCGGTGCGCTGGTAGATCGGACGACGCAGGTCGAGGTCTCGGATGATCGCCGCCGGTCGCAGGTCGAAGATAGCGTCGACGGCCTTGGCGATCTTGGCCCGGTCGACGGTCTCGGTGCCGAAGGTCTCGACGAGCACCGAGACGGGACGCGCCACCCCGATGGCGTAGGCCACCTGCACCTCGCAGCGTTGCGCCGCGCCCGCTGCGACGACGTGCTTGGCCACCCAGCGCGCGGCGTACGCCGCCGAGCGGTCGACTTTGGCTGGGTCCTTGCCGGAGAA
>JAKAFH010000044.1 GCA_021818025.1 Actinomycetes bacterium | reverse complement strand
GCCCGTCTCGGGGTTTACCACCAGCACGAAGTGGGAGAACCCGGCGGCGACGGCGTCGGACGCGATCAGGTCGATGACCCCCTCGCCGTGGACGCCGATGGGCGCGAGCTGCTTGAGCCCCCCGTAGCGCCGGGCCCGCCCGGCGGCGAGGATGACGAGCGACGGGCCCGTCACGACCAACGGACCACTGCGCTCGCCCACGTCATGCCGGCGCCGAAGCCCGTCAGGAGCGCGTACTCGCCGGCCTTGACCCGACCGTTGGTGATGGCGTCGTCCATCGCGAGCGGGATCGAGGCGCTCGAGGTGTTGCCGTAGCGATCGAGCACGACGACGGCTCGCTCCATGTCGATGCCCAGGCGCTGGGTGGCGGCCTGGATGATGCGGATGTTCGCCTGGTGGGGCACGACGAGGGCGATGTCGTCGGCCTTCACGTCGGCGTCGGCCATGGCCTGCTCGGCCGATTCGACCACGACGCGCACGGCCCGGCGAAAGACCTCCTTGCCGTCCATCTGGAAGAACCCGTCGTGCTCGCAGGTGAGCAGGTCCGCCCAGTTCCCGTTCGCGCCCAGGCTGAACGACAGCAGGTCGTTGCCGGTGGCGTCGTACTCGAGCACCGTGGCGCCGGCCCCGTCGGCGAGCAGGACCGCCATGTTGCGGTCGGACCAGTCGACCCAGCGCGAGAGGTGCTCGGCGCCGATGACCAGGATGCGACGCTGGCCCGTCTCGAGCAGGCCGTAGGCGGTGCGCACGGCGTACATGAACCCGCTGCAGGCGGCGTTGAGGTCCATCGCCGGACAGGTGAGGCCCATCTCGGCGGCGATCAGGGTCGCGGTGGCGGGGGTGATGCGGTCCGGGGTGGTCGTGGCGAGCACCAGGAAGTCGATGTCCTCGACGCCGTAGCCCGAGGCGGCCAGCGCCCGCTGGCCCGCGATGACCCCGAGGGACTTCGCCGAGCCGCCGATGTGTCGTTCACGGATGCCGGTGCGTTCGGTGATCCACTCGTCCGAGGTATCCAGGGTCTTGGAGAGTTCGTCGTTCGTGACGACCCGGTCGGGAACGGCGGTACCCCACCCCTTGAATCGAACGCCCATGGAACAACCCTTTCGCCGACCGGTACGCGTTCAGTCTAGGTCGGACCTAACGGTTCGGCGGCGCCTTCAACACCTGCAGCGTGCAGCGCGCGACCGCGATCAGGCGGTCGCGCTCGTCGGTGAGATTTATGCCCCAGACCTGGACCGTGCGGCCCTTGCGGATCGGCGTCGCGGTCGCGGTCAGGATGCCCTCGGACATCGAGCGCAGGTGTGAACAGTTGAGCTCGGTGCCGACCACGATGTGTTCGGGCGCCACGCTGATCGCGCCGCCGTAGGAGGCGGCACCCTCGGCGAGTAGCGCCGAGACCCCGCCGTGGAGGATCCCGTAGGGCTGATGGACCTTGGGTCCGACCTCCACGCGCAGCACCACCCGGTCGGCGGAGGCTTCGACCACGTCAACGCCGAGCAGATCGTGCACGTTCGCACCCGATGGGAGACCGTCGAGGTTGTCCATTGGGTCATCTTACGGGCGACGGTAACCTCGCACCTATGACCCGACTCGTCGACCTGCGAAGCGATACCGTCACCCAGCCCACCGCGGCGATGCGCGAGGCGATGGCCACGGCACCCCTCGGCGACGACGGCTACGGCGAGGACCCCACGGTCAACGCCCTCGAGGCGCGCGCCGCGTCCCTGCTCGGCAAGGCGGCGGCGGTCTTCGTGCCGTCGGGGGTGATGGCGAACCAGATGGCGATGCGGGTGCTCACCAGTCCCGGTGACGTGGTCGTCGCGGGCGCGAACCAGCACCTCGTGGACTTCGAGATGGGGGCCTCGGCTCGAAACGCCTCCATCCAGTTCGCGCTCGTCGATGACTCGACGGGTCGCCTCGACCCATCCCGGGTGCTCGAGATTCTCGACGCCGAGGCCGATCACCGCGCCCACGTCGGGGCCGTCGCGCTCGAGAACACCCACATGCCCTCGGGTGGCACGCCCTGGGCGCTCGACGACCTCGAGGCCCTCGCGGGCGCGGTCGATCGACCGATCCACCTCGACGGCGCGCGGCTCTTCAACGCCGTGGTGGCGACGGGCACCTCGGCCGCCGCGTACGCCGCGACGGCGACGACGGTGATGGTCTGTCTCTCCAAGGGACTCGGCGCGCCGGTCGGCTCGCTGCTCGCCGGGCCCGAGGACCTGATGAGTCGGGCCCGGGTCGAGCGCAAGCGCCTGGGTGGCGCCATGCGCCAGGCGGGCGTGCTCGCCGCGGCCGGTCTGGTCGCCCTGGACACCATGATTGAGCGCCTCGCCGAGGACCACGTACGGGCCCGCCGACTGGCCGATCTCGTGGCGGCGACGTTCCCCGAGTCGGGCTACGACCCCGCGTCGTGTCGCACGAACATCGTCGTCTTCTCGCACCCCGACGCGCGCGCGCTGGTGGGTGAACTCGCCGAGCACGGCGTACTCGCCGGCACCCTCGCCGCCACGCGCGTGCGACTGGTGACCCACGTCGACGTTGACGACGACGACCTCGAGCACGTGGCCGAGGTCCTAACGGGTCTGGGGCATCGCTGACACCGAGATTTCACCCTCGACCAGCGGCTCGCTCGCACCACTGGCGGTAGCCTGGGCACGGTAGTTATGCCCATGCCCGAGATCTTTCACCTTTCAACGTTCCTGCGCCGACCGATCTTTGATCGCGAAGGTGACCGGATTGGCCGCGTCCAGGACTTGGTCGCGCGCCTCGGCGACGACGCCCACCCGCCGGTCGTGGGCGCGGTTATCCGGATCGAGGGCCGCGATCTCTTCGTGCCGATCCGAAAGATCGGCGGCCTCGAGCACGGTCGCGTGACCTTCGAGGGGCGTCGGGTCGACCTGCGCCGCTTCGAACGTCGCCCCGGGGAACTCCTGCTCGCCGAGGACCTGCTCGCGCGCCACCTCATCAACCTGGTGCGCGGCCGACTGATCAGTGCCAACGAGATCGAACTGGCCAAGATCGACGGCGTCTGGGAGGTCGTCGGTGTCGACCCCGGTCGTCGCCCCCTGTTGCGACGGATACTTGGTCCCTCGATGGGCCAGCGAGTCAAGGCCGAGACGATCGTTGACTTCGCCTCGATCGAGCCCTTCGTCGGCCACGTGCCCACGGCGCGACTGCGGATCCCGTATCGCAAGCTCGCCAAACTTCACCCCGCCCAGATCGCCGACCTCGTCGAGCAGGCGAGCCACGAGGAGGGCGAGGAGATCATCGAGGCCGTTGGTCTGGACCGTGAACTCGAGGCCGACGTCTTCGAAGAGCTCGACACCACCCACCAGCTCGAGTTCCTCGAGAGCCGCAGCGACGCCGACGCCGCGCGCCTGCTCGCGCGGATGGAGCCCGACAACGCGGCGGACCTCATCGGTGAGATCGACCAGGAACGACGCCTGGCGATCCTGGAGAGTCTGCCGGCGGGTCAGCAGGCCAAGGTGCGTAATCTCCTGTCCTACAACGCCGATACCGCCGGTGGCCTGATGAGCCCGGACTTCCTCTCGGTCCCGGTGACGGCCACCGTTGACGAGGCACTCGACGCCGTGCGCGAGTCGCACCTGCCCGCGGCGTCGATGCACGCCGTCTTTGTCTTGGACGACGAGGGTCGAACGGTCGGCGTCGCGTCGATCGCGGCGCTCGTGCGTGCGCGCGGTGGCGACCTCGCCCTCGCGGTGGCGCGAACCGACCTCACCTACGCGCATCCGCAGTGGGACGTCCACCAGGTCGCGCGCACGATGAGCGACTTCAACCTCACCGTGTTGCCGGTCGTCGCCGAAGAGGACGAGCGCATGATCGGCGCGGTGACGGTCGACGACCTCTTGGACGAACTGCTGCCCCAGGGATGGCGCCGCGAGTTCGGCATGTCGACGGTGGAGGAGTGACGTGATCCGCCGTCCCGTTCAAAGGGGGTCATTCTGAAACCCCCCAGTATCGAAGCAGTTGAGTACGTGGTGTCGCGCCATCGCGCATCGATTCCGGTAGGCAGGTAGCTCCGGTTCGTGGTGGTTGTCGATACCAGCCGCCACGAACGAAGAGGAGTCTGATTGTGCTGTACCGAGTAATTCATCGCGCGCCGGGGGCGTCAGGGCGCCCCACGCGCGCGGGCGCACCGCCAGGAATCGCGGGCCGCCGTTGTGAGCGTACGCATCGCGTGGCGCCGTACGAGCTAGGGGGTCGCTGATGGCGACGCAGAACCCCAACCCGGACGAGGCCACCGCGGTACTCGACAGCGCCCACGTCGGGGACATTCACGGTGCCTTCGGCACGATAGGTCAGCACGACGTCGGCGCTCGATCGTCGATGAAGGCGCGCCTGCTCACCCTGCTCGCGATCATGGGACCCGGCCTGATCGTCATGATCGGGGACAACGACGCCGGTGGCGTCTCGACCTACGCCCAGGCCGGTCAGAACTTCGGTCTGTCGCTCCTGTGGACGCTGCCGCTCTTGATCCCGGTGCTCGTGGTGAACCAGGAGATGGTGGTGCGTCTCGGCGCGGTCACCGGCGTCGGTCACGCGAGGTTGATCAACGAGCGGTTCGGTCGGTTCTGGGGAGCCTTCTCGGTCGGCGACCTGTTCATCCTCAACTTCTTGACGATTGCGACCGAGTTCATCGGGGTCAGTCTGTCGCTCGGGTACTTCGGGGTGAGCCGCTACCTCTCGGTGCCGATCGCGGCGCTGGCGCTGATCTTGATGACCGCGACCGGGAGTTTTCGGCGCTGGGAACGCTTCATGTTCGTCTTCATCTTCGCGAACTTCCTCGTCATCCCCCTCGCCATCATGCGCCACCCCTCGGTCGGGCCCATCGTGCACGGTTTCGTGACCCCGGGCGTGCGAGGCGGGTTCAACTCGACCTCGGTGCTCTTGATCATGGCGATCGTCGGCACCACCGTCGCGCCGTGGCAGCTCTTCTTCCAGCAGTCCAACATCGTCGACAAGCGCATCACGCCGCGATGGATCAACTACGAGCGCACCGATACGGTGGTCGGGTCATTCATCACGGTCTTCGCGGCGGCGATACTCATCGTGGTCGTCGCCACCGCCTTCGGTTCGACGCCACTCGCCGGCCACTTCCAGAACGGCGCCGCGGTCGCCGACGGACTGCGGCACTACGTGGGTCGCGCGGCGGGCGTGATCTTCGCCGTGATCCTGCTCAACGCGTCGATCATCGGCGCCGCGTCGGTGACCCTCGCGACTTCCTACGCCTTTGGTGACATGTTCGGCGCGCGCCACTCCCTGCACCGCAGTTGGCGCGACGCCAAGTTCTTCTACGGCGTGTTCACGGCGATGGTCGTGCTGGCGGCGGGTATCGTCATCATCCCGGGCGCCCCGCTCGGACTGATCACGACGAGCGTTCAGGCGCTCGCGGGCGTGCTCTTGCCGAGCGCGACCGTCTTCTTGCTCCTGCTCTGCAACGACCGCGAGGTCCTCGGCCCCTGGGTCAACCGGCTGTGGCTCAACATCGTGGCGAGCATCATCGTCGGGGTCTTGTTGATGATGTCGCTCGTGTTGATGATCACAACGCTGTTCTCGACGATCAACGTGAAGGACCTCGCGCTGATCCTGGCGGCGATCTTCGTGATCACCTTTCTCACGGCCGGCGTGATTCTCGTGCTTCGCCGGCGCGGCGCCGCGCCCCAGCCCGTCGAATTCCGGGGTAACCGCGCGACCTGGCGGATGCCGCCCATCAACCTGCTGCATCGGCCGCGGTGGTCCAAGGGCACGCTCGCGGGCATGTACGTGCTGCGCGGCTACCTGGTGATCGCGGTGGCCATGCTGCTCGTGAAGGCGATCCAGCTCGGGGTGCACCACCACCACTAGGCGGGTGTGACACGTTCGCCGCGGTGTGTCTAGTGTCGATGCGTGACTACCCGACCGACGCTCGTCTGTGTCCACGCGCACCCCGACGACGAGGCGCTCTTCACC
Organism: Actinomycetes bacterium; assembly: GCA_021818025.1. Classification (GTDB taxonomy): domain Bacteria; phylum Actinomycetota; class Acidimicrobiia; order Acidimicrobiales; family RAAP-2; genus RAAP-2. The sequence goes on along the minus strand of JAKAFH010000044.1, from coordinate 7,732 downwards.
GGCGGCGTCTCGTCGCACTACGCGGACCGCGGCTATCACGTGGTGCTCGTGACCTGCACCGACGGGCGATACGGCCTCGACCCCGTAGGACGGGCCGGTGACGACCCCGACCACGACGTTGCCGCGACGCTACGAGCGCGCGCGAGCGAGCTCGCCACGGCGAGCGCCCTGGTGGGCTTCGAGCGCGTCGTCCAACTGGGCTACCGCGACTCGGGGATGGCGGGCTGGACCCAGAACGACGACCCGAACGCGTTCGCCCGCGTCGACGTCGAACGCGCCGCGGGAACGCTCGCGGCGCTCTTCGATGAACTCGAGGCCACGGTCGTAGTGACCTACGACGAGAACGGGTTCTACGGACACCCCGATCACGTCATGGCCAACACGCTCGCGCGCGCGGCCGTCAGGCGATCGACCCACGTTGAGCGGCTCTACTACCCGATCGTGCCCCAGAGTGTCTTGACGCGCTTCGTCCCCGACGCGCGGGCGCTCGAGGTCTTCCTGCCGGCCTGGGTGCTCGACGCGGGTATCGGGGTCCCCGACGAGTTGGTGGCCACGACCATGGACGTCAGCGCCTGGGCTGGAATCAAGCAGCGCGCGATCGCCGCCCACGCGTCACAGATCGACAATCAGGACCTCGTCACGATGGACCCCGCGCTCTTCCTCGCCCTCTTTGGCACCGAGTACTACCAGCGGGCGTGGACCCGCCACCCGGTGACCGGTGACGACTCCGACCTCTTCGGGGGCGCCTCGTGAGCCTCACCTTCCTCTGCGTCCACGCCCACCCCGACGACGAGGCGAGCTCGACCGGCGGGGTGTACCCGCTCCTCGCGGGCGAGGGCGTGCGCACGGTGCTCGTCACCTGCACTAACGGCGAGTTCGGCGACGCCCCCGGCGGACTCAAGCCCGGCGCGGCGGGTCACGACCCCGAGGCCGTCGCGGCGGTGCGCGAAGGCGAACTCGACCGCGCCGCGGCCACGCTTCGAATCGACCGGCTGGTTCGTCTCGGCTACCGCGACTCGGGCATGATCGGCTGGCCGCAGAACGAGGACCCCCGGTCCTTTTGGGCCACGCGGATCGACGAGGCCGCCGATCGTCTGGCGGCGGTGCTGCTCGAGGAGCGGCCCCAGGTCATCGTGACCTACAACGAGATCGGCTTCTACGGGCACCCCGATCACATTCAGGCCCACCGGATCACACTCGCCGCGATCAAGCGGCTCGACTACGAGCCGACCCTGTACTTCAACGCGATCCCCAACAGCGTCATGGATCGCTACCGGGCGCGCTGGGCCGAGGAGGCCCGCGAACGCGCCGAGGCGGCGCTCGCGCGCGGTGAGCAACCCGAACCCGTCTCCGAAGGCGAGGAGATGGACCTCGGGACCCCCGATGACCAGATCGCGGCCACGATCGACGTCAGCTCGGTGGTGGACGTGAAGTTCGACGCCCTGGCGGCCCACGCCTCGCAGCTGGCCGACTCGTTCTTCTTGGCCATGGGCCGCGAGCGGTTTCGACGCGAGATGGGCACCGAGTGGTTCGTGCGCGCCACCAATCCCCTCGGGATCGAGGGGCCGGTCACGGACCTGTTCGCCGGCTACCGCTGACGCGACGCGGACGGTACATTGGTGCGGTGAAGGCCAGCGCGATATTGGAGTTGCGCGACGTCGGCAAGGTCTTTGGCGACACGGTGGCCCTCGAGCCCACGACGTTGACCGTCGACGAGGGATCCTTCGTCGCCATCGTCGGACCGTCGGGTTGTGGCAAGTCGACGATGTTCAACATCATCGCCGGGCTCTTATCGCCCGACGGCGGCGAGGTGCGTCTGCACGACCAACCCGTCACCGGTGCGACCGGACACGTCGGCTACATGCTCCAAAAGGACCTGCTCGTGCCCTGGCGCACGGTCGAGGACAACATCACCATGGCCAAGCGCTTGACCGGGCGGGTCAGCGCCGCCGACCGCGCTGAGGCGAGGCGGGTGGCCCGTCAGTACGGGCTGGGTGAGTTCTTGCGCCACTACCCGTCGGCGCTGTCGGGCGGGATGCGCCAGCGCGTGGCCTTCATGCGCACCCTGGTGACCCACCAGCCCTTGCTGTTGCTCGACGAGCCCTTTGGCGCCCTCGACGCCCAGACCCGCCTCGAGATGCAGCAGTGGCTCCTGCAGGTCTGGAAGGACACCGAGCGCACGGTGCTCTTCATCACCCACGACGTCGACGAGTCGATCTTTCTCTCGGACCGGGTGCTCGTGATGTCGCCGCGCCCCGGGCGGGTGGTCGCGGACATCGTGAACCCCCTCGCGCGCCCGCGCACCGTCGACACCCTGGTCGACCCGCAGTTCGTCACGATCAAGGCCCGGATCATGCACCTGCTGCACGGAGGCGACGCGTGAGCGGCTTCGTGCGGCCCGCGGCTCCGCGGCGTCGGGACCGCGCGACCCCCGAGAGCGTGACGCGCAAGGTCGCGCGCAACGTCGGGGTGCCGCTGCTCTCGATCGTGCTGCTGCTCGCTCTCTGGCAGGGCATCGTCGTCTACTTCCACGTCGCGCCCTACATCGCGCCGCGTCCGCGCCAGGCGGTCCTCGCGGTGACCCAGAACTGGTCGACGCTCTGGCCACTCGTGCTCGGCACGATCCGCGAGACGGTCTACGGCTTCATCGCCGGGGCCGCGCTCGGCATCGGGCTCGGGGTGATCATGGCCAAGGTGCCGGTCCTGCAACGACTGGTGTACCCGGTGCTCGTGCTCAGCCAGGCCGTGCCGATCATCGCGCTCGCGGCGCCGCTCGTCTTGATCCTCGGTTTCTCGGTCACCCCGAAGGTGGTGATCGTCGCGTGGATCGTCTTCTTTCCCGTTACCGTCAACGTGCTCGACGGGCTGAGCCACGTCGACCAGGACCTCGTGAACCTCGCGCGCGTCTACGGCGCGCCGCGCTGGCGCACTTTCATCCAGATCGAGATCCCCGCGACGGCCACCCCGCTCTTCAGCGGACTCAAGATCGGGGCCACCTACGCCGTGACCGGCGCGATCATCGGGGAGCTGGCCGCCTCGGACGGCTCGTCGCTCGCGCTCTACCAGGAGCACGCGAACACGAACCTGAACACCGCCGCGGTCTACGGCACGACGATGCTCATGACCGTCATCGGCATCAGCTGGTTCCTGCTCGTGGTCGGGGCCGAGGTCTTCGCCACGCCCTGGCAGCGGCGCACGGTGGCGCGGCGCTGGCGGCGGGGCGACCGGTCCGAGGACGAGCCCGCTCGGTAGTATCGGGACACCGTCGATAAGGAGCACCGTGAGACTTCGTCGAATCACCACCCTGGCGAGCGCCGGCGCGCTGGCCGTCAGTTCTCTCGTCCTCGTGGCCGGCGGCGTGTCGTCGGCCGCGACCACGACGATCACCTTCGCCTACGACTTCCCGGGTCCGGACTTCGAGCTCACCCCGGTCGTGGTCGCCCAGGACCTCGGGTACTTCAAGGCCGTGGGGCTCAACGTGAACGTCAGCTTCCCGCCGGACACCTCTTCGACCACCAAGCTGCTCACCACCAACAGCGCCCAGATCGGCTTTCTCACCACGACCGACATGGGCGTCGCGGTGAACGCGGGCGCCCCGGTGCTGTCGGTCGCCAACTACTCGATGCGCAACAACTGGGCGCTCTTCGCCAAGCCGGGCACCAAGCTGACGCCCGGCAACCTCACGGCGGCGCTGAAGGGCAAGCGGATCTTCTCCTACGGCGACACCTGGACCGAGTCGATGCTGCCCTTCGTGTTGCGCTACGCCAAGCTCAAGGCCTCCCAGGTGAAGATCGTCACGGCGCCGACCGGTAACGACCTCACCGACCTGCTCGCGGGCAAGGTCGACATCTCGACCTCGACCACCAACTACGAGATCCCGGGGTTCCAGGGCTCGGGCACCAAGGGCACCGAGGTTCAACTGCTCGGGACCAAGGTCGGCGCTCCCGACATCCCGGTGTGGGTCTACGCGGTGACCCGTTCCTACGCCGCGTCCCACGGCGCGACGGTCAAGGCCTTCCTCGCCGCGGTGAAGAAGGCGACCGTCTGGGCCGCCGCCAATCCGGTGAAGGCCGCGGCCGACTTCTCCAAGGCGTACCCGAAGAGCGGCTACACCAACGCCTACAACCTCGAGGGCTGGCGCTTGACGATTCCCTTCCTCACCAACGCCCACCATCAGTACTTCGTCCAGACCTCCGCCCAGTGGTCGACGCTCGCCAACGCGCTGAAGAGCATCCACCTGATCAACACGGTGCCCACGCCCACCACGTACTACACCAACCGGTTCCTGCCCTAGGTGACTGGGGTAGGTCCCCGCATCGGGGTCGTGGGCAGCGCGAACGTCGACTTCGTCGTGCGCTGTACGCACCTGGCGCGGCCCGGTGAGACGGTCCTCGGCGGTGACGTGGCGCGACTGCCCGGCGGCAAGGGCGCGAACCAGGCCGTCGCCGCGGCCCGCCTGGGTGCCGCGGTCACCTTGCTCGCCTCGTTCGGGACCGACGAGTCGGGGGACTGGCTGAAGGCAGCGGTGGCCGCGCGCGGCGTGAGCGTCGCGGACCAGCGCTCCGTGCGACCGACGGGCGCGGCCTTCATCACCGTCGACGACCGCGGGGAGAACCAGATCGTCGTCTCGCCGGGCGCGAACGGCGACCTCGACGTGGGCCACGTCGATCTCGCGTCCTATGACGTCGTGCTCGCCCAGCTCGAGGTCTCCGACCTCGTCATCGCCGACGTCGCCGCCCGGGCCCGATCCTTCGTGCTCAACGTCGCGCCGGCCCGGACCGTCGCGAACGACGTGCTCGCGCGTTGCGCGGTCGTGATCGCGAACGAAGGCGAAGCCGCCCAGCTGGACCTCGCGTCACTCGCGAACTGCGTCGTGACCCTCGGTGCGGCCGGCGCCGTGCACTACGCCCACGGCGTTCGGATTGCGTTCGCCGCCGCGCCACCGGTGACCCCCGTCGACACGGTCGGCGCGGGCGACGCCTTTTGCGCCGCGTACGCCGTACGCTTCGCCCTCGGTGACTCAGCGCAGCGGGCCCTCGCCTACGCGGTGACCGCCGGGGCCCTGGCGACCCTCGCCCCAGGCGCCCAGGGGGCGCTGCCTACTGATGAGGAGGTCCGGTCGTGGCTCGAACGCGGCTCGTAATCGACACGGACCCGGGCGTCGACGACGCCGTGGCGATCCTGCTCGCGCTCGCGAGCGACGAGCTCGACGTGCTCGCGCTCACGAGCGTCGCGGGCAACGTGTCCATCGACAAGACGACCCTCAACGCGCGGCGCCTGGTCGACCTCGCCGGCCGCGACGTCGTGGTGGCGCGGGGCTGTGCGGCGCCACTCACCAACGAACTCGACGAGGCCGGCGACGTGCACGGGCTCGACGGCCTGGGCGACATCGAGTGGCCCGACCCGGTTACGCCCGAGAGCGGCGAGCACGCCGTCGACCTGCTCGCCCGACTCATCGACGAGGGACCACTCACCATCGCCGCGATCGGCCCCCTGACCAATCTCGCGGTGCTTCAGGCGCGCTATCCGGGCATCGAGTCGCGCGTCGAGCGCCTCGTGATCATGGGGGGCGCTTCGTTCGCCGGCAACGTCACGGCCGCGGCCGAGTTCAATATCTGGACCGACCCCGAGGCGGCCGCCCGGGTCTTCGCCGGGCCGTGGCCGATCACCTTGATGCCCCTGGACCTGACCCACCAGGCCACCCTGCACGACGACGACCTCGCGTACCTGCGCGCGTTGGACACCGAGGTCGGCCGGCGCACGGCCGCCATCCTCGAGCCCTACGCGGCCTACCACGACCAGTGGTACGGCAACCGCGACGTGATCATGCACGACGCGATGGCGATCTACGAGTTGATCGCGCCGGACGCCATCGAAAAGCAGGGCGCCCACGTGGTGGTCGAGACCGGCGGCACGCACACCCGCGGCGCCACCGTCATCGACCGGCGACGGGGGTACGCGTCGAGTTCGACGAGGGTCGGGGTGTCCCTCGACAACGGAGCCTTCGTTGCGGTGCTGCGCGAGCGGCTCGCGCGATACCGCTAGCGAACGTCGCCGCCGCCGTGACCGCTGGCGCGGCCGGCGGCGACCCTGATTGGCCGTCTTCAGCGGGCCAATCGCGCTGAAACGCCCGGCGTTGCGTGGTGACGCGATGGTGCGGCCGCGGCGCGCCAAGATGGTGGTCACTCGGCCGATGGCAACGCCGGGCGTTCTCGACAACGGCGGTCTCGCAGCTGACCGGTGTCGTGATCGGGCGAGTCGCCGGACCTGAGGAGACGTCATGAAGCTCACCAAAAAGGTGCTCGACGAGTTGCGCGTCGAGCCGGGTTCCTCGGCCCACCTGGAACGGCGCGGCACCGCCCACACGCAGACCGATTGGCTCCGCGCGGGTACCGGCGATCAATCCGACTCGTCTCGCAAGTTGCTCGCCCACGAGGACCTGGCCCAGTTCGTCGGTGAGCTCGAAGTCGCCCAGGAGCGGCTGTGGGCGTCGGGCACCCACGCGCTACTCATCGTCTTGCAGGCCCTCGACGCCGCGGGCAAGGACGGCACCATCAAGCACGTCATGTCCGGGGTCAACCCGCAGGGCTGTCGCGTCGTTGCGTTCAAGCAACCGTCGCCCGTCGAGGCCGCCCACGACTTCCTCTGGCGCGCGAGCGCCGCCATGCCGTCCCACGGCGAGATCACGATCTTCAATCGCTCCTACTACGAGGACGTGCTCGTCGTGCGCGTGCACCCCGAGCGGTTGCCGCAGCGCCACGGTAACGCCGGCGCGAGCGAGCCACAGCACTTCTGGGAGCACCGCTTCGAGGACATCAACGCCTTCGAGCACCACCTGCACCGCAACAACACGCGGATCGTGAAGATCTTCTTGCACCTGTCGCGCGACGAGCAGCGTCGCCGGTTCCTCGATCGGCTCGACGATCCCGACAAGCGCTGGAAGTTCTCGACGGGCGACCTCGTCGAGCGGGGATTCTGGGACTCGTACCAGAGCGCCTACGAGGAGGCCATCACGCAGACCTCGACGCCGTGGGCCCCGTGGTACGTGGTGCCGGCCGACCACAAGTACGAACTACGCGCGCTGGTGGGCGGGATCGTCGTGGACGCCATCGACCAACTGGACCTGCGTGCCCCCGCGGTCGATCCGTCCCAGACCGACGCGCTCGACGCGGCTCGCCGCACCTTGATGTCCGAGTCGTGAGCGGGCGTCGCGGGTCTTCGATCGCCGACGACCCGCGACGACTGGCGTGACTAGTAGCGGTACGTGTCGGGCTTGTAGGGGCCGTCGACGCTGATCCCCAGGTAGTCGGCCTGACGCTTGGAGAGCGTCGTCAACTTCACGCCCAGGGCGTCCAGGTGCAACCGGGCGACCTTCTCGTCGAGATGCTTGGGCAACGTGTAGACCGCGTTCTGGTACTGGTCGGGGTTGGTCGCGATCTCGATCTGGGCCATGACCTGGTTGGTGAAGGAGTTGCTCATCACGAAACTCGGGTGTCCGGTCGCGTTGCCCAGGTTGAGCAGGCGGCCCTCGGACAGCACGATGATCGATCGCCCGTTGGGCAGCGTCCACTTGTCGACCTGGGGCTTGATCGTCTCTCGCACCACGCCGGGCAACGCGGCCAGCCCGGCCATGTCGATCTCGTTGTCGAAGTGCCCGATGTTGCCAAGGATCGCCTGGTGCTTCATCTGCATCATGTGATCCACGGTCACGATGTCGCGGTTACCCGTCGCG
>JAKAFH010000043.1 GCA_021818025.1 Actinomycetes bacterium | reverse complement strand
CGGCGAAGACATCACCCGCCAGGCGACCGTCGCGAAGCTGACCGCCGGCCGGCTGGCGCGCGACGTGGCCGACCTGTGCCTGCAGTTCCACGGCGGCGTGGGCTACATGGAGGAGAACTGGACGGCGCGGTTCTTTCGCGACATGCGACTGTCGTCGATCGGTGGTGGGGCCGACGAGGTGATGCTCAAGGTGCTCGCCCGGCTCGACGGCTACCCCATGTAAGGGGCTCGACCTCGAAAGGACGTGGCGTGAAACCAGACCTCTCCGGACTCGATCCCCTGGACGTGAACCTCGCCACGCGCACCTGCGTGGGCGACGCGATCAGCCGCTCGGCCGCGATGTTCCCCGAGCGCGCCGCGGTTCTCGACCGCGGCGCGTCGATCACCTACCGCCAGCTCGACGACGCGGCCGAAGCCCTCGCGAGGTCGCTGCACCGGATCGTCGGCGAACGAGGGACTCCGGTCACCATGCTGATGGGCAACTCGTGGCGCTTGTTAGCCACCTACTTCGCCTGCGCCAAGGCGGGCCTCGTCGCCATGCCGGTGAACGTGACGCTGGCGCCGGCTGACGTCGAGTGGATCATCGCCGACGCCGCGTCGCCCATCGTGGTGGTCGACGCGGCCTTCGTCTCGATCCTCGAGGGCCTGCTCGCGCATCTCGCTGCGGTCACCACGGTGATCGTGGTGGGCGACGCGCCACTCGCCAGCGACCACAGCGCGGTGCTTCGCTGGGACGACCTCGCCTCGGGCGCCGGTCCCGCCCTCGCGGTGCTCGTCGAGGACCGCGACACGGTCCAGTGCCTCTACACCTCGGGCACGACCTCTCGTCCGAAGGGCGTCCTCGTGAGCCACCTCAGCGTCCTCGTCGCGAGCCTCACCAACGCCCTCATAATGGAACACCGGTGGGGATCTGAGCCCTCGGTCCTGCTCAACGTCCTGCCCCTCTTTCACACCACGGCCCTCAACACGCTCTGCCTGCCGGTGCTCGTGACCGGGGGAACCGTCGTCCTCGTCGGCCCCTTTGACCCCGACGCCCTCCTCGACGCCGTCGAGGCGCACCGGGTCACCCACCTGATGCTGCTGCCCATGATGTGGGGGGCGGTCGTGGCCGCGCAAGCGAGCGCCGCGCGCGACGTCACCTCCGTGCGTCGTGCCGTGTACGCGATGGCCCCGATGAGCCGCGAGTTGCTCGCGCGGGTGGACGACGCCTTCGTGAACGCGGCGGTGATCCTCGGCTCCGGCCAGACCGAGGTGGTCCCCGCCACGGTCCTGCAGTGGCCCGAGCATCGAAGCACCGCGCCCGAATCGTGGGGGCCGTCGGTCCCGACGGTTCGCACCGACTGCCTCGACGCCGACGGACACCCCGTGCCCGCCGGCGAGACGGGCGAGATCGCCTATCGCGGTCCGCACGTGGCGAGTGGCTACTGGAACAACCGCGAGGCCAACACCGACGCCTTCGCCCACGGCTGGTTCCACAGCGGCGACATCGGCCACCTCGACGAGCACGGCGTCGTCTGGTTCACCGACCGGCTGAAGGACATCATCAAGTCCGGCGGCGAGAACGTGTCCTCGGTCGACGTCGAGCGCGTCGTGAGCAGCGCCCCCGGGGTCCTCGAGAGCGTCATCGTGGGCGTCGCCGACGAGTACTGGGGCGAGGCCGTGTGGGCGGTCGTGGTGCCCGACGGATCGCTCGACGAGGCGGCGATCCCCGAGTCGGTGATCGCCTACGCGAGGGCCCATCTCGCGGGGTTCCAGGTGCCCAAGCGCGTGCTCGTCGCAAACCAGCTGCCCAAGACCGCGACCGGCAAGACCCGCAAGCACGAGGTACGCGACTGGGTCGCCACGTCCACCTCCACCGAGCCCGACTAACTCGCTGTCACCGCCGGTAGATTGCCACTAGGACAGGAGGCTTCGTGAAGGCTCGCACGGTCAACGTCGCCGCGATTCAGATGAACTCGGGTTCGGACCCCGTTCACAACCTCGAGTCCGCTATCGCCTTGATCGAGCTCGCCGCCGACGAGGGCGCGACCTACGTCCAGGTGCCCGAGTACTTCAACTACCTCGGGCCGGCGCGGCGCTACGCCGAGGTGGCCGAGTCCATCCCCGGTCCCACGACCACGCGCCTGGCGGCCGTGGCCAAGCGTCGGCGCATCCACCTGCACCTGGGCAGCATGCTCGAGCGGCGCGAGGGCGACCGTCCGTTCAACACGAGCGTCCTGATCGACGCGACGGGTTCGATCGTCGCGACCTACCGCAAGGCCCACCTCTTTGACGTCGACGTGCCCGGTGCGGTGACCCATCGGGAATCGGACAACCTCAGCGCCGGCGAGGAGCTGGTGGTCGCCCGGTTGAAGCGCTTCAGCGTCGGGCTCTCGGTCTGCTTCGACGTTCGCTTCCCCGAGCTCTACCAGGCGCTCGCCGCCAACGGGGCCGACGTGTTCGCGATACCGGCGGCCTTTAACGCCAGCACCGGCAAGAGCCATTGGCACGTGCTGGTGCGCTCGCGCGCGATCGAGAACCACGCCTTCGTCGTCGCCGCGACCCAAGCCGGCGTCACGGCCGAGGGCATCGCGACCTTCGGCCACGCGTTGATCGTCGACCCGTGGGGCGTCATCCTCGCCGAGTCATCGGGCGCCGAACCCCAGGTCATCACCGCCACGCTCGACCTGGACGAGGTGCTGCGCCGGCGCGCCCAGATCGCTGTCATGCGCTTCCGACGACCGGCGCTCTACCGCGGACCGGTCCGGGTCATCGGTGCCTAGCGTTACCCCGAAGTAACGGTCTTCGGACTCCAAAGGCGTTGCGGCCCGCGACCTAGCATGGACGGCGGTGCCTTCGGGCGCATTCGGCGGCACCAGCAAACCATCCCGCGAGAAAGCCGTGAACCCCCCATGAGCATGCCCAGCGCCTCCTACTCCATCACCATGCGCGTCATTTTGGACGCGGCGTCGACGATTCCCGACATCGCGACCGCCGTCGCCGACGCCGGCGGCCTCGTGACCGCCCTCGACGTGGTCGAGCCGATCGACGGCCACATGGTCGTTGACGTGACTTGCAACGCGAGCAACGAAGACCACGCGTCAGTCCTCGGCCAGGTCGTCGAGGCCGTCGCGGGCGCCAAGGTCCACGCGATCAGCGACCGCACGTTCCTGATGCACCTCGGCGGCACGATCGAGGTCAAGCCCAAGATCGCGCTCAAGACCCGCGACGACCTCTCGATGGCCTACACGCCTGGCGTCGCGCGAATCTCCAACGCGATCGCCGAGGACAAGTCCCTCGCGCGTAACCTCACGATCAAGCGCAACACCGTCGCCGTGGTCACCGACGGCTCAGCGGTGCTGGGCCTGGGCAACATCGGTCCCGAGGCGGCCCTGCCCGTCATGGAGGGCAAGGCCCTGCTCTTCAAGCGATTCGCCGACATCGACGCCTGGCCGGTCTGCTTGGACACCCAGGACGTCGACGAGATCGTGCGCATCGTGCAGTGCCTCGCCCCGGTCTACGGCGGCATCAACCTTGAGGACATCGCGGCGCCGCGATGCTTCGAGATCGAGCGTCGACTGCGCGACCTGCTCGACATCCCGGTCTTCCACGACGACCAGCACGGCACCGCCGTGGTCGTCTACGCCGCGTTGCGAAACGCGCTGCGCGTCGTGGGTAAGGAGATGAAGGACGTCCGAGTCGTCATGCTCGGCGTCGGTGCGGCCGGCGTGGCCATCTCGAAGCTCTTGATGGCCGAGGGCGTCGGAGACATCATCGGGGTCAATCGCCACGGAATCTTGGACGAGAACGACCCGAACCTCGACGAGGATCGCCGCTGGCTCGCCACCCACACGAACGCCGAGAAGCGCCGCGGCGACCTCACCGAGGCGATGCGCGGCGCCGACGTCTTCGTCGGCGTGTCCGGACCGAACCTCGTGACCGAAGAACAACTCACCGTCATGGGGCCCAAGTCAATCGTCTTCGCCCTGGCCAATCCCGACCCCGAGATCGACCCGCAGATCGCGCGTCGCCACGCGGCGATCGTGGCCACCGGTCGAAGCGACGAGCCCAACCAGATCAACAACGTGCTCGCCTTCCCCGGCATCTTCCGCGGACTGCTTGACGCGGGTGCGACGCGCATCACCGAAGAGGTCGAGATCGCGGCCGGCCGTGCGATCGCCGACGCCGTGAGCTCTGACGACCTCTCGGCCAACTACATCGTGCCGACGGTATTCAACGCGAGCGTCGCCAAGGCCGTCGCCGACGCCGTGGGCAAGGTCGCGCGCGCCCACGCCGACGAGTAGCCGACGAACTCAGCGACGACCCGCGCCTACGTCCGAGGGACTTCGTGGGAACTCAGGCCGGCGGGCTGAAGTCGACGCTTCGTGTTTCGACGGTTCCGCCCCTGCGACCGGGTGCGGACTGTTCGCTCCAGTAGAGATTGGTGTGCGCGATGACCCCCTCCGGCGGCGGGGCGCCCCACTGGCTGAGGTCCTCGGTGGTGTGAGCGTCACTGACCAGCACCGCGTCGTAGCCGCGCGCGAAGGCACCGTGCAGCGTCGAGCGGATGCACGCATCGGTCTGAGCACCGACGACGACGAGTCGACCGACGCCGAGGGCCGCCAACTCGTCCTCGAGTACCGTCGCCTCGAAGGAGTCCCCGTAGCTTTTGTCGACGAGCACCTCCGAGTCGTCTCGGCGCAACTCGGGAACCAGCTGCCACTCCTCGCTGTCGCGGATGAGGCCCTCGTCGTTGTGTTGGACCCACACCACCGGCACTTGCTCGCTTCGGGCCTTCGCCACGACGCGGCCGATGTTGGCGACCACGGCGTCACGGTCGTAGGCGTTGTCGACGACACCGTTTTGCACATCGATGACGAGTAGTGCGGTGTTCGGACGGTTCGCGAGCGTGGTCACGGCGGTCTCCAATCGTCGGAATTAGTCACGACTGTAACGGGCACCACATCGATTGGTTCGCGCGCGGCGCCCGCTCATCGCGGAAATCGCCCGCTGGGCGCTCGTCGCGCGACGGCAACCGTCGGTGCGCGTGAGTATCCCTTATGACCAGGTATGACGAGCGTTGGCACTCTCATTACGAGAGTGCTAAAATGAGTCCGTCGAAGTGATTCGACGAGTCAAGAGCACAACAATCAAACAGGAGGTTTTCACATGGCTCTTGTTCGAACTGACGCATTTAGGGACATCGACCGGTTCCTCCAGCAATTCTGGGCGAGCCCCGACGTGGCGCGGACCCACTCGGTTCCGATGGACGCGTACCGCAACGGCGACTCGTTCCTGATCTTCGTCGACCTGCCAGGGGTCGACCCGAAGGAGATCTCACTCACCGTCGAGAACAACGTCCTCACGGTCCAGGCTGAGCGAACCGCGCCGAAGTCCACGGAGGGCGTCGAGCGGTTGATGTCGGAGCGCCCCTACGGCACCTTCACCCGCCAGATCTTCCTCGGCACGAGTCTGGATTCCGAGAAGATCGACGCCGACTACGAATCCGGTGTGCTCACGATCGCCATTCCGATCGCCGAGCACGCGAAGCCGCGCCGGGTCGACGTCACCTCCAAGGGCGAACGCAAGGTGATCTCCGCGTAGGTCCGGTGATCTCCGCGTAGGTCCGGTGATCCCCGGTTAGTGTCCGGGCCCGGCGTCCCCACCGACGCCGGGCCCGGTTTTCCGTTCTGTCACGCAGTCGGCCACCGTGGCTGCGGTGACGATTCTCGGGGAAACTCGTGGCGCAACGATGGCCGACCGTCCGCGACGTCACTGCGGGCGATAAGGTCGCCGCGTGGCATCCTCTGACGGTTCCTACGACCTCGCGCTCGCTGCGGCGACGCTGCGGGCGAACGGCTCAGACGTTCAAGCACTGCTCTCGGCGCTCACGGCGGAACTAGCCGACGCTCTCGGCGATCGGATCGAGACCACACTCGCCGGTGGGCGACTGCGCAAATCGCGCGACATCGCCAGGGTCCGGATCATGGTCGGCGACGAACAGTTCGAGGCGACGGTGGACGGTGCACGACTGAGTTGCGCCGTGTCGCACCTCTCGGGCGGCATCCGCATCCGCGGCGAATCGCTGGACGTCGACCAATGGATAACTCGGCTCGTCGCGTCGCTCGCGAACGAGGCCGAACGCAGTGATTCGGCCCGTCAGGCCCTCGAACATCTCGTCATCGGAGGAAATCAATGAGTGACCACGTCAACGACCTCCCCGAGGCCACCGAGCGTCGTCTCGAGGAACTCGAGCACGGGCTCTTCACATCGGACCTCTCGGTGAACGAGTTCCTGCTCGTCAAGGAGGCGGGGTTCCACCCGGTCGGACTCGTCATGGGGTCGTCGATCTACCACACGGGGATTCAGACCCGTAAGTGGAGTCAGAGCCAAGAGCTGACCAAGTTGACCGAGGCGATGTACAACGCGCGCGAACTCGCCATGAACCGGATGGAGGAAGAGGCCGCCGAGCTTGGCGCCGACGGTGTCGTCGGAGTTCGCCTCGACGTCAACTACTACGAATGGGGCAAGGACGCAGCGGAGTTCATCGCGGTGGGCACCGCGGTGAAGGCCGAAGACGGCGTCTCGCGACGCAACAAGCTCGGCAAGCCCTTCACCTCGGACCTCTCGGGTCAGGACTTCTGGACGCTCTCGCAGACCGGTTACGCGCCCCAGGGACTCGTCATGGGCACCTGCGTGTACCACATCGCCCATCGCGGACTCGGTCAAGCGCTGAGTACGACGGGTCAAAACGTCGAGCTACCCAACTTCACCCAGGCGCTCTACGAGGCGCGAGAACTCGCCATGACGCGCATGCAAGACGAGTCGACCCGACTCGGGGCGTCGGGAATCGTTGGTGTCCGTCTCGAGGAGAAGTCTCACCAGTGGGGTTCGCACACCATCGAGTTCCTGGCTCTGGGCACGGCGGTCACGAGAACGGGCGATCCCGTCACGCTGACCAAGCCGACGACCATCATCTCGCTCGACAACTGATGCCCGATTCGCCCACTCCCGTCGCGTCGGCCACGGCCGGGTTCTCCTCGGGACTCTCGGTGGCCGACTTCGCCGCCTGTCTCGACATGGGACTAGAGCCGGTCGGACTCGTCCAGGGCTTCTGTGCGATGCAGTCCGCGAGTTACGCCCTCGCTGGAGCCCAACGGAACCTCTCCCCCTTCGCCGGACAGGGAGGGTACGTCGAGACCTACCAGTGCCCTCACGGGATGGTCGCGGGTGAACACCGCATGTGGGGTCAGAACTACGAACAACTCTGGATCGAACAGTCGTGGCGCCAGGGCTTCTCCAGCGCCCTGTCGCGCATGCTCGACGAGGCGGTCGCCCACGGCGCTCACGGCGTGGTCGGCGTCGTCGACACCCAGAGCGCTCTCGCCGGCGCCGGGATCATCGAATTCCACGTGCGCGGCACCGCGGTGCGCGTGAACGGGGTCGGCGCGTCGAACGACGCGCCGTGGACGACGTACCTCGCGGGTCAGCGTCTGGCGAAGGCCTTCGAAGCGGGATTCGCGCCCGTGTCGGTGGTGGCGACGATCGCCTCGGTTCGCGTCTGGGCCTATTGCATCACCGAGTACCTGATGGGCGGGGGTGGTATCGGCGGGTGGTCCAACACCGCCGGGGCGACCGAGATCGACCAGCTGGTCCGCGCCAACAACCAGGTCCGCGAACTCGTTCGGGCCAGTGCCCGCGCCGAACTACACGGTGACGGCCTTCACGGCGTGGACGTACGCATCGTCGAGCACGAACACGAGCGCGGCGACGTCGAGATCCAAGCGCTGCTGCGCGGCAACCGTCTGCGTCGCGTCGGCGACTTCCAAGCCCTGCGCACTCCCGATCCAACGGTGCGTCTGTCGTGAGCGACGTCGCCAACGACCGTTCGCCCGACCTCGCGGCGGTTGTTCGCGCGGCGTTCGCACCGTCGAAGTCCCAAAAGGGTGGCGCATCGACGACGTCGGACCTGTCGATCGATGAAGAGTTGAACCTCCACGCCATCGGATGGGAACCAGTGGAACTCGTGAGCGGATACTCGGTCTTCTCGACTCCGGTCGGTCTCTGGAGCTGGGGTCAAGGCGAGATCGTCGCCGCGACCGAGGCCCACGCGCACGCCTTCGCCAACGCGATTAGCCGGATCCACCGCGACGCGGCCGCCGTGGGCGCGCACGGCGTCGTCGGCGTGGCGATTGAGCGCTCGGTCTACTCCACCTACACCGAGGTGACCTTGCTCGGCACGGCCGTGCGGCCGATCGGCGCGGGCGCGATCAACGCCAGTGGGCTCTTCGTGTCGGACCTCTCCGCCCGGGACTTCTCGCGGCTGATGATCGCCGGATGGCAGCCGCTCGGACTCGCGACGGGAGCCAGTTTCGTCTACGCACCGCGGCGCACGATGGGCGCGGCCCTGACCCAACAGTCTCAGAACATCGAGCTCACCAACTACACCGAGGCGATGTACAACGCCCGGGAGATGGCGATGGAGCGGATGCAACAGTCGGCCCTGTCGATGAACGGGACGGGTGTGGTCGAGGTCAAGGTCGTTGAGGGCCCCATGACGTTCGCGTCGCACGCGATCGGCTTCGCCGTGTGGGGAACGGTCGTTCGCCTCGCCGCGCAGTCGCATCGGCCCATGACCCCGTCGATGGTCGTCTCGCTGGATGACACGCGAGTCGCCTTCGACGCCGCCACGTTGGAGTGATCGGCGAACCAGCGCGCCATCTCGTCGTGGGTGATCTAGTCGACTGATGCGAGCCGCCTTCGACCCGGGTACCCTCGCCCCGCCGGCGGACCGGTTGGGACAGCAACGGATCAGCCGATGCAAGCTGGACGCCGCGAGCCTGAGCGACCCAGCGCGAACCGATTGCGCGCAATAGTTCCTTGAAGGAAGATGGGGACAAAGGGGGGACGGTGGGCACGGTGGTCGTCGATGAGGTTGTCGTCGTGGACGTCCAGCGGTTCTCGTTGCACGACGGCCCCGGCATCCGCACGACCGTCTTTTTAAAGGGCTGTCCCCTGCGCTGCCTCTGGTGCCAGAATCCCGAAGCGGTGCGGCGCGGGCCAGAGATCGCCGTCTACGCGGAGCGGTGCGAACACTCGGGACGCTGTGGCGAGGTCTGTCCGGAAGGTGCCATACGGCTCGGGGCGCTCGCGCGAGTTGACTTCGATCGCTGCAGTGCGTGCGGTGCCTGTGCGCGCGAGTGCGCCCACGACGCCATTCGGCTGATCGGCCGGCGCGTGAACATCGATGAGCTCGAAGGAGACCTGCTCAGGGATCTGGCGTTCTTCGAAGACTCCGGCGGAGGGGTGACCTTCTCGGGCGGCGAGCCAATGGTCCAGGCCCCGGCACTCGGGAGTCTCCTCGCCCGACTGAGCGGCCGGGGGGTTCACACGGCGATCGAGACCTGCGGCCTGTTCCCCTGGTCGCGGATGGCGCCTCTCCTTACATCCCTCGACCTCGTGTACTTCGACGTGAAACACATGGACAGCGCCGTCCACCGACGCCTCACCGGACTGGGCAACGAGCTGATCCTCGCCAATTTCGCGAGGCTCGCGAACTCGCCGGTCGAGCTCGTCGCGCGCATGCCCGTCGTCCCGGGCTTCAACGACGACGAGGAGAACGTGCGCGCCACCGCCGACCTGCTTCACACGCACGGTCTGACGAGGATTCACCTACTCGGCTACCACGGACTGGGCGAGGCCAAGAAGCCCCACCTCGATTCGCCGCTGGCGCCGTTCCATCTCGCCACCATGGAACGCCGCGATCTCGAGAAGTTTGCCAGCCGCTTCGAGGAAAGAGGGATCGATGTCACGATCTACGACTGACGGTCGCGCCGACGCAGTGTCGGCGCGCGTGCGGCGACTGCAACGCGCGGTCCAGGAGGCGTCGCCGGGCGTCTGCGCCGAGCGTGCGCTGATCTGGACTGCGTACTTTCGCGACCGGTCGACGGCACCGCTGCCCACCGAGGTGCGCATGGCCCAGGCACTCAGTCGAGTCCTGCTCGAAAAGAGCGTTCACATCTACGACGACGAGCTCATCGTTGGGAACTTCACGTCCAAACGCGTCGCCGGAGCGATCTACCCCGAGCTGCACGGCGTCGCGATGCTCGCCAATCCGTCATCGTTCCCAACGCGCGCGGTCAACCCGCTACAGATCAGCCCGGACGAGGCCGCCCGGCTCAAGGCCATCCGCGGGTTCTGGCTGCGGCGGTCCATTCCGTACCTCGCGTACCGAGAACCGTGGCGCAAGGTACGGCTCATCGTCGACCAGTTGAAGCCCCGGTACTACGCCCTCAACGAACTCGGCGGGATCGCGCACATCGTTCCCGACTACGAGATGCTCCTCGAACTCGGCACCGATGGACTGGTGGCACGCGCGCACGAGGCACGTGAGGGCTTCGCGCCCACCTCGCCCCAGATCGAGTTCCTCGACGCCGTCGAGACGGCGGCCAACGGGCTCGCCGCGTTCGCCGAACGCTACGCCCACGAGGCCGCGAGGCTCGCCGCGACCGAGGACGACCCCTTGCGCCGCGGCGAACTGCTCGAGATCGCCGAGACCTGTCGGCGCGTCCCGCGCGAGCCCGCGCGAACGTTCGCCGAAGCGGTCCAGTCACTGACTTTCGCGCAGATCTCCATCACGCTCGAGAGTCTGGACAACGGGGTGAGCCCGGGTCGCCTGGACCAACTGCTCTGGCCCTTCTACCAACGCGACGTGGCGGCGGGAACGCTCACCCGCGAGCGGGCCCGCGAACTCGTGGCGGCCTTCTGTATCAAGCTCTGCGAAGTCATCCCGGTCTTCTCTGACGCGACGACGAAGTTGCACGGGGGCCTCATGAGCGGTCAAGCGGTCACCCTGGGGGGCGTCGACGTAACTGGCCGCGACGCGACCACCGAGCTGAGTCACCTCTTCCTCGAGGTTATCGACGCCCTTCGCATGCGCCAACCGAATCTCCACGTGCGACTGCACCGATCGAGCCCGCAGTCCTTCACCGATCAGATCGCGGCGATGCTGTGCGACGGGGCGAACACCCCGGCGCTCTACAACGACGACGCCATCGTCAGTGCCCTCGTCGAGCGCGGGTGCGACGAAGGTGACGCACTGGGCTTCGCGATCTGTGGTTGCGTCGAACCCGTCGTGCCCGGCGCGACGTTCGGATCCACGGACGCCGCCCTCTTTAATCTGCCGATCATCCTCGAGCTCGCGCTCAACGAGGGCCGTCGCTTCTCGAGTCGGTGGCGCGTCGGAGCCCGCACGCCACCCGTGACCGAGATGCGGACGATGCACGACGTGACCGCGGCCTTCGAGACCCAGCTGGCGCACGTCGTAGCCCGTATGGTCGGCGACTTGCACGCCGTAGAGAGCGCCAACATGCGTTTCCACCCGACACCGATGACGAGCATGCTGTTGCGCGGCTGCCTCGAGCGCGGCACCTGCAGTACAGCAGGTGGCGCGCGCTACAACAGCTCGGGGGTTCAGTGCGTGGGGCCCGCGGACACAGGTGACAGTCTCGCCGCGATCGAACGTTCGGTGTTCGTTGACCGGCGCGTGACCCTTCCCCAACTGGTCGCGGCGCTGAAGGCGAACCTCGATGACCGCGACCTGTTCGCGTACCTGCGGGGTCTGGGCAAGTTCGGCAACGACGATGCGCTGGTCGATCGATACACCGCCTACGTGCTCGAGCGCTTCAGCAGCGAACTCGCGCGGCACCGGAGCCGACGAGACGGGCCGTACGTCGCTGGCGTGTACTCCATGACGACCCACGCTCACTTCGGCAGCGTGACCGGGGCCTTACCCAACGGTCGACTGGCGTCGGCCTGCTTCGCGTCGGGCCTCTCTCCCGAGAACGGCATGGACCGCGAGGGTCCGACCGCGGTGTTCAACTCGGTCAATCGCGTCGATACCCGTTCACTGTCCAACGGGGTCAATCTCAACGTGCTGTTCGACCAGGCCACGTTGCGCGGCGCCAACGGACGCCGCGTCCTCAGTTCACTGGTACGGACGTACTTTCGCGGCGGCGGCATGCAGGTCCAGACCAACATCCTCGATCCCGCCGTGTTGATCGAGGCCCGCGCCGACCCGTCGGCTCATCCGAATCTCCTGGTGCGCATCTCGGGGTACTCGGCCTATTTCAATGACCTCACCCCCACGATGAAGGACGAGATCATTCGACGAACGGCCCACTCGGGCACCGCGACCTGACGTCGCATTGCATTCTGCGCACCAAGTCGATAGTGATTCCCCCTCGCACCACAACCCGTCAGCGGGAAGTCGTCGATCGGATCGCTCGCGGCACGTCACGACTTTCGGAACCCGTTCGCACCGCGAGGTTGTGACGCGGTAGGTGTTCCCTTCGCGTACCAACTCGTCGTGACACCTAGTCCATCGGAGTCGATAGTTTCCCGTTTCAGCCAGACCTCGGGAGAGTCACCGGCGACGTGCGAAATCCACTCGTCAGTCGTTATGACCGTGGCCTGCCGCGGAAAGACCTTGTCCATGAGGACACGATGAACCTCATCGTCAGCGTCAGCGCACGCGTCTCGAAGGATCGTGATCCGGAAATCGAGGTCCGCTGCTTGTCTCGTCGTCGATAGGACTACCCCGCTGGTCGCGATACCGGTAAGTACCAGCGCGTCAACCGACATCGATCGAAGCACGACGTCGAGGTCGCTGCCCGCGAATGCGCTAACCCGGCGTTTGGTCACGACCACCTCACCACGCTGGGGAGCGAGGTCCGGATGGATTTGCGTCGATGCATCCGTCTCGCCGAACGACTGAGCCCTCGACAGCGATGAGAACGACTTGTTGTTATGACTGACTTCCGGCGTACCATCTCGAAACGCCACACGAACGAAGATGACGGGCATGTCGTGCGAGCGCGCGGCCGCCAATGCCAATCGCGCGTTGGACAGTTCCGACGGGGCTTTGGCACCCAGTCGCTCAACGATCCCCACCTGCATATCCATAACCAACAGCGCTTCAGTCACGGAACTCGAACCTCCACTTCGACGAATAAACCGGGGCGACTCCCGGATGGTGCCCCCGGCAGGATTCGAACCTGCGCACACGGTTTAGGAAACCGACGCTCTATCCCCTGAGCTACGAGGGCGGGACTTCCGCGAGAACCTCCGCGGATCGTTCCGCGCGAAAATCGACCCCCAGCCTAGGTCCCAATCATTCGAGGAGCCGACTCGGACGCACTTGACGGATCATAAGTAGCAAAGTAATCTTTGTTCTTTGTTTGTTAATAGGAGACATCGTGAGCACGTCCCAGCTCATCGCCGCAGTCGAGGCCAAACTCGCGGTGACGAGGCAGAGAATTGCCGAGTACGTCGCGGAGGCCCGAGGATACGAGGCTCAACTCGCCTCGCTTCGAAACAGTGTCACCCGAGGCGGCGATATCGCGACACTGCCCCGGACTGAGGCCATCTTGAGCACCCTTCGGGAAGTCGAGGGATCGCTCTCCCCGTCAGAGATTCTCACCCACCTACTCGCCTTGGGCCGTGACGACGACCTACGAAGGGTGACGGCCACTCTCGACTATCTGGCAAAGGCCGGTCACGTGGCACGACCGGAGAGGGGACGCTACATCAGTCTGTGACTCAGCACAGTTGGGTCTTCCGGAATGAGTGGGGATCAGCGATCCCACTGAGTTGACTGAGTATCCACCACTGGGGCCAGGGGCCCCGACATCGTGATTGCTGTCGAAGGCATCACGAGGAGGCCCCTGGTAATGAAT
>JAKAFH010000042.1 GCA_021818025.1 Actinomycetes bacterium | reverse complement strand
CCTCGATGAAGCCGTCCATCGCGTGGGCGAGCTCGCTCATCGCCTTGGCGAGGCGCTGGTACTCGTCCTCGACGCCGGGACGCAAGCGACTGCGAAAGACCGTGATGATCGCCACGCTCGCATCATCGCACGCGCGTCGTCGACCGTCGCCGTGGGTCAGCCCCGGTGCGGCTCGATGAGGTACTTCTCGCCGGTCGCCTGGCGCGCGTAGGCGCGCAGCACCGCGAGGTCGAGCGCGTCGGAGAGCGAGATAACGTGCGAGTAGCTGCTCGCGAAGGTCGTCGTCAGGTCGTCGGCGACGCGCTGGCGCAGTCGCGCCACGGCCTCGGGGCCGATGCGCCCGAGGAACGGCGTCAGCAGCCAGCCCCCGACGCCCCAGGCGAAGCCGAAGCTTCGCGTCAGCACCGTCGGACCCCGGTCCAGCCCCCCGTAGACGTAGACCTGCTTGTGGACCGACGAGCCGTAGCGGCTGTAGGGGGCGCCGGTGACGGCGGCCGCCTCCATCGCGGTGAGGATCTGGCTCGCGAGTGTGCCACCGCCGGTCGCGTCAAAGGCGATCGTCGCCGACGTGGCCGCGACCGCGGCCGCGAGGTCGGCTTCGAAGGTCGGCGCGCTCGAGTCACAGACGTACTGCGCCCCGATCGAGGCGAGCAGGGCCGCCTGCTCGGGCCGGCGCACCACGTTCACGAGCGGCACGCGCTCGGCCTGACAGAGCCGCACGAGCATCTGGCCGAGGTTCGACGCCGCCGCGGTGTGCACGATGGCCCCGTGGCCCTCGAGGCGCATGGTCTCGAGCATCCCGAGCGCGGTCATCGGATTGACGAAGGCCGACGCGCCGGCCCGGGCCGGCGTGCCCTCGGGCAGCACGAGGCACAGCGACGCGTCAACGGTGCGGTACTGGGCGTACATCGAGCCACCGGCCACCGCGACGGTGCGACCGAGCAGCTCGCGCGCGCCGGGTCCCGTCGCGACGACCGTGCCCGCGCCCTCGTTGCCCACGCGCATCGAGGTGTCGAGCCGGCCGGCGAGAGTCGCGAGGACTGCGGCGTCGATCGTCGCGGTGACCGATGGGTGCGCGTCGACGTCGGCGCGCACCGCGCTCGACAGGTCCGCCCCGGCGAGCAGCAGCCCGAGGTCCGAGGGATTGATCGGCGTCGCCTCGACGCGCACGAGCACGTCGTGCTCGCCGGGCTCGACGACGGGCTCGTCGACCAGGGTCAACTCGAGCCGGCCGTCGCTCGTCACCGTCGAGCGCAGTTGGAGGCCAACGTTAGGGGTCATGAGAATGCCTCTCCCTCGAACGACGCATCGCGCGCCGTGGGGCCGAGCCTACGGCCGCCCGCCGGGCCGCCACGCCCCCGATGGGCCGGCCGATTCATCGAGGGAGTACCCTGCAGAGAGGAAGGGGGTTGACATGGCTGACAAGTCTCCCCGAAAGATCACCTCCAAGAAGGCTGGCAAGAGCCTCAAGGAGAAGCGCCAGATGAAGAAGGAGAAGGTCCGGCTCCACAAGGGCCTCGTCGACTGATTCTCGCGGCACCGCACGGGTGCCACCGATGACAGTGCGGCGCCGGTGGACGTCGTGGCGCCGTGCGCCCGCCTACGTGAGCGGCTCGTGGCTGCGGCTGTTGGGTCGACAGCGCGACGCGCGGATGGCCTCGGCGATGACCGCCTCGGTCGGCGGGTCGGGCAGCGGGCTCGGCGCGCGTCGCTGGGTCCTCAGGCCATCGAGCATGATGCGCAGGTAGCGGCGCCACAGGTCCGGCGCGGCGACGTTCGCGCCGCCCGACAGCGAGCTGATCATCATCTCGAGCACGGGGATGTCCGCTTCGACGACGTCGGGGCGCAGCCGCCCTTCGCGCTGGGCCCGGGTGACGAGGGTCATCAACGGCGGCACGATGCGGGTCTTGGCGGCGAGCATCCGCTCCTCGGCGTAGGGCGCGCCCATGATCACCTCGCGCAACCCGCGGTTCGCACAGAGCCGCTCGAGGGCCCGCTCGAGGAACCACACGAAGCCGTCCCACGCGCCGGCCATGTCGTTGGCGGCGCGCACGAGGTCGGCGATCTCATCGATCTCGTGCTCGAAGAGCGCCCAGACGAGCGAGTCCTTGTCGGGGAATCTCCGGTAGACGGTGGCGACGCCGACGTCGGCCGCCGCGGCGATGTCGTCAAAGACGACGTCGAGGCCGCGCGCGGCGAAGACCTCCGCGGCGGCGGCGAGGATCTTCTCGCGGTTCCTCGCCGCATCGGCCCGTAATGGCCGATCGCTCGCAGTGGATTTCGTGGTCACAGGCACTCCCGGCAACGAATTTAGCAGTTCCTCAGGTAAATGGAACGTTTTGCTCCAGATGTCTGTAGAGTGGTTTAACTGGAGTCATCCATTCCAGTTAGTTCTCGAAGGAGTTCCCGTGACCAACGCCACGACCACCGCCCCGCCACCGATGTCCGCACACGCCGCCAAGGCCCACGAACGCCGGTGGTGGATCCTGGCGGTGCTCGCGATCTCCCAGCTGATGGTCATCCTCGACGGGACGATCGTCAACATCGCGCTGCCCACGGCCCAGCACGCGCTCGCCTTCTCCAACTCGGACCGCCAGTGGATCGTCACGGCGTACTCGCTCGCCTTCGGCAGTCTGCTCCTGCTCGGCGGACGCGTCTCGGACTACATCGGTCGCAAGAACGCGTTGATCATCGGACTCGTCGGCTTCGCGGGCGCGTCGGCCCTCGGCGCGGCCTCGATGAACTTCACGATGCTCGTCGTCGCCCGGACCATCCAGGGCGCCTTCGGCGCGCTGCTCGCGCCGGCGGTGCTGGCGCTGCTCACGACGACCTTCACCGACCCCGACGAGCGGGGCCGGGCATTCGCGATCTACGGCGCCGTCGCCGGCGCGGGCGGCGCGCTCGGACTGCTGCTCGGCGGCGTGCTCACCTCGTACGCCTCGTGGCGCTGGACGCTGCTCGTCAACCTCGTCTTCGCCGCGATCAGCGTGGCCGGCGCGACCGCGCTGCTGGTGCACGACCGGGGCGTCGACCACGACCCGCTCGACTGGCCCGGCGTGCTGACCGGCACCGCGGGGCTCTTCGCCCTCGTCTACGGCTTCTCGCACGCCGAGACCACGTCCTGGACCGACGCCTACACCCTGGGCAGCTTCGTCGTCGCCGCGGTACTGCTGGGCACGTTCATGGCGGTCCAGCGCCGCACGCGCTTCCCCCTACTGCCGCTGCGGGTCCTCGCGGACCGCAACCGGGGCGGCGCGCTCGCGGCGATGCTCGTCGCCGGCTCGGGGATGTTCGGCGTCTTCCTCTTCCTCACCTACTACCTCCAGGTCACCCTCGGCTTCAGCGCCGTCATGACCGGGCTCGCCTTCTTGCCGATGGTGGCGGGCATCACGGTCACCGCGCAGCTCTCGAACGTCTCGCTGCTGCCCAAGTTCGGCCCCCGGCCGCTCATCCCGCTCGGGATGCTGATCGCGGCCGCATCACTCTGGTGGCTGACGCGCCTGGGGATCCACAGCTCGTACCTCACGGACATCCTCGTTCCGCTGATCACCATGGGACTGGGCGTCGGGCTGATCTTCGCGCCGTCGTTCAACACCGCGACCCTCGGGGTCGCCAACCACGACGCGGGCGTCGCCTCGGCGCTCGTGAACACCTCCCAGCAGATCGGCGGCTCGATCGGCACGGCCCTGCTGAACACCCTCGCGGCGAGTGCCGCGACGAGCTACCTCGTGGGTCGCGCGCCGACCGTGCTCAACGCGAAGCTGGCGAGCGTGCACAGCTACACCGCGGCCTTTGGCTACTCGGCGTGGATCTTCGTCGGTGGGGCGGTGCTGACCGCGCTGCTGTTGCGCTCGGGCGCGCCCGACATGACCGGCGAGGCCCCGGCCATCGGGCACTGATCGTCAGCGCAGGCGCTCGGTCAGTCCCGAGACGCGGTCGACCCGGCGCTCGGTGGCGGCCGCCACCGACGCGAGGTCACCGACCAGTGCAACGGAGCGCCTCGCCCGGGTGATCCCGGTGTAGAGCAGCTCGCGTGAGAGCAGCGGCGACCCGGCGCGCGGCAGCACCACGACGACGTGGTCGTACTCGCTGCCCTGGGACTTGTGGATCGTCATCGCCCACGCCGGCTCGACGTGGGCGATCGCGGCGAGCGGCCGCTCGCGGCCGTCGTCAAAGGACACCACGAGCTCGCCTCCGGCCTCGACGACGACACCGACGTCGCCGTTGAAGAGCCCGATCGTGCGCTGGTTGCGGGTGACGAGCACGGGCTCGCCGACGCAGAAGCGCCCGCCGGGCACGCCGCCCTCGGCGAGCGCCGCGCGCACGCGCTCGTTCCACCACGCGACCGAGCCGGGGCCCTCGCGATTGGCGGCGAGCACCGTGAGGGTGCTCGCGAGTGCCGCCGCGGCGCGGCGGTCGCCGCCCCGCGCGGCGTCGCGCAGCGCCCGGGCGTGCTCGAACACCCGCTCGAGCAGCGCGGGGTCCTCGAAGCGGCCGACGTGGCGAACGTCGGCGTGGCCAGCGGCGACGAAGTCGCGCACCGCCTCGCCGTCGCCGGCCTTGACGAGCGCGGCGAAGTCCAAGATGTCCCGGTTCTCGGTGCGGTGCACCGTCGCGAGGCGGGTGACGAGCGCCTCGGTGCGGGCCTCGGGGTCGACGGCGTCGGCGAGCACGGCCCCCACGTTCACCGACGCCAGCTGGTAGGGGTCACCGACCAGCACGACCCGGCAGGGCGCGAGCGAACCCGCGGCCGAGCGGAGCAGGAGGTCGAGCATCGCGAGGTCGGCCATCGAGGCCTCGTCTACGACCACGACGTCGTGCCAGAGCGGCCGCGGCCGCGCGACGGCGTTGGGGTGCAGGTTGAGCAGGTGGTGCAGTGACCCCTCGCGGTCACGGTCGCGCGCAAGGACCGCGGGACTCGCGCCGACGCCGGCCGCGTCG
This sequence comes from Actinomycetes bacterium, assembly GCA_021818025.1. Lineage (GTDB taxonomy): Bacteria > Actinomycetota > Acidimicrobiia > Acidimicrobiales > RAAP-2 > RAAP-2. Next base: position 8,781 of record JAKAFH010000042.1, on the reverse strand, counting down.
AGGACCTCGCCCAGGCGCCGCGCCGCCTTGGCGGTGGGCGCCGCGACCGCGACGGTCATCGGCGGCGCCCCCGACACCCCGAGCGCTCGCTCGAGCACGCGCAGCGCCTGGGTGACGAGCCACGTCTTGCCCGTCCCGGGTCCCCCCGTCACGAAGGACACCCGGCGCGCCAACAGCCGCGTGACGACCTCGCCGAGCTCGGCCGCGACGAACCCGTTTCGGCCGAGTTCCTCGGTCGCGGCCGCGATCGCCGCGTCGACGCCCTGGGTCGTCAGGCCACTGGGCAGCTCGAGCTCGGCCGCGCGCGCCTCGTCGATGGCCTGCGCGACGCGCCACTCCGCACGAGCCCACCGGCGCAGGTAGAGGTACCGGTCGTGAAAGACCACGAGCGGCGCGCCGCTCGCCCCGAGTTCGTCGTCGCGCCCGATGAACGCACAGAGCGTCGGCGCCGCACGCAGCGCGTCGAGTGCGAGCCGCGCGTCGCCAAACGAGTCGTCGTCGCGCGTAAGGTCCATCGCCGCGTGGTCCTCGCGCACGGCGCGCGCGAGGGACGTGACGATGCGAGCGAGCAGCGCCGAGCGGGTCGGCGGGCCGAACCGGCGCAGGACGACCTCGGCGAGCTCGCGGTCCACCACCGTGAGGTCGCGGGCGGTCACGCGACGTCTCCGAGCGCGTCGGACGCGTGGCGAACGGCCGCGGGCGTGACCGGCCAGGCGACGAAGCCGTCCTCGGGCCAAGCCGTTGGGTCGCCGACCACGCGCAGGTAGTAGTAGCCGACCCCGGCGAGGTGCCGATCGGGGTCGTAGTTCGCCAGCGAGCCGCGTAGGTGCCGGTGCAGGGCGACCGAGTAGAGCAGTGCCTGGAGCGGATAGTGCGCCTCGCGCATCGACGCGAGCAGGCGCGTCGCCTCGAAGGGTCGCTCGAGCCCCGCGAGCTGATCGGTCTTGTAGTCGACGATCGCGAACCGGCCGTCGGCGCGGCGCACCACCAGGTCGAGGCTCCCGATGAGCGAGCCCTCGTCGAGTCCCTCGACGTCACGCGCGAGCCGCGCGAAGTAGTCCGCGAAGAGTCCACGGCCGTCTGGTCCCGACCGGTCGTGCTCGAGGATCGCGCGCGCCGCCGCCGCCAGCCGCTCGCGCCGGCGCTGCTCGCCCAAGGCGAGCACGAAGCGCATCTCGCGCGCCACGTCGCGCGCGCCGAGGTCGCCAAGGGCGAGGTCCTCGAGCAGCGGCCCCGCCGGCCGCGCCAGCACCGCCGCCGTCGAGGCCAGGATCACCCCGAGGTTCGCCGCGACGTCGGTGGCGGCGAAGCCCTCGCGCTCGAGGACCGCCTCGGCGCTCGCGCGCAGGTCGCGGTCCGGGGCACCGACGTGACGTTCGAGTAGTGCGTGCACCGCCGCGCCGAGCCGCGCCCCGGCGAGCGTGCCGAAGACCGTCCGCACGCCGGGGGCCACCTCGTCGATCACACCCGACGCACCGCCCTCGACCACGGTCTCGTCGTAGCCGCCGACGCGCTCGTCCTCGGCGTGGCCCTCGACCGGCGGCATCGACTTGAGGGTGCCGGCGAGGTCGGTGTAGGACCAGCGGCGTCGCTCCCAGTCCACCCGCGGCGCGCTGCCCGCCGCGTAGACGCGTGGCTCGTGCGCGGCGTCAGGACGCGCGTCGCGCTCGAGCGCGGCGGCGACCAGGCCGTCGCCGATCGGATAGATCGAGAATCGGTTCGCGCCGCCCCAGAGGTCCTCGAGCACGCCCGCGGCGTCGTGCTTGATGTCCCGGTCGAGCTGCTTGGTCGGTCGCCGGGTGTCCCCGAAGTGTTGCCAGACCTCGTCGTAGGGGCGATTGGCGACGCTCGGCGGTGCCGGGCGGTCAAAGACCAGCCGCGCGAACTCCCCCGTGAGCGGCTGCTGGTGGCCGACGGCGAGCCAGGCGACCAGGTGGCGCTTGGCGCGCGTCAGCGCGACGTAGACGAGCCGGCGGTGTTCGGCGAGCTCGCTCGCGAAGGCGCGCCGTTCGCGCTCGCTTGGATCGTCCCAGTCGATCCCGGTCCCGGCGTCCACGGTCACGTGGTCCACGTCGACCCACTGACGCGCCGACGGGCGGTCGATACGACTGGCGCGCGGATGGCTCTGGTTGAGGTACGGCACGAGCACCGTGTCGAACTCGAGGCCCTTGGCCTTGTGCACGGTCATGACGCGCACGGCGTCGCTCTCGGTCTCCAGCCGCCGCGCGCGCGTGCCGGGCTCGACGTCGTCGGCGCTCGCGAGGCCGTCGAGCCAGTCGAGCACGAGGGGTAGCGACCCGACGGTGCGGCACTCCCGGCCCATCATCTCGGCCAGGTGCCAGAGGTCGGTCACGTGGCGCTCGCCGTCGCGCGTTGCCATGACCGTGGCGAGGAGGTGGCGGTCGTGCAGGAACCGGGTGATCGCGGCGACGCCGTGGGTCGCGAACGCCTCGGCGAGGCGCGCCACGAGCTCGTCGGGCTCGCCGTCGCACCCCAGGGCGTCGCGGAACCACGAGACCCGTAGGACCTCGGTGTGCGCCGGCTCGTCGGGATCGGCGAGGGCGACGACGAGCAGGCGCAGCTGGAAGGCCGCGGTGCTGGCGGCGACGCTCTCGTCGGCCGAGGTCGTCGCGGGGATCTGGCGGCGCGCGAGATGGTGCGCCAGGGCGAGGCACTCGCGCCGGGTTCGACAGAGCACTGCGATCTCGCGGTAGTCGACGCCGCGTGCGTGCGCGAGCGCGACGTAGTCGGCGACCTCGTCGACCACGGTCTCGTCGTCGGCCCTGCCCACGCGCAGGTGCATCGGTGCCGACCCGTCAGCGAGCGCGAGTCGGTGGCCCGTCTCGTCGGGTGCGAGGAAGGCCCGGGCGGGCGCGAAGCTGATCGCGAGGTCGTCACGGTCCTCGAGGTCGTAGCGGAACGACGCCCCCTCGAAGAACTGGTTGACGCACTCGAGCAGCGCGGGGTCCGAGCGGTGGTTGTCGGGTAGCACGGTCACCGGCACGCCGCGCGCGTGACACAGCGCGCGCACGGCGAGGAATGTCTCCACGCTGCCAGATCGGAAGAGGTAGATCGCCTGCTTAGGGTCGCCGACCACCACGAGGCGCGTCTCGGGTGCGTCGAGGAACAGGCGGGAGAAGACCTCCCACTGCAGGTGGTTGGTGTCTTGGAACTCGTCGATCATCACGATCCGGAAGCGCTGGCGCATCCGCGCGACGAAGACCTCGGAGCCGGCGTCGCGAGTTCGATCGAGCAGCGCCAGGATCACGTCGGCGAACGTCGTGGCTCGAGTGGCGTCGAGCAGCTCGGCGAAGCGGCCGACGATGGCGACGGCGAGGTCTCGCTGGACGCGCGCGGCGCGATCGGCCGCGGTGTCCTCGGCACCGGCGCCGCCGGTCGGCAGCACGACGAGCGACGGCGGCGTCGCCACGCGGCCGTCCTTGACGCGCAGGCCGGCGTCGTAGAGGGCGCGCGCGACGCTCCGCACCATCTCGAGCGACGAGAAGTCGCCGAGCAGTGCCGCGTCGTCGGGCGCGCGCAGGGCGTGCGCCGCGATGACCTCGTTGCCGGCCTGGCGCCACTGGCGCTGCGCCTCGCTCATCGTGCGCGCGGACTCCACGTGCTCGGCCGCGAAGGCGTCAATGGTCTGGGCGTGCAGGGCGTCGAGCTCGCCGAGTCGTGTCCGGCCGAGCGCGAGCAGGCTCGAGCGGCGCGCCGGGTCCAACGCCGCGAAGTAGCGCTCCCACTCGTGGCTCGGCGCCGCGGTGCCCGCCTCGAGACCCTCGAGAAGGTCGAGCACCCGGCGCAGGTGGGACCGCACGCGCCCGCGCAGCTCGCGCGCGGCGTCGCGGGTGAAGGTGACCAGCAGCAACTCGTCGGGCGCGACGCCGTCTTCGAGCATGAATCGCACCGCGAGGTGCGCGAGCGTCCACGTCTTGCCACTGCCGGCGCTCGCCTCGATGAGTAGGGGGTGGGGCACCGCGTCCTGGCCGTCGGCCTGGCGAAGCGGGCTCGCGGCGACGTCAAAGACGCCGGTCACGACGCCGCCTCGAGCAGTGCGACCGGCCAGGCGGGGCCACCGGCCGCGCCGAGGGTGACCGTCACGTCATCGAACAGTTGGCGCACTCGGCTAGTCGCGTCGGCGACAGCCCCGCCGCGCAGGTCGGCGAGCTCGGCGTAGGTAAAGGGCAGCAGGAGCCGGTTCGCCACGTTCTCGCGCTCGCCCTCCTTGATGACCCAGCCGCCATCCCAGGCCTGGCTGGGAGACGCGAGGTAGATCGCGCGCAGGTCGTCGCGCCCCGAGCCGGCGAGTGACGTGCGAAAGAAGTGCAGGGGCAGGTCCTCGAACTGGCCGCGGTAGAGGGCCGCAAGTCGCTCGAGCAGCGTGGTCGCCGATTGGACCGGGTCACCGCCCCGCCACGAGAGCGCCACGTACGGGTTCTGTCCCTGGAAGTCGTCCTTGTAGTCCGGACGCACGAGGACCGCGGTCACCGGGACGCCTCGTTCGGCCGTCGCCGCCGCCATCGTCACCACGGCGTCGACGAGCGGCGTGGCGAAGTGTGTCGAGACGGTCCACGCGAGCAGGATCGGACCGACGCTCGTGTCGTAGACCTCGACCGCGGGGCGAACCAGTCCGACGCCGAGCCCCGGCACTCGCGCCGGGCGTTCGCTCCAGGGCGCGCGCCGCGCGCGCACGTACCCCAGGTCGGCTCGATGCTGGTCGACGAACGCGTCGAGGGCGCCGACGCCGAGCTCGCGGTGCACCCGCTCGCGAAAGCCCGTCGCGACCGAGGCGACGGGGTCGTCGGGGTGCTCGTCTGGTGTCACGGGTTCACCCGTCGCCAAGGCACGGCGCACCATCGCGTGACGGACCTGCCACGTCACGAGTCCCCGGTCGATGCCGAGACGCGGGACGTCGGGCAGCTCCGCTCGCGCCGGGGCCACGGCCGCGCCGTCGTAGACCGTCTGCAGGAAGGTCGCCTGGGGATCCTTCACGAACGCGATCAGCCGCGACAGATCGAGCACCGCGGGCGGCGCCACGACCGGCATGGTCGCCGGCGTCACGGCGAGGTCGTCCTCGAGCGCCGGCGCAACCCGGTTGTCCAGCTGCGTGGCGAGCGCGGCCGCGGTCGCGTCGAGGCTGAAGGGACGCGCCTCGGGGTCGGTGCCGTCGGCGAGGTCGATCGCGGCGTCGCCGGCGAGGGAGGTGGAGAAGGCGTAGCGCGGGTGGTGGCGCCACCCAACACGCAGGCCGAGCCCGGACTCGTCGGGGGTCGTGAGCGCCTCGGTCAGCTCGGCGAGCACGAGGGCGGGCGCGAGCGATGAGCCGTCACCGACCTCGCGGTCGTTGGTGAGCAGGATGACTCGGTCACTCGTCGTCGCGATCAGCGACAGCAGCGCCGCGCGAAACCGGTCGCGCGGCGACGGGTCGCCGGCTCGAGGGTCGGTAAAGTGCGAGCTCGCCGACTGGGACGGGAGCAACTCGTCGTCGAGGCCGATCGCGCACGTGATCCGATAGGGCGCGTGGTTGAGCGCGTAGGGCCCTTGGACGGTGACGCCGCCGCGGCCGATGACCGAACTGCCACCCACACCCGTCGATGCCTGATCGAACATCGCGCGGGCCTCGTCGAAGGTGAAGATGCCCTCACTCGCGCGAACGAGACCGTGCAGTCGGTCGAGCACCCGGTCCAGGCCGACGTCAAGGACTCCCGGCGGGCTCGCCACGAGCCGCGACCAGTCCCCGAACTGCGCCGCCCACGCCGCCATCGTCCGCGGCTGGCGCGCGAGCGCGCCGGCGTCGACGAGCGCGTCGATCAGCCGCGAGAGTGCCGCCATGACCGGCAGGTCCGCGGGCACGCCGACCGGCCGGATGGGCAGGTCGATCGGCAGGTCCTCGTCGTCAAAGACCGACGCGAGCACGCCGCGGTCGCGCAGTCGCCCCCAGGTCCCGGCGTCGTCGCCGGTCGCGAAGGCCGCGACGTCCTCGCGCGAGCGCCCGTCGAGCCCGAGCCCCACGCCGCTCGACAGGGCCAGATCGACGACCCGCTCGACGTCATCGCGCGTCATCCCGAGGCCCTCCTGGAGTGCCGGCTCACTCAGCAGCGCCACGACGTCATAGACCGTCGCGTGCGAGGCGATCGTCGCGAGCAGCGTCGAGAAGCCGCGCAGGCGAGCGCTCGCGTGCGCGACGGTGGGATCGGCCACCTCGAACTGCAGCGTCGGCGCGCTCGGGTCGGCGCGACGCGCCCAGTACTCGTTCATCAGCGCGACGAACCGCTCGGCGTCGGTCGTCACCACGCGCACGTCATGGGGCGCGGCGCCGGTCTCGCGGATCGCCGCGAGGATCGCGTCGCGCGCGATCTCGACCTGACGAGCGAAACCCACGGCTCCGTGCACCTCGACGAGGTCCGTCGCCCGCTCGGTCCCCGCCAGTGCACTCGGCGCCGCGGCGAGCCGGGCCACGACCTCGTCGCGCATCGAGCCGGTGCGCCTGGTGGTTTCGAGGACGCGCCAGTCCGCCGTGGGCAGGATTGCCCGCCACCGCTTCGCGTGCGCCACCGTGGTCGCCGACCAGCGCGCGGCGAGCGACGCGCCGTTCGCGTCCGATACCGGCGCAACGACGTACCCGTCGACCCGCGCCCGCTCGGCCACCCGGGCCACCACGCGAGCCAGCAGGTCACCCATGGTCAGTTCGCCGCAGTCGAACACCACGAGGCGTCCGGCGAACGCGTCGTCGACTCGCTCGATCGGCTCGCCGAGCGCCGCCCAGGGCGTGCGCAGTCCCCGCTCGCGAAGGACCCCGACGACGGCGCGCTCGCGCTCGTTCCCGTTGGCCCCGAGGTACTCCTCGAACTGCTCGGGACGCCAGTAGAGCACGTCGGCGAGGCGCTGGCCCCGTCGCCACGCCTCGGCCACGCTGAGCTCGCGCGCGTCGCGGCGAGCACCGAGCATGCCCAGCGCGAACCCGTCCGCGCCCCAGCGCTCGAAGTCGGCCGGCTCGTCGTAGAGGGTTCGGCCGATGAGGGTGGCGGGCAGGATCACGTCGAGGTTCGCCGCGACGCCGAATCGACCCGACGCTCGAGCGAGCGACTGCTCCAGCCACTGGCCGACGAGCGAGTTGGGCACGACGACCGTGAGTGGGGTCAGTGGATCGGACGGGCGGACGTCGCCGCCGCCCAACGCGTCGGCGAGGACGCCGAGGTCCTCACCGATCCAGAAAGTGGCGTCGGGCACGGTTCCGAAGATAACCGCACCGTGCGACGCGCCTATCGACCGTGCCCCACCGGCGCTGCGATCACGGCCGGCGGTAACATCGAAGTGGTTCAGTTCGACTACGGGGAGAAGGCTCGTGGCCCTGTCGCGGTCCCTATATCGGCTCTACGAGCGGCGTCTGGCCGCCAGCCTGCCGACGTCGACGCTGCCTCGTCACATCGGCGTGATCATGGACGGCCACCGACGCTACGCGCGCGAGGAGGGTGGCGAGTACCGCAAGAGCTACCAGGCGGGCATGTCCAAGTTCGAAGAGCTCCTCGCTTGGTGCGCCGACCTCGACATCCGCGCGGTGACCGTCTGGGTGCTCTCCACCGAGAACCTGCAGCGACCGGCCGAGGAGCTCGAACCGTACTTCGACGTGCTGAACGGCCTCTTCGAGCGGCTCCCCGCCGAAGCGCGGCGTCTCGGGTTCTCCCTGGCGGTCAGCGGCAGCCTCGACCTGCTCCCACCGGCCCTCGCCCAGGCCGCCAAGCGCGCCGTGGACGAGGTGGCCTCGGTTGCGGACCCGACGATGGCCGTCAACATCGCCCTCTGCTACGGCGGGCGCCAGGAGATCGTCGACGCGTGCCGCTCGCTGGTGACCGACCTCGCCGACCAGGGCGTCGCGGCCGACGAGATCGCCGAGCGGATCGACGCCGACGGCATCGCCCAGAACCTCTACGCCGCCGACCTGCCCGACATCGACCTGGTGATCCGCACGAGCGGCGAGTCGCGGCTCTCGGGCTTCCTGCTCTGGCAGTCGGCCTTCGCCGAGTTCGCCTTCGTCGATCCCTACTGGCCAGCCTTCCGCCGGATCGACCTGCTGCGCGCCCTGCGCGACTTCACCCGGCGCGAGCGACGCTTCGGCAAGTAGCCCGCGCGGCTAGCACGGGTGCCGGGTCCGCGACCGCGCGCGGCGGACTCGCGGGTCAGTGCGCGGCTTGGTCGCCCTTGGGGCCGATGACGGTCCACATCATGCGGTGCACCGCCTCAGGCTCGATCGCGAAGCCCTGGGAGCCCTCGAGCAGGATCCGCCCGAGGATGGCGGTGCCCGAGTGCGCGACGAAGGCGCGCGCGTCCAGGTCCGGGTCGAGCCACCCGAGCTGCTGCGCGTCGACCAAGATCTTCCAACGCTCCTCGAGCGCGGCGTCGTGGATCTCGACGAAGCGGCGGCGGGCCTCGCGGTCGGTGCGGATGTCGGCGAGGACTCGGATCATCTCCCACATCGGCTCGATGAGGTCGTCGGACGCGATGGAGAGGTGATAGGCGTGGAAGGACTCGACGAAGCGTTCCCGGTCGCCGGTGTCGAGCGCTTCGCGCCACACCGCGAGGAACGGGTTGCGATTGGCCATCAGCCGCCGGAAGTTCTCAACCTGTGCTTCGGAGATGAGGACCTCGCGCGAGGCGTAGTGGTAGTAGATCGTCGGGATGCCGACGTTCGCGTGCTTGGCGATGTCCACGATCCTGATCTCGGAGCTGGAGCGTGACACGAGCAGTTCGATCGTTGCATTCAGAATGTGGGTCTTTGTC
>JAKAFH010000145.1 GCA_021818025.1 Actinomycetes bacterium | reverse complement strand
CGAGTTCAACGAGGTCTTCTTCACCAACGCCCGGTGCCCGCGCGGCAACGTCGTGGGCGGGGTCAACAACGGCTGGAAGGTCGCGATGACGACCCTCGGCTTCGAGCGAGGCTCGTCGTCCACGACTGGCTACCGGCGGTTCTTGAAGGAGTGGGAGGCCATCGTCGAGGAAGCACGGCGCAACCCGCGGGGTCTCGACCGGCTGCATCGTGACCGGCTCGTGCGCTCGTGGTCCAAGATCAAGATCATGCAGGTGAACGGCTACCGCTCACTGACCGACGCGCTGTATGACCGCCACGACGCCGCCCTGCTCGGCGCGTGCAACAAGATGTTCTGGTCCGAGGCCCACCGCGACATGATGGAACTCGCGATCGACGTCATGGGCATGCATGGCCAGGTGCTCACGGGAACCCAGGGCACCAGCGAGGACGTCGGCGGACTGCGGCGGGGTCGCGCCGACTACCCCGTCTCGGACCTGCAGGCGTCGTTCTTCTTCTCGCGCTCCGAGACCATCTGGGGCGGCACCGCCGAGATCCAGCGCAACATCATCGGCGAGCGCGCGCTCGGCCTGCCCAAGGAGCCTCGAGCTAGCTGAGCGCCTCGGCGACGGGGCGGCTCAGCGTGTCGCTGCGCAGTGACAGCATTAGACCCGCGGCCGTCGCCAGGGTCAGCGCCGCGCCGACGAAGATGCCGATGCGCGGATCGCTCTGGGCGATGATGTAGCCGATGAGCGGCGCGCCGATCGGGGTCACGCCCATGAAGGCGACGCCGTAGAGGCTCATGACTCGCCCGCGCATCGCCTGGCTCGAGTTCAGCTGCAGCGTCGAGTTCGCCGTGGACATGAAGGCGATTGAGCAGGCCCCGGTCGGCACGAGCGCGAGCGCCGCCAGACGCAGCGAGGGTGCGAAGGCCGTCAGGGTCATGAAGAACCCGAAGCCGAGCGCGAGTCCGGCGAGCAGCTGAGGGGTCGGATTCGATCGGTGCGCGATCACGAGCCCGCCGATCACCGCGCCGAGGCCCATCGCCCCGAGCAGGAGGCCGTAGTTCGCCGCGTTCTGCTGGTGGAAGGTCACGTGGGCGAAGACCGGCAGGGTCACGGTGAAGTTGAAGGCGAAGGTGCCCACGACCGTCACGGCCAGGATCACCGTGCGCAGTCTCGGTGTCTCGAGCACGTAGCGCAGTCCGAGGCGCAACTGGCCCTTCTCACGTTCGACGGTCTGCATCGGGGAGAAGTCGGCCGGCTTCATCATCGCGAGCGCGATGATGACCGCCACGAAGGACGCCGCGTTGGCGTAGAAGCACGCCGCCGTGCCCACGAAGGCGATCACCGTCGCGGCGACCGAGGGCCCGATGAGTCGGCCCGAGTTCATCAGCACACTGTTGAGGCTCACCGCGTTGGCGATCAGGTCCCGGCCGACCATCTCCTGGACGAAGGACTGGCGAGCGGGCAGATCGAAGAGGTTGACGACCCCGAGCAGCGCGGCGAGCGCGTAGATGGCGCCGACCGTGACGTGGTCGGTCGTCACGAGCACCCCGAGCACCAGCGCCAGCACGCCCGCGCCGGACTGGGTCAGGTAGAGGATGCGGCGCTTCTCGTGGCGGTCGGCGACGAGGCCCCCGTAGGAACCGAGCACCAGCATCGGCACGTATTGCAGGGCGACGGCGATCCCGAGGTCGACCGACGAGCCCGTGATCTGCAGCAGCAGCCAGCCCTGGGCGACTGACTGCATCCACGTGCCCGAGGTCGAGATCAGCTGGCCGATGAAGTAGAGGCGGAAGTTGCGCACGCGCAGCGCCGCGAAGGTCCTCGACGAGAACCGGGCGACGGTGTTCACGCCTGGTCCAGGATCGTCTCGAGCAGCTCGGCGAGCTCGCCGGCGCGGCGGCGCTCGGCCACCGGCAGGGCGGCGAGCGCCCGCTCCAGGAACTCGTCCTTGCGGCGGTGGATCGCCGCGAGCTCGCGCCGTCCCCGTACAGTGATCGTCACGCGCGTGCAGCGCCGGTCGAGGTCGTCGGTCACCCGCTCGATCAGGCCGAGGCGCTCCATGTCGCGCACGAGCCGGGTCACCGACGGGGGTGAGACCTGCTCGGCCGCGGCGAGGTCGCCGAGCGAGGGTCGCTTGAGGCGGCTCACCACCGCGAGCATCGACGCCTGGGCCGGCGAGACGCCGCCCAGGGAGGACTGGCGCAGTCGCCGGCTCAGGCGCGTGATCGCGTATCGCAGTCGGGTCGCAGTTTCGTTCGTCACGGTATCCATTAGTTCACCTAACTAAATGATACCTCGCCGAGCGTCCCGCGTGACCCACCCGTGACGTCAATCGGGCTGGAGCGGACCGTGCTCGCTCTCGTACTGGCGAATCGTCTCGACGTAGCCCTCGATGTCGCTCTCGGCGCTCGCCGGGGCACGATCGGCCCTCGTCAAGTACACCGTGAGGCCGAGGTTGCGCAGCACGCCGTCGACGGTGCGCCGGGCCTGCATCTCGTCGACCTTCGCCTGACCCTTTTGGGCCACGTCCTTGGCCACCGACGCCGCTACCGCCGCCTGCTCCTTGACCTTGTCCATCAAACCCATGCTCACCCCCGCACTCAAGGCGAATCGTACTCCTGGGCCACCGCGTTGGCCAGAGCTAGAAGGCCCGGTAGCGCGGAACGTAGCCCCCGGTCCCGAGGGACATCGAGTCCTCCGGGTCGATCGCCTCGTCGACTCCCCCGACGACCTCCGTGACCCAGTCCAGTCGGTCGGTGAGGATCCGGGTCACCCCGCCCTGGATGGTGTCTGAGGAGATGGCACAGCTCGAACAGGCCCCCTGGAGCTGGACCTCGACGACGCCGGTTTCGACGTCGGCGCGAACGAGCACGAGGTCCCCGCCGTCGGCCTGGACGGCCGGACGCATCAAGTCGATGAGCGCGTTGAGCGCCTTCAGACGGCTCTGGCGGACCTGGTCGGTGAGTTCTTGCACTGAACCAGTTTG
>JAKAFH010000144.1 GCA_021818025.1 Actinomycetes bacterium | reverse complement strand
GGAGCACTGCGTGCGCAACCTCGGGATCTATGACAGCGTGGACGCCGCCGTCGAACACGCCATAAGCAAGTAGCTCCGTCGGGCCGCCGCTAGCGTTGTCCCATGACTACGGTGCTGCTGCTCATCGACATCCAGAATGACTACTTCGAAGGCGGGCGGATGGCGCTGGTCGGGCCCGATGCGGCCGCTTCGCAGGCCGCGACGCTGCTGGCGCGTTTTCGCGCCACCGGCCGACCGGTCGTGCACGTGCGCCACGTGGCCGACGATCCCGGCGCGACGTTCTTCCTACCCGACACCGATGGTGCCCTGATCCATCGATCCGTCGAGCCGGCAACCGGCGAGGTCGTGATCGAAAAGCACCATCCCAACGCCTTCGTCGACACCACGCTCGATGCAGTCCTCGAGACGATGGGGGCGAACGAGGTCGTGATCGCGGGGATGATGACCCACATGTGCGTCGACTCCACCACCCGGGCCGCGAGCGAGCGCGGCCTCGCCTGCGTGGTGGCGGCTGACGCCTGTGCGACCAGGGATCAGACGTTCGGTGACGTGCGCGTGAGCGCTGACCTGGTACACGCGGCCTTCCTCGCTGCGCTGGACGGCACCTTCGCCACGGTCGAGCCGACGGCTCGGGTCCTCGAGCGATTGGCCTAGCGAAGGCGCGGGTGGGGCCGCTAGGGTCGCTGTGATGCGCACGCTCTCTGACGCCACTACGAGCGAGACGCTGCCGGAACGGTGCCTGCGCTGGGCCATTGTCGCCATCGAGTACGCGATCGTGGCGAGCCTGCTGCTGGTGGCGAGCGTCGTGCTCGTGCGAACCGTGGTGGAGTTCCTGAAACACCAGGGCTCCTTCGCTGGCGTCGTGATCAACGCCATCGACGGCATCCTCGTCGTGGTCATCCTGCTCGACATCGCCCACACGGTCTTCGGGCGACTGCGATCGGCGTCCTTCCCGGTCCGTCCCTTCCTCGAGATCGGTGTGCTCGCGGGCGTGCGGGACATCCTCAGCGCCTCGGCGCACCTCACGATCGGCGGTCGTCTCACCGAGCGTGACTTCTCCAACACGCTGATCTCGGTCGGCGTGGGCGTCGGGGTCGTCGTCATGTTGCTCGTCGGGCTCAACCTGCTGCGTACCAGCCTGGGTGGGGCCACCGACGCCGGGGACGACGGGGCGCCCCAGAGTTAACCGGTAGCGGCGCGACGCTGGTCGCCACGCCGCCAGTCGCCGATCAGCCAGCGCCATCGCCCTCGGGCCCGAGTTCGCTAGGGCACCGCGTCGCCGGACCCCTCGACCACGACCGGCGCCACTTCCTCGTCGGGCGGATGTCGCCGGAAGAAGGCCCAGAAGGTGAGTGCGTTGGCCAGTTGCAGGGTGGCCGCAACCTCGAAGGGCACGAGGAGGTCGGCCTCGGCGAACAGGTATCCCGTGAGCAGTGGACTGATCGCGGTCGCGACCTGACTGGGCAGGTTGGACAGGGCGGCGACCGAGGCGCGCTCGTCCGGGTCGGCGAGACCGACCACGTAGGACTGGCGCAGGGGCAGACCGATGCGCTGGATCAGCATGCGCACGAGGAACCACGCCCCCGCTATCTCGAAGTTGGCCGACAGCACCATCGGCACGAGCAAGAGCGACTGCAAGACGCGCACGACGCTGACGGTTCGCACCAGCCCCCAGCGCCGCGCCCACGCCGCGGCCGAGAGACTCGAGGCGATGGTGGCGACGTTGACGACGGTGTAGAGAACGCCCACCTCGCCCGGATCGACCCCGTAGCGGCGATAGAACCAGTAGGTGAGAAACGGTCCGAACATGCCGACGGCCGCGCCGTTCAAGGTGTTGGTGACCCAGAGACGATAGAGGAGCCAGCGCGAGCGCCGCGGGAACCGCGGCCGAAGTCGGTGCTCGGTGCGCGCGCGGCGCACTTCGTGAAGGGCCAGGGCGACAATGCCTGCCAAAGCCGAAACGACGGCGATGGCGAAGAAGGCCACGCGAAAGAGGGTGATCGGTGTGCCGGCGTGCGAGCGGATCGAGGGAACGAGCAGGGCCAGCGGGCCGCCGATCGCGGCGCCGACCGAGGAGGCGAAGGTGAGACGACCGAAGACGGCGTTGCGATGGCGAGGCGCGACCCGTTCGGTCACGTACGCCGATTCGGCCGGCTGATACGGGCCGATGGCCCCAGCCCCGGCGCCGGCCCCTCGCCCAAAACTGCCGAGGGCGCCCGCGACGAAGAGCATCGGGTGTGACGCGGTGGTCGCGAAGATCGATCCGGCCAGCGCGGTGAACAAAGGGACCACGACGAGGAAAGTTCGACGCCCGACGCGGTCCGAGAGCGTGCCGATTCCCGTGGACAGCAGGGCCGACGTTCCGGCTACGACCATGACGTAGACCGACAGTTCCACGGGTCCAAAACCCACCAGGGCCAGATAGATCGGCGTCACGATCCCCGCGAGCGCCCGACCGACGCTCATGAAGACTCGCGCGAAGATGACGATCTCGATGTCTCGGTTCGACCAGTGCGGCCTCACACGGTGCGCCAACTTTCGAGGCGCCGACGCCACCGTGGCGGTGGCCGTCGGAGTCGACTCGGGCGGCGGGGGTTCGTGGGTAACCCGACGATTTTACCGGCCTTCTAGTGAGCGATCACCGCAGCGGCATTGGGATGAGGCGCTGCGCGACGAACCGTTCGCTCGGGCGAACGACTGGGCGCTAGTGGAGCCGGTCGACGATGCGACACGCGACGAGCGCGTCTTCGTCGATGTGGTAGCTCGCGCAGATCCGGTGATAGCCGTCGGCGATCCAGAGGGGTTGGCCGCGCACCAGCAGCACTGGCGAGAGCTTCACGTTCTCGCGAACCTTGGCCAGGTCCTTTTCGAGTTCGTGGTCGTCGGCGGGCAGCAGCGCGAGTCCGCTCGCGCGCAGCAGGTCCTTGGCCTTGTAGTGCCAGAGCTTCTTCTCGGCGGCGAGCAGCGCGGCGTAGCGACGCGCGTCGCTCCGTGACACGAGCAGTGACAGGTACGAGCGGGCGGCCGGGAAGTCCTG
>JAKAFH010000143.1 GCA_021818025.1 Actinomycetes bacterium | reverse complement strand
GGGTCGACAGCCTGCCGAGCGTGATGCTGACCGCTGACAACAAGAGTTAGAGTTTCCGAAACTGTTCACTTTTCGAGCGTCGAAAGTGTTCAGTTTTCGAGCGTCGTCCACATCGCCTCCCCATAATCCCCTTCGGTGTATGGCTTGTAGCCTCAGTTGGGTGGAGGAGACAGGACGGTCCGTCGACCCGATGAGTGAGCGCGCCTGTAGTCGAGACGCGCGAGCGCTGATCGCGGCATATCACGAGGAGCAACTGCAGTTGCTCCTGGAGCGGGTGAGGGAAGGTTTCGACAGGATGGCTGCCGGAGAGATCGACGTGTTCGATCTCGACCAGCTCATCTACCATTACAAGCGCTCGGCGGCGGAGTTGTGGAAGTTCTGCGGGTCCTCGGGCGGGGCGTGGTTGCGAGCGGCGCAGACGTTGGCCCTCTTGCGCGAGGAGGGCGATGAGCCGGACTGGTGGGAAGCAGGATCTCCCCGGGGGCGGCGTGGCCGAGAAGACTGACAGCGGCGCGTACCGATGGGCGTTCAAGCCGCGGTTTCGCCGGCATGCTTTCGGTTGGAGATCCCAGCCTCCGATCCAGCGCATCAAGGAGGCGATGAGCGAAATCAAAATGGTGGCCCGCCGCGACCCGGTGCTGGCGGGCGACGGTGCTGTGGTGCTGTTGGAGCGGTTATCGCCAGCGCTGGAGCACGTAGACGGTTCCTCTGGGGCCATTGGCACGGCGGTGAACAACGCGATCTCCATTCTCGTGCCGCTGATCGCCACGGCACCCGCAGACGCCAAGACTCGCGAACGTTGGCTGGAGCGGCTTTTTGCGGCTCACGAGGCCGACCGCATTCCCTACATCGAGACGCTGACCGACTATTGGGGGGAGTTGTGCGGGTCCCCCGAGGTGGCCTCGGCCTGGGCCGACGACCTGATCGGGATCACACGGATGGCCCGCAGCTCCGACCCGAACCTTCGAGGTCATTTCCATGGGACGGCCGCGTGCCTGAGTGCCCTCTACCGCGCCGAGCGCTACAAGGAGATCCTCGACATCCTGGCATCGGAGAGGATGTGGCACTACCGGCGATGGGCCGTAATGGCTCTGGCCGCGACGGGCCGTAAGGCTGAGGCGATCCAGTACGCGGAGTCGTGCCGCGACTCGTGGACGCCCGACAGGGAGGTCGATGCTGCCTGCGAGGAGATCCTGCTTTCCTCCGGCATGGTCGACGAGGCCTATGCCCGCTATGGACTGCGGGCCAACCGGGCCGGTACCTATCTGGCGACGTATCGGGCCGTGGCCAAGAAGTACCCCCACAAGAAGCCCGCGGACGTCCTGGCTGACCTGGTGGCCACGACGCCCGGGCAGGAAGCCAAGTGGTTCGCCGCGGCGAAGGAAATCGGCCTGTACGACGAGGCGCTGGCTCTTGCCCAGAGCGGTCCCTGCGATCCGAGGACGCTCACCCGAGCCGCCCGGGATCTGGCCCAACGCCAACCTGAGTTTGCGGCGGCCGTGGGTCTGCTGGCCCTGGAGAGGCTGGCCCAGGGATACGGGTACGACATCACCGGCGCCGATGTGTGGGCCGCCTACCAGCACACGATGAAAGCAGCAGAACTCGCTGGCCGATCCGACGAAGTCCGCGACCGGATCAGGCAACTGGCCGCTGGCGAAGGCTCCGGTGGCTTCGTCGCCAGGGTCCTGGCCGCCGAACTCCACCGTTGAGACAGCGCGCCATCATCCATGTCGCCGGGCCCGAAGGAGCAGGCAAGACCATGTTCATCGAGACGGTCTTGCATCGGGTCGACCCGCCGATACTGGTGGCCCGCTGCCGCCGCGGCGACCGGCTCGGCGAAGCGGAAGAGACCTCACCTCGTACGGAGCCCGAGCTGCGCCGCTACCTCGACGCCGGCGCCGATGGAGTTGCACGGTTCGACTTCCCGGACGGCGCCACCAGCCGCGACGACTTCTTCATGACCGACCTAATGGCCGAGTACTCCAGGGGCGTCGTTCTCGAAGGAGAGAGCCCGCTTTCCTCTGTCGATCTGGCAGTGTTCGTCGCCCCTGCGCCCCACCCGCGCGAGCGACTCTTCGTTCGCCGGTCCGCCTCCCGTTCTAATCAGCGCAAGCAAATCACCGACCTCGAGAAGCGGCTCGACGGCCCGACAGCCGTTGCCGAACTGATGGGACAACTGGTCGGGGAGCCCGTGGCCGCGATGTTGCGGGCTCGCCCCGACCTGATGGAGGCGGTCCGGGTTGAAATGTTGGAGAAGCTCGGCCAAGTTGGGCACTCTCTGGCGCCTTCGCCAAAGCGGTGGACGATCAGCGAGCGCTACGCCGGCATCGAGCGGGCACAACTCGTGATCGTGAATGTCCGCGATGAGGACGAGCGTCGGAGAGCCGACGATCTCCTGTCCGACTTGGTCAAGCTGCGCCAGGACAACGAGATCCTCTCGGACGTTCTCGGATACCGCAGCAACCGAATCCCCATCACCGCGGTCGCGGCCAACCTTGCCAACCCCGCTGACCCGGGCCTGAAGAAGGCCATCGCCAAGGTCCGGCGCGTCGTCCAGTCCAGATCCAACTAGCTGAGACGCCCGACTGAGAGGAACTGTTCGTGCAAGATGAGCGGAGCCGCAAAGGCGCAACCCTCAGTGACAAGACCGCGCGCTAGGTGGTCGGGCCCGACGCAGGCATCGCGACCATCGCGTTGAGCTCACGCGAAGGGGCTCCAACGCAGCAGCACCGTGGTGAGCGTCTCAACGAGGCGCTCGAAACTGCGCTCGAGGTCAACCGGGAGTCCGAAACCGCCCTCGGCCTCTAACGACACGAAGCCGTGCAGGGCGGATCGGAAGGTGCGTATGGCGTCTATTGCGTCGTCACCACGAAGCCTGAGGGGTTCGATCACCGCGGCGACGACGCTGACGACGCGATGACTCGCCACCTCGTCCTCGACGTCACCGGGCAGTGGTGCTCGCTGCGCCGCTTGGTACCGGCCCGGATGCTTTCGAGCCCAGTCGCGGTACGCCCGGGCCATGGCCGCGATGGCGTCGCCCCGACTGCGTCCGA
>JAKAFH010000142.1 GCA_021818025.1 Actinomycetes bacterium | reverse complement strand
CCCGCGTTCATGGCCTGACGCTCGGCCGCCTGGCGCTGGGGTCCGGTCGCGGTCGCCAGGTCCGGGAACGGCCGGATCCGGCCCAGTTCGGTGCGCGAGAAGCCCCGGTCGCGGATCTCGCGCACCGTCTCGTCCATGTAGGCCCGCAGCGTCGGGAAGCCCTCGAAGTACCGGTCCATGATCGCCCGGGCGTTGGCGACCGTGAGCCCGAGTCGCTGGCTGAGCCCGAAGGCCTCCATACCGTAGGCGAGCCCGTAGGAGACGGCCTTGGCCTGCTCGCGTTGCTCGTGGGTGATTTCGCTCGGCGCGACGCCGAACACCGAGCTCGCGATCGCGCGGTGGACGTCCTCGCCGGCCGCGAAGGCGCCGAGCAGCCCCTCGTCCTGGGAGAGGTGCGCGAGGATGCGCAGCTCGATCTGGTTGTAGTCCGCGACCGCGAGCAGCCAGCCATCTTCGGGCACGAAGGCGTAGCGCAGCCGGCGGCCCTCGTCGCTGCGCACGGGGATGTTGTGCAGGTTCGGGTTCTCCGAGGACAGCCGGCCCGTGCGCGCGACGGTCTGCTGGAAGACCGCGTGGATCCGCCCGTCGGGCCCGACGCTGTCGATCAGCGGCGCGCCGTAGGTGCTGCGCAGCTTCTCGACCTCGCGGTAGCGCAGGATCATGGGCACCACCCGGTGCTCGTCGACGATCGCCTCGAGGCTGGCGGCGTCAGTCGAATAGCCCGACTTGATCTTCTTCACCGCCGTGAGGCCCAGCTCGTCAAACAGGACCGTCTGGAGCTGCTGGGGCGAGTTGAGCTTGAACGGGTGGCCCACCACCTCTTGGATCGACGCATCCAGCAGCTGCGCCTCGGCGCTGAACTCCTGGAAGATCGTTCGCAGCAGTGCGACGTCGACGCGCACCCCGCGCGACTCCATGCGCGCGAGCACCGCGACGAGGGGCAGTTCGATCGACTCATAGACGTACCCGAGCTCCCAGGAGACGATCGCCTCGCGCAGCACCGTGATCAGTTGGGCGATCCGCGCCAGGTCGCCGCGCAGGTGCTCGCCGTCGCTCTCGCCGAACAGGGTCGGGGCCGCCGGCGCGCTCGCGACGCCCAGGTACGTGAGCGTCAGGTCCTCGAGCGCGTAGCGGCCGCTCACCGAGTCGACGAGGAAGGCCATGATCGCCGTGTCGTCGATCGGATTGGCGACGGCGAAGCCCCGGTCGACGGCTCGGCGCAGCAGCGCCTTCACGTCGTGACCCGCGAGGTACTGGCCGTGGTAGTGCGCAAAGAACTCGTCCCAGGACACGACGGCCACGCGGCCACGCGCGTGGTCGCCCACCGCCACGTGCTGGTCGTCAAAGGCCACCAGCAACGAGGCGGCCGCCATGACCTCCTCGGGCTTGGCGTCGATCCAGGACATCGCCGCGGGCACGCGGAAAGGGGCCGCCGTCGGGGCCTCGTCGCCATCGCCGAGCAGCCCCTCGGCCATGAGCTGGTCGAAGCGGCTGCGCATCCCCTTCATCTCGAAGCGGTCGAAGAACGCCAATGCGTCGGCGCGGTTCCAGCCGCCCAGGGTGAGATCGTCGAGCGCGATCTCCATCGGCACGTCGCGCACCAGGCGCATCACCCGCTCGTTGTTGCGGGCCCGCTCCTCGAAGGCGGCGAGGTTCTCGCGCAGTTTCGGGGTGAGCTCGCCGAGGTGCTGGTAGAGCTCGTCGAAGTCGTGGTACTGCGCGAGCAGCTTGGCCGCGGTCTTCTCGCCCACCCCGGGCACGCCTGGCAGGTTGTCCGAGGGATCGCCGCGAAGCGCGGCGAGCAGCGGGTAGCGCTCCGGCTCGACGCCGCAGCGTTCGATGATGCCCGCCTCGTCGTAGAGCGAGTAGTCCGAGACCCCGCGGCGGTTGTAGAGCACCTTGACGTAGGGATCCTCGACCAGCTGGAAGGTGTCGCGATCGCCCGTCACGACCGTGACGGCGATCCCGCGCTCCCGGCCCCAGGTCGCCAGGGTCGCCAACACGTCGTCGGCCTCAAAGCCCGGGACCGCGAGCACCGGGATGTGCAACGCCTCGCACATCGAGCGGATGAAGCCGAACTGCGGCTCGAGTTCCGGGGGCGTGGCCGCGCGGCCGCCCTTGTAGTCCTCGCTCATCGCGTCGCGAAAGGTCCCACCGGGCAGGTCGAAGGCGACCGCGAGGGCTCGCGGGCGCTGACTGCGAACGAGTGAGTGGAGCATGGCGGCGAACCCGTGCAGGGCGTTGGTGACGACGCCATTGGAGGTCGCGATCTCGGGCGAGAGGGCGAAGAACGCTCGGAACGCCAAGGACATGCCGTCCAGGACGACCAGGGGCGCGTCAGCTGACTGGTCAGCCACCAAATTCACCGCGCAGGATCTGTTGGGCGACGTCACGCATGCGCGTCCTTCCGCGCATGGCGGTCTGCTGGATGATCTCGAAGGCCGACGGCTCGTCGAGCCCCCGTTCGGCCATCAGGTGCTCCTTCGCCCGCTGGACGATCTCGCGCGTCTCGATCTTGTCCTCGACGTGGTGCGCGTCGGTGCCCACCAGGTCCTCGTCGGCCGTGGGGTTGAGGATCGCGGCCAGCTTGGGCAGCAACTCGCTGGAGCGAAACGGCTTGACGAGGTAGGCGGCGACACCGGCGTCGCGCGCGTTCTCGATCAGCGAGCGCTGACTGAAGGCCGTGAGCAGCACCACGACCGTCGAGGAGTCCTTCACCGCGCGCGACACCTCGATGCCGTCGAGCCCGGGCATCTTCACGTCAAGCAGCGCGAGGTCCGGGTGGTGCTCTTGGATCAGCGCCAGCGCGTCGTCGCCCCGAGCCGCCTCGCCGACCACCAGGTAGCCATCGCTCTCGAGGATCTCCTTGAGGTCGAGACGAATGATCGATTCGTCGTCGGCGATTACCACGCGCTTTTCCATAGTCAGTCCTTCGGTGTCCAGCTTCGCAACAAGTCGTCCCGTTCGGCCACCAGGTCCTCAACCTCGTGACGCCGTCGTGCCAACTCCGCGTTCGCCGCGGCGACGTGCCGCGAGAGTTCGTCATATTCTTGCGCCTGCAGCGGGGTCTCTGAGACCAGCGCGCGA
>JAKAFH010000141.1 GCA_021818025.1 Actinomycetes bacterium | reverse complement strand
GCCACAACCTGCCGGCTCACGAGTCGGAGTTCCCCCTGGTGGCGGTGATCTTCGCCAACGAGCGGGATTTTCGCGCCTATCGACAGGTCGCCCCCGAGGTGCAGGCGTACTATGAGGTCTGCCCGAACCGGATCTTCTTCTACGAGGAATCGGAGCGGGATCGGACAGAACCGAAGCTGGTGGCGCTGCGAAAGCCGCAGACGGTAGCGCACGAGGGAGCACACCAGATCCTGGCGAACATCGGCATCCAGCCGAGGCTCAGCGACTGGCCCGCCTGGCTGGTTGAGGGCTTTGCCGAGTACTGCGCCACTCCGTCGCGGACGCGGCGGGGGCTGATATACGACCGTCTGGGATCGATCAACCCCCTGCACATGGTGACGCTCCGCGAGCTCGATGATCCTCTCTCGGACATGCTGGTGGGCGGCGATGCGCGTCCCGGGGTCTCGTCGCATCCGGTCCGGCTGCTCGACTCGGCATCGCTGATCACCAAGACGCGACTGAACCCGACAGACTATGCCCAGTCGTGGGCCTTAACCCACTACCTGACGCAACGCTGTGCAGAAGAATTCGCGGAATACCTGCGCGAGATGGGCCGGATGTCGCCGCTGGAGCCGAGGACTCCGGAGCAGCACCTGGCCGATTTCCGCAAGTTCTTCGGCGACGATCCCACGCGGTTGGACAGGAAGGTCGAGGATCACATCCGCAAGCTGAACCTCCGGGGAAACTTCCCGTCGCTGCCGTATTACGCGGTGATATTCGAGCGACCGCTCGGCGCTGGTGTGGTCCGCCGCCAGGCATGGGTGAGCCAGTCTCCGCAGGTGATCCAGCGCTGGGTCGAGCGCACAGTCGCGTCCCAGGGCGGCATGTACAACTGGGAGGCGGTCCCATTCCCGACCCACGCCCGCGCCCAACTCGCGGCCGAGAACTGGGTCCGGGGCTACTGACCGACCCGGAACGACACGGGCCGGCCGATCCGACGGAGTCACGCCATCGGAAGAATGGCCGATTGGAGTGTTGACCGGTCCCCCGATGATCGTTGGAGGGAACCGGTTCCCTCCAACGATGTGACCACGTCGCCTCCCATGTCGGAGGGGAGCCCCGCGAAAGCCGGTTGAAGCTATGGGAGGGAGGTGAAGGTCGACGCGACGGTTTGCAGAGGCCCCGAGCCTGAGGAAGACTTGAGGAGTTTTCCCGAATCCCCGGTTTCCCTCTGCCTGGAGCCCCGACATGAATTCCATCGGCGTCGACCTCCACAAGAAGCTTATCACCGTCTGCGTCATGGACCAGCAGCTCAAGGTCCTGGCCCGCGCCACCCTCTACCCCAGTCAGCCCGACAAGATCGTCGAGTTCTTCCGCAATTGGCAGCCGTTCCGCGTCGTCGTCGAGGCGACCGCCAGCTACGACTGGTTCGTGGAGGCCGTCGAGCCGGTGGCCGAGGAGGTCGTCCTGGCCAACCCGAGCAAGCTCCGCGTGATCGCCGAATCGACCAAGAAGACCGACCGCCTCGACGCCCAGGTGCTCGCCGAGTTCCTCGCCCGGGACATGATCCCGCGGGCCTACAGGCCCACGTTCCGGCAGAAGCAGCATCGGGCCCTGGTCCGCCACCGCCACTACCTCCAGGGTCGGATCACCGCGGTCCGCTGCAAGATTCGCCGCATCCTGGCCGACTACAACGCCGACCGCAGGGACCTGTTCTCCTCGCAGTGCGGCCCGGACTACATCGAGGGGGTCGGCCTCGGCGAGGGCCAGCGGGCCGTGATCCGGCAGCTCTGGGAGGAGTTCCAGCAGCACGCCGCGCGGCTGGCTGAGCTGGCCAGGCAGATCAAGGCGTTCGCCAAGAAGGCTCCGCAGCGGGAGGCCGAGGCCCGGACGATCCTCAAGACGGCCCCGGGGGTGGGGTTCGTCACGGCCGAGGTGATCCTCAGCGAGCTGGGCGACGTCGGCCGCTTCCGCAACGCCAAGGCCATCTCGGCCTATGCGGGCCTGGTGCCCGCCGTGCGGCAGAGCGGGGGCAAGAGGTCCAGGGACCTGGCGATCACCAAGGAGGGGTCGGCGCTCTTGCGCTGGGCACTGGTGGAGGCGGCCTGGCGGCTGGTCGCCACGAGCCCGAAGTGGGAGCGCCAGTTCGAGCGGCTGAAGAAGCGTGGGGGTGCCAAGCGGGCCATCGTGGCGATCGCTCGCAAGTTCCTCTGCGTCCTCTACGCGATGCTCAGGACCTCGACGCCCTACAAGGTCCTGGGCGCCGCCTGAGCCCTCGAGCCACCGAGAAGGAGGTAAGACCGCGACCGAACCCAGCGAACCCTCTGTGAGAGCGAGCCACCTGTCGAGCGAAGGCCGGTGGGCGTGACGACCAGGAGGACGACCCCGCAACGAACCCCGACGGCGTGCCCACTGCCGACCGTCGTCCCATTGAATGGCGGCGTCCCTTGGATCCCGGCTTGATGGCGACATCGGGGTGACCCGGTGATCCCGAAGAGATGGTTGAGCGAATCACGTCACGTCGGCCGCCGCTTCGTACACCGACCACGTCGGGGGGGAGCGATCCCCCTCGGCCTCAGGCTCAGAGGATGTGCCGCGGGGCGCACCGCCCGATCGTCCGCCGACCGGTCCGGAATCGGCCCGATCGACCGAAGCCGACGGCGAAAGGGATGTGCGGGACCACGCGACACGAAATCTGCACCGCCTCGCTTGACAGCCGCCCTCCCATAGATGGGTTCGTTCGCGCGGTTTGCCGGGAGCGCGCCTCGCGAAACGGGGCTCGCTTTTCAACAACGCTCCCGCAACCCACGGCTTCCGCGTTCATTCTGGGCCCAGCCCCAAAAATCCATGCAGTCGCCCGCCACGAATTGCATGCCGCATGGCGGGCAAACCCCGGACGTCTTTGGGCTGGGTTGCCCGTTTGATCCGATCGTCCGCATTGCCAAAGAGCCTGGTTCCCAAACCCTGCCTGCAAAGTATGGCACGCGAAAAGAAAAAGGCAAATCGACCAGGGCAAAGTACGATCACGCGCGCGGACAGCACGACCGAGGAGTTCTCGGCGGCGCAGGGCTGGACGAACGACGGCATGTCCGGCCGTGCCAACGTTGCTGGCACAGGTGGGCTCGACCGA
>JAKAFH010000140.1 GCA_021818025.1 Actinomycetes bacterium | reverse complement strand
GGGACTTCCGCGAGCGGTGAACAACCTCGCCCGCCAGGCCCTCGTCGCCGCCTACGCGAACCGCAGCGCGATCGTTGACGAGAAGGCGGCCCGCCAGGCCATCACTGAAATGGACGCCGAGTGAGGTGACGGGGAGAGGACTCCGTCATCACCGTCGACGTCGCCAAGCGACAACGTGATTACGCGAGGTCATCAGCGGGAGTGTCTACGCCGTCATCATTCTGTCTGGCTGACAACAGGGTGGCCCCTTATTCGTGGCGGCTGACACTCGAGCACTGTGTCTATTCGCCGTGACCTTGTCGGGCGACCTCGTGCGCTGGTTCCAACTGCTCTGTCTCGAGGGACCGTGGTAGAACGCACGACCCAAGACGCTTCGCTGGGGACTCTTTCACGCGCCCGGTCGTCTTGTGCGTCGCTCGCGCCGACTTGTGGTCCGCGTGATCGACGGTTGGCCCAGCACCGACGTTCTGCTGCGCGCCTATGCGGATTCCGGTGAATTCGGCCGCTCAGTCCGACAGTTTTCGGCCACCCGGTGAGGCGGTCGGAGGTCGCAGTGCGACCGACGCTGTCGTGAGTGGTTGTCCTCTCTTCACCTCCTTCTCGGTCATCGTAGAGCAGTCCATCGTCGGGCTCGGCGACGAGCTATTCGATCGGTTCTTGGGTGGTGGTCTTCGTGCGGCGTCGCGAGTCGCCGGTGAGGGTGACGCGGTGCGCGTGCTCCAAGAGACGATCGAGAATGGCGTCGGCGACCGTTGGATCACCGAGACCCTCGTGCCAGTGACTCACCGGCAGCTGTGACGTGATGATCGTGGACTTGGTGGCACGATCCTCCACCACCTCGAGCAGGTCCGCCGCCTGGTCGTCGCTAAGGCTGCGGATGAGAAAGTCGTCGAGCAGCAGCACGTCACAGCGTGCGAGTGAGTTCATGACCTTGCTCAGTCGTCCGTCGGCGCGCGCGAGCGCGAGGTCGTCGAGCAGTCGAGGGACTCGCACGTAGATCGCGCGGTGACCGTCACGGATGGCGCGCTGGGCGAGAGCGCACGCGATGAACGTCTTGCCGACGCCGGTGGGCCCGAGCACGATCACGTTGTGGTGGTGCTCCACCCACTTGGACTCCACCATCGACAGGAAGGTGGCCTTGTCGAGTCCGCGGGTCGCGCTGAAGTCGATGTCCTCGATGACCCCGCGACTGCGCAGTTTGGCCTCCTTCAAGACCCGTTCGAGCCGTCGGTTCTCTCGCTGGAGCAGTTCGCGATCGACGAGCAGCCCGAGGCGGTCCTCGAAGCTCATCGCGGTGTAGTCGGGGTGCTCTCGTTGCTCGAGTAGCCCACTCGCCATGGCGGGTAGGCGCAGGGTCTTAAGACCGTCGAGCGTGCTGTAGTGCAACACGTGATGCTCCTTCATTGGTAGTAGTTCGGTCCTCGCAGGTTGTGGTGGGTGACGCGAGCGCGAGGGGGTTCGCGTCGAAGGGGTTGCTGGTCGAGTCCGTGCTGGAGGATCGAGGCGACGGACTTGTAGCTAAGGGCGCGCAGGGCGAGTGCACGCGCACAGGCGTCCTCTAAGCGCGTCGCGCCGTATTTCTTCTCGAGGCGCAGCACGCCCAGGGCCGAGCGGTAACCCTGTTCGGGGTGGGGCCGGCTCGCCATCAGCGCCTCGATGAAGGAACCCGTGGCGGGACCGTTCTTCGCCGCCCAGGTGAGCATGCGCTCGGGGGTCCACTCGAGGTGGCGACGGTGCGAGGCGGGCATGTGATTCGGGTCGGTCGTGTGGCGACTCTTAAGGTAACTGCGCGGGTGGCTGGCCACGCGCCTGTTGTTCGTGAACACCTCGATCGTGCTCGCACTCGCGCGAACCTCCACGACCTGGCCGGCCAGTTGGTAGGGGACGCTGTAGTAGTGGCGCTCGAACTCGAGGTGGTAGTCAATGTTGATCCGCGCCATCTTCCAGGTGGCGAACTCGTAGGGCTCGTCGGGTAGGGGGCGCAGCGCGGGCCGGTCGAGCTCGAGGAACAGCGAGCGACGCGAGCCCTCCATCTTCTTGAAGGGCTTGTCGTTGACGCGCGTCACGAGACCCGCGATCACCTCGTTGAGCTCGGCTAAGGAGGTGAATCGCCGGTGTCGCAACACGGCGATGATCCAGCGCTCGACGAGCTGCACCCCGGACTCGACCTTGGCCTTGTCGCGTGGCTTGTAGGGCCTCGCGGGGATGACGACGCACCCGTAGTGCTCGGCCATCTCCTGGTAGGTGGCGTTGGGGTCGGGCTCGTAGCGATGGGACTTGCTCACCGCCGAGCGCAGGTTGTCCGGCACGAGGACCTCGGGGCAGCCGTCGTAGAAGGAAAAGGCGTGGCAGTGCGCGTTCACCCAGTGCAGCAGTTCCTGGCTGCGCAGCGCCTCCACGTAGAGGTAGGAGGAGGCGCCGAGGACCGTGACGAACAGCTCGGCCTCAAAGGCCACCTGCAGCGTGGCGGGATCGTAAATGGGGATGGTGAGTCCGGGAAAGTCGACGAAGAGCTTCTCGCCGGCCTTGTGGTCCTGGCGCATCGTGACGCTCAGGTGCTTTCGCCACGCGCGATAGAGCGCACAGAACTGGGAGTAGGCGTAACCACCGGGGTGTTGCTCGAGGTATTCGAGCCAGAGGAGATTAAGCGTGACCCCCTTCTTCGCGAGTTCGCGCTTCACGTAGTTGAAGTCGGGCTGGGGACGGATCGGCTCTTTGGCCACCGGGCGAAAGAGCCGAGCCTCTAGCTCGGTGTCGTCGAGCCCGTTCGCGACCTCCCAGGTGATCTCGGCCGCCAGCGCTCGCGTAACGAGATCGTTCACGCTCGAGCGCGGCACCGACAGGCTCAGCGCGGCCGTTCGACGGCTGACGTTGTCTCGTAACACGAGACGAAGAACGTTACGGATCTGGCGCATGATTGTATGGGGACGGGGCATCGGCAACTCCTCTTGAACTTGGTCGTTCAAAGAAGAATTGTCGATGCCCTTCGACTCACGCGAGCGCCGTGCACAACCTCCGAGGGTGGCCGAAAACTACCGGAATGGGTGGCCGGAATCAATCGGAATGGGTGGCCGGAAACTGTCAGAATCGCCACTGAGTCGCTTCGTTACCA
>JAKAFH010000041.1 GCA_021818025.1 Actinomycetes bacterium | reverse complement strand
TTGCCATGGTAGTGAACAGGCGAGACGGCGACGTTCACAGTGGCTCGCCTCGTGCTGGTGCCTCGGCGCCGGTGCCGGCGTGGCACGCTCGGTGAAGTCCACCGCCTCCGCCACCGTCGTCGTACGCTCAGGGCTGGAGGTGTCTCATGTTCGAGAAACGTAAGGCGCGCGACGCGACGAACGCCCTCGAGGACGCGACGTCGCAATGGAGCGCGCGTATCGCAGCCCTCGAGTCGTTAATCGGCGTCGTCGACGGTTCAAAGGTGCTGCCAACCAATGGCTTGCTGCTCAAACCCGGCGAAGTCCTCCTCGGCCAAGTCCAGCAAGTCGGATTGATCCAAGAGCGCAGTGACGGCGGCCACTCGCAGGGTGCCTCCCAGGGATTCTCAATCCCGATCGGCTCGATCAAGGGCCGTAGCGTCCGCTACCGTGTCGGTGCGACGCGCGGGCACTACGTGCAAGGTCAGCCACACCCCACGGCAGTCGACCACGGGACGCTCAGCATCACAAATCAGCGGATCGTCTACCAGGGGGCGACCAAGACCGCGGAGTGCCTCTTCACCAAGCTGCTCGGCGTCCAGCAGTCCGACGGGGCTCTCGTCATCTCCGTCTCCAACCGGCAGAAGCCCACGATCGTCCACGTCGGTGGCTCACTCGAGGACTGGGTGACCGATCGGATCTCGATCGCGACGAGCCTCTATCAGGGCGACCGGGACGAAGTCCTCGCCCGCCTTCACGAACAGCGCGACGAGGTGGCGGCGGCCAAGCCCTCGGCGTAACCCGAACGGGGCTGGGCCGGGGTCGTCGACGTCGTGTGCCCGTCCCGTAACCTGAAGGTCGTGAGCAGGACCCGCTGGCGTGTGATCGTGATCGGTGCGTTGCTCCTCGCGGCGCTGGGTGTCACTGGGTTCGTGGCCCTGCGGGGCTCATCGGCACCGGCGGCCGCCCTCCCACTCGGGTCACCGATCGGCGCGGTCTTTCATCGACCGATTGAACTCGTGGGCGCCTGCAACGAAGCGAGGATCGATCACGGCCACGACGTGGACCCGCCCGGGCTCATTGATCAAGAGAACGATGAGTGCCTGCCAGCCCAACACGCCAAACGTGCCTCCGACGGTCGGTTGATCGGCTAGCTGACGAGCTGCCGCGAATGCGGATTCCCGCTTTACACTTGCCTCGTGAGCGAGCTTCGCGACCTACTGCGCCGTCCGTTCCCCGCCGCCCCGACCGAGACCGAGGCCCTACTCGGCGCGCTTCATCGCAATCGTCGCACCTTCGCGTGGAAGACCGGTGGCCTCGACGCCGCGGCCATGCGCGTGACCGTGGGTCCCTCCACCGTGACCCTGGGTGGGCTGGTCAAGCACCTGGCCTTCGTCGAGGACCACTACTTCACGCATCAGCTTTTCGGCCGGGCGTACCCGTCGGTGTGGTCGCCCATGCAGGAGAACGAGAACTGGGAGTGGACCTCGGCCGCTGAGGACTCGCCCGAAGAGCTGCGCGCCCTCTGGCTCGAAGCCGTTGCGCGCTCCGAGGCCGCCGTTGACGAAGCGCTCGCCCAGTCCGGTTTCGATCAGCCACTCGCGATCTCCAATTGGACCGAGGTCCCGAACCTTCGTCGCGTGGTCGTCGACCTCATCGAGGAGTACGCCCGTCACACTGGCCACGCCGACCTCATTCGTGAGTCGATCGACGGCTTGGTGGGCGAAGACGCACCCTAGGCGGTCCTACCGCGACCGGGGAAACTCGAACGCTCCGGCCGTGACGCGGTATCGCTTTACGCGCACGTCGCCACCGGTCGCAACCGCGGGATCGCCGTCCTCAATCCGCTCGCTCGGCGAGTGAGCGCCCTAGGCGCTCGAGCGCCTCGCGCAGTATCGAGTCGGTGGTAGCGAAGTTCAGGCGAAGATGACCGGTCCCGCCCGCGCCGAACGCCGCACCGTCACTCAGGGCCACCCGCGCGTGCTCGAGGAAGTAGGCGGCTGGACCGCTCAGGCTCGCCATCTGTCCGCGCGGCGCGGCACTCGACGGCGGCAGCCCGAGAGCGCGAACGTCGAGCCACGCGAGATAAGTAGCGTCACCGGGCCGGTAGCGCGCCCCGGGCAGCCGTTGTCCGACTAGATCCACCAACAGGTCCTGGCGAGCGCGCAGGTCGTCGAGCAGTTCGTCGAGCCACGAGTCGGCACCGTTGAGCGCCGCGGCCTGGGCGATCACTCCGAGGTGACTCGGACCGGGCACGACGCGGTGATTCAATGCATCGACCACATCGCTCGCGTCCACGCCGGCCACGAGAACGGCCGCGGGCGCACCGGCGAGGTTGTAGGCCTTCGAGGCGGACAACACCGCCACGGCCCGTTCGGCGCCGTCAAGGCTGAGTAGCGGCGTGAACGCCCCGCGTAGTACGAGCGGGGCGTGGATCTCGTCGGCGATCACTCGCAAGCCGTAGTGCTGAGCGAGTTCGAGCACGCCGGTCAGCTCGTCGCGCCGGTGCAGGGTGCCCGACGGATTGTGGGGATTACAGAGCAGGTAGACCGGTCGCTTCGAGCGTGCTCGCGCGCGTTCGAAGGCGGCTTCGAGCGACCCGAGATCGAGGCGACCGTCGTCAGCGAGGGGCGCTTCTTCCACGACGCGGCCGCTGTTCTCGGTGTACGAGTAGAAGGGTGGATAGACGGGGCAGTTCACGACGACACGATCGCCGGGCTCGCTCATCACCGTGATCGCGGCCGCCACGCCGCTCATGACGTTGGCGACCGGTCGCGAACGAGAACCTTCGACGCCGCGCCAGCCCCAGTGACGATCGGCGAACGCGCCGAGTGCCTCCACGTAGTGATCCGCTATCGGATAACCGAGGTCACCGCGACGCACCGCGTCGACCAGGGCCCGCTCGATCGGCTCGGCGAGCGCCACGTCCATCTCAGCGACCCACAGCGGCAGCACGTCAGTGGGATAGTGGCGCCACTTCTCGCTCGTTCGCCGTTGCAGGTCCCCCAGGCTCAGGCTCGACAGTGGACGTGGATGGGTCATAGCGCTACGTCGACCTTACTGAGCCGTGCACACGCCCGCGAACCGCTGTGATCGACGAGGGAACGCACCGTGCCGGACGAACAGGGGCACACCGCGGGCGCCGCACCGTCGCGTCGCCACCTCCGTACGCTGAGCAGGTGTCACTACCCTCAGCGCAGGTCGCGGCGATGCTCCTCACCGGCGGAGCGAGCCGACGGATGGGCCGCGACAAGACGCTCCTCGTCGTTGATGGGCTCGCAATCGCCCGGCGCAGCGCCGACGTGCTCGCCCGCGTCGTGGCAACGGCGATCGAGGTTGGCCCTGGACACTCGGGCCTCGCCGCGACCCGCGAGGATCCCCCCGGTGGCGGCCCCCTCGCCGCGATAGCGGCGGGACGGCAATGGCTCCGAGCGAGGGGCCACGACGGACCGGCGCTCGTGCTGGCCGGTGACCTGCCCGCCGTGAGCGAGGCGCTGCTCGCCTTTCTCGTCGAGTACGAGGCGCCCGGCACCGTACTGCCGACGGTAGACGGCCGCGTCCAGCCGCTCCTCGCCCGTTGGGGAGCGCGCGACCTCGACGGGGCGAGTGGCTACCTGGAGCGGGGCGTGCGTTCGCTGCGCCACCTCGGTGAGCAAGCCGACGTGACCCTCCTCGACGAATCGCTCTGGGGCCATGTCGCGTCGCGCGACACGTTCGACGACGTCGACACCCCCGAGGACCTTGCGCACCACGGCATCGTGCCGTGATGGACCCCTCTGCAGACACCGGTCGCGTCAGGATTCGCTAGGCGGAGACCTCGCGCGCCAGGGCCAGCGCATCAGCGACGCCGAGTCCCGCGGCCGCCGCCATCCAGCACGCGATTGGAGCGGCGGTGCGATCGGACGCGTGCGCGGCGGTACCCGCCAGCGCGAGAATCGCGTCGCGTTCGGCGTCGGTGGGCGTCGTGACGCCGAGTCGCCTCGCGTAGTCGTCGAGCCAGTGTTGGGACGAGTTCACCACGACCCGATCGTAGCCACGACGACGGCTCCGATGGCGCTCGCTGGACGGCCAAGAGTGATCGGTAGGATCGACTCACGTGCGGGGTGCGTCCCGCCCTGAGACGGTCGGGGGATCCAGTGAGCCGAGTGTCGCCGCAACGAGACGTCATCCGCGTGACCGTGGGCGTCGAGCCGACCCACCTTCGCGATACCCTCGCGGGCGAGGAGCCCCTCGAACTGCGCGTCGGCGGACGTTCACTGGCGGTGACGATGCGTACACCGGGCGCCGACTTCGACCTCGCCGCCGGCTTCCTCGTCAGCGAGGGAGTGATCGCTGCCACCCGCGACCTGCTTGCGATGCGCTACTGCGCGGGTGAGGACGAGAACGGCGTGAACCAGTTCAACGTGCTCGATCTCACCCTCGCGAGCGACGTACCACCGCCCACCAGTGACGTGGCGCGCGCCTTCTTCACCACTAGCTCCTGCGGGATCTGCGGCAAGGCCTCCATCGACGCCGTGCGTACCCGGTCACGCTTCGATGGACCCGACGACTCGCTGCGGGTCTCGAGTGCGACGCTGGCGTCACTGCCCGATCGTCTTCGCTCGGCCCAGCGCGTCTTCAGCCAGACCGGTGGCCTACACGCGGCGGCACTGTTCAGCGCGACGGGCGAACTCGTCGTCGCGCGAGAGGACGTCGGGCGCCACAACGCGGTCGACAAGGTCGTGGGCTGGGCGCTGCGCGCCGGACGACTCCCCCTCGGTGACCTCGTCCTGCTCGTCTCGGGTCGCGCGTCGTTCGAACTCGTCCAAAAGGCCGTCATGGCTGGGATCCCGATGTTGTGTGCGGTGTCGGCTCCGTCGTCACTGGCGGTGGACCTGGCACGCGAGACGGGCATCACGCTGGTCGGATTCTTGCGCGGTGATTCGATGGTCGTCTACGCCGGGGACGAACGGGTCACCAGCGCCGTCGCGTAAGCCGGTCCTATGCGTCGGGTCCCGAGGCGCGTTCCAGGCGGATGATGATGGACTTCGAGGTCGGGGTGTTGCTCGTGAGTGCGGTGGAGTCGAGAGGGACCAGCACGTTGGCCTCGGGAAAGTAGGCGGCGGCACAGCCGCGCGGCGTCGGATAGGCCACGGCTCGAAAGCAAGCCGCGCGGCGCTCGCCGTCGGCGTAGACGCTCACCAGATCCACGAGGTCGGCGTCGCGCAGTCCCTGTTCGGCGAGATCGGCCTCGTTCACGAAGACGACGCGTCGACCACCCTCGATGCCCCGGTAGCGATCGTCGAGCCCGTAGACCGTGGTATTGAACTGGTCGTGGGAGCGAACCGTCTGCAGGATCAGGTGCCCCTCGGGAACCTCGATCGCGTCCAGGGCGTTTCGGGTGAACCGAGCCTTGCCGGTAGCGGTGTGAAAGGTCCTCGAGTCGTGGGGGCCGCGGGGCAGCACGAAGCCACCCGGCGTAGCGACGCGCTCCTCGAAATCCTCGAAGCCCGGGACGACGTGCTCGATGTGGCGACGGATGACCCGGTAATCGTCCGCCATCGCGCGCCAGCCCAGATCCTCACCGAAGAGCGCCTCGCCGAGACCCGCCACGATGGAGACCTCGCTTCGCAAGTTGGGCGAACCGGGAGTGAGGCGGCCCCGGGACTGGTGCACCATCGACATCGAATCCTCGACGGTGACGAACTGCTCGCCGCTCGCCTGGTGGTCGCGCTCGGTCCGGCCCAGACACGGCAGGATCAGAGCCTCCTCGCCGTGGACGAGGTGCGAGCGGTTGAGTTTGGTGGCCACGTGCACGCTGAGGCGACACTTCGTCATCGCCGCTTCGGTCACCGCGGTGTCGGGCGTCGCGGCGACGAAATTACCGCCGAGGGCGACGAAGACGTCGATACGCCCGTCGCGCATCGCACGGATGGTGTCCACCGTGTCGTAACCGTGCTCGCGGGGCGGTTCGAAGCCGAACTCGTCGCCCAGCCGATCGAGGAACCAATCGGGCATCTTCTCCCAGATGCCCATCGTACGGTCACCTTGGACGTTGCTGTGACCGCGGATCGGCGACGGGCCGGCGCCCGGACGCCCGATGTTGCCGCGCAGCAGGAGGAAGTTGACGATCTCGCGAATGGTCGCGACGGCGTTGCGGTGCTGGGTGATGCCCATCGCCCAACAGACGATGACACTCTTCGCGGCCACGACGTCGTCGGCGAAGGCCTCGATCTGCTCGCGCGACAGGCCGCTCGCCGTCTCGATCGCGGACCACTGGAGCGCGCGCCACCCCTCGCGGGCCTCGTCGAAGCCGTCGCAATAGGTGTCGATGAAGTCCCGATCCACGACCGTCCCCGGTGCGCGGTCCTCGCGTTCGCACAGGACCTTGTTGACACCAGCGAACATGGCCAGGTCACCGTTCACGCGAACCGACAGGAAACGGTCGGTCAGCGCCGTGCCGCGGCCAATGAGCCCGCGCGCTCGTTGGGGATTCTTGAAACGCACGAGGCCAGCCTCGGGCAGCGGATTGGCCGACACGATGCGGGCCCCTCGACGTTTGGCGGCCTCGAGGGCGCTCAGCATGCGCGGGTGGTTCGTACCGGGGTTCTGACCCACGATCACGATCAGGTCGGCGTGATCGGTGATGTCGTCGAGGTTGACCGTGCCCTTGCCCACGCCGATGGTTTCCATCAGGGCCGCGCCGCTCGACTCGTGGCACATGTTCGAACAGTCCGGCAGGTTGTTCGTGCCGAGTCGGCGCGCGAGCAGCTGGAACAGAAAGGCCGCTTCGTTGCTCGCCCGACCACTCGTGTAGAAAGCGGCCCGGTTCGCCGAGGGCATCGCCGTCAGACGCGAGGCGCAGAGGGCGAACGCGTCGTCCCACGAGATCGGCGCGTAGTGGGTCGCTCCGCGCGCGAGGTACATGGGCTCGGTGAGACGGCCGTGGGCTTCGAGTTCGTGGTCGCTCTGCGCGCGCAGTTCCTCGACGCTGTACGTGGCGAAGAAGCCCCGATCCACTCGATCCCGCGTCGCCTCCCAGGACGCGGCCTTGGCACCGTTCTCGCAGAACTCAGCGTGGGAACGGTGTCCCGCCTGAGGATCGGGCCAGGCGCAACTCGGACAGTCGAACCCGCCGACCTGATTGAGCGAGGTCAACACCCGCGCGCCACGGCCCACGCCCATCTCCGCGATTGCGCGCTTCAGTGACAGGCGCACCGCGACGCGCCCGACCGCAACCGACTCGGGCGGGCGCACTTCGACGGCGTCCTCAGGCTGCTCCACCATGTCTCACCGCCCGACGACACGTCATCGTCACGTGACCCGTCTCACGGCGGCCCCCCAGGGGAACCCTACCGCGAGTGAATCGACGATGGTCCCGCGGCCTGCGCCGGCGAACGACCGGTAACCTCTCTTACGTGTCGTCCCCCTCGCACCACGGTCCCGACGCGATAACTCTCTACCGCGTCGCGCGAGGCGGCCTACGTCGATGATCACGCTCGAGGAGGCCCGCTCGCTCGTGTTCGCGAGCCTGAAGGTACTCGCGCCGGTGCGCCGGCCGCTCGCCAACGCGATCGGCCTCGTCGCGGCGAGCACCATCGTGGCGACCGAGCCCGCGCCAAGTTTCACCAATTCGGCGATGGACGGCTTCGCACTTCGCGCCCACGACGTGGCGACGAGTCCGACGCGGCTACGAATCGTCGACGTGGTCTTGGCCGGGCAGTCGAGTCCGATCGTCGTCGGAGCCGGCGAGGCAACGCGCATCATGACCGGTGCGCCCCTGCCGGCGGGCGCCGACAGCGTCTGCGCGCGCGAGGACGCGACCGTCGACGCCGACGGGCGCCACGTCACCATCGAACGGATCGTTCCTCTCGGCGACTGCGTGCGCCGCGCGGGTGAGGACTTGACGATCGGCCAAACGCTGGTGCGTCCGGGCGACGTCGTCAGCGCGGCGCTGCTCGGCGCTCTCGCCGCCCAAGGCGTTACCACCGTCGACGTCCGCCCCGCACCCCGGGTCGGGGTGCTCTCCACCGGCAACGAGCTCGTCGACTGGTCGGCCCCCCTCGGTCCGGGCCAGATCCGTGACTCGAATCGCCCGACGCTACTGGCCGCGTTGCGTCAATCGGGTCTGGAGCCGATCGACCTGGGCGCCGTGCGCGATTCGCCGACGGCGCTGCGCGAGGCATTCGACGGCGCGCGCGCCCACTGTGACGCCGTGATCTCGACGGGCGGAGTCAGCGCCGGCGACGCCGACTACGTCAAGGTGGTCCTCGGCGAGCTCTTCGCGCCGAGCGCGCGCTCGATGCAAGTCGCGATCCGTCCAGGCAAGCCGTTCACCTTCGCCTACGACGAGTCGACCGGCACGCCGTTCTTCGGGCTGGCCGGGAATCCCGTATCGACACTCGTCGGTTTCGAACTCTTCGTTCGTCCGGCGCTGCGCTTCCTCGCCGGTCGACGCGACCTCGAGCGCGCCACTATGTCGATGGTGCTCGATTGTGACCTCGTTCGCCAACGCGACGGCAAGATCCACCTCGTCCACGGCGTCTGTCGGATCCACGACGACGGTCTCGTCCACGTCGAGCGACTCGCGCGACGTGGCTCGCACCTGCTCTACGCGATCGCCGACGCCAACTGCCTGGTTATCGCCCCCGACGGTGACGGTTTCGTCACCGGTGACACCGTGCGCGCCATGGTTCTCGACGACGGCGCGATGAACGCCGTCACCGCGTCGGGTCGTCGCTGAGCCGAGACTCGCGCGCCTCGCGCGCGTCACCCTCGTCCAACCAGCGCGGCGCGTGACGCGCCGCCCAGGACTCGCTCACCCGACCGCGCAGCATTGACCGGAGGGCTTCGGGGTGCGTCACAGCCATCACCACGTGTCCGGCGATTGCAATCGCCAGTAACCAGGCGAACGCGTCGTGGACGAACGTCGCGCCGCCACGCCACGAGACCGGGACGAGGTTGAACCATTTCAAGATGACCCCGGTGACGAGCAAGACGACCGACGAGGCCGCGACGACGATGGCGTTGAGTTTCTGAGCGGGATTGAACTTGTCGGTCTCGAGCGCTACACGACCCCACGAGCGCAGCCACGCGATCTCAGCGACCGTCCAGTCGTTCACCCGTCGCACGTCGCGGCGAAGTCGCGCACCGCCCGGGCTGAGCAGGATCGCCGTGAAGGGTACCGGCAGGGCGAGGCCCGCCCACAGGTGAATCTGCTCGACGTCAAAGCGGGGAACCATCACGCCAAAGAGCGATCCGAAGTAGAGCGGGATAGCGGTCACGATCAGCACGGTGAACAGCGTCGCGCTGACCCAGTGCACGGATCGCTCCAAGGCGTCAAAGCGCACGACGCCGCGACGCGCTCGCGCGTGGTCGGGGCCGCCGACGTCACTCACGTCAGACTCGGGTTGGGATTGGTCGCACCGGTCGAGCCATCGAGCCAGCCGTTCACCGGGTAACCGTTGCGTTCCCAGTAGCCGGGCTCAACCGCGTCGACGACCCGTATCGCCGAGAGCCACTTGAGTGACTTGTACCCGTACATCGGGGCCACGTAGAGCCGAACGGGCCCACCGTGCTCGACGGTGATGGGAGCGTCGAGCATCCGGTAGGCGACGATCACGTCGGGCAGGCGGGCCTGGTCGATGGTGAGACTCTCGGTGTCGGCACCGTCGTAGGACTCGAAGGTGACCGCGACCGCGTCCGGGTGCACGCCCACCCGCTCGAGGAGGTGCGCGAGTGTCACACCCTCCCAGGCGACGTCGGGTACCCGCCAGCCCGTCACGCATTGGAAGGCGGCGACCATCGACGTCCTGGGCATCGCGAGCAGGTCGTCGAAGGTGAAGCTCGCCGGGCGCTCGACGAGGCCGCTCACCGTCAGACGGTACTGCACCGTCGAGATGACCGGGAACTCGCCGTTGATCGAGTAGATACGGAAGTGGTCGCCGCCGGGCAGTAGTCCCGCGAATCCCGAGCCGAGCACGCGGGCCAGGCGACTCTGGACGGCGCCGCCGAAGGCGACCCCGAGCGCGCCGAGGCCGACGAGGCCGAGGAACACGCGCCGCCCGACGGGGACAGTCGCTACCCTCTCACGCGCTCGATCCGACGTCCTAACCCCCTACTTCGGCCCGCCGAGCCGACGGCTTACCAGCGCTACCGCCACCTCAACGATGCTCAGTGTACGGACCACAACGAGAGACGTTGCACTCGCTAGGTGTCGGCGTCGCGCGCGTCCGCTCGTTGGGCCTCGACGAGTCGTCCCCAGTCACCGGACTTGCCTCCGCTCTTTCGATCTAACACGAGGTCGGCGATCCGCGCGGTCCCATCCAGGGTGCTGAGCGCGCTGACCAGGTTGAGCGCCGCGAACGCGCAGGCCGTCAGCGCCTCCATCTCGACGCCCGTGCGGTTCACCGCGACGACGCTCGACTGCACCGTCACTGCATCGGCGCTGCGCGTGATGCTCACGTGCACGTCGGTCAGGTTGATCGGGTGGCAGAGCGGGATCAGCTGGGAGGTGCGTTTGGCGGCTTGGATGCCGGCCAGACGTGCGGCGAAGACGGGGTCGAGCCCGTTGGCGTTCGGTCCCAGGGCGAATACGTCCACGAGGGAACGAACGACGCAACTCGCCTCGGCACGTCGCCGGGTCGGATCCTTGTCAGAGACGTCAACCATCCGTAGACGGCCGTCCTCGTCGAGGTGCGTGAAGGGCTTGTCCATCCCTACCTCCGTCGCGGGGTCGATCGCTATCGACCCAGCCGTGGGCGCATGCTAGCGCGACAACGCCTTCGCGGCGACGTGGTGCGCGGGGATCACTTTCGCGCGCCCCTCGTTAGGCTCGGGCCATGAGCGACGACCAGCGCTTGACTGACGCCTCGTACGCGCGCGACACCCCCGCGCTGCGCCCGTCGACGCCCGTCGCCCTCTCGGTCAAGAGCCACCTGGTCGAACCGCGTCGTCCCGTAACCACGTTGATGCCGACCACCGGTGCGCTGATTGACAGCTACGGTCGGATCCACGACGACCTACGCATCTCGATCACCGACCGATGCAATTTGCGCTGCGTCTACTGCATGTCCGAGGACATGACCTTCCAACCCCGTGAACAGTTGCTCGACTTCGACGAGATCGAGCGCGTCGCGCGCGTCGCGCGCGGACTTGGCGTCACCGCGATTCGCTTGACCGGTGGCGAGCCCCTCGTGCGCCGCGGCGTCGTCGACCTCGTGAAACGCCTCGGCGCGCTGGGTTTCACCGATATCGCGATGACGACCAACGCCACGCGACTGGCGGCGCTCGCCGCGCCCCTGCGGGAGGCCGGGCTCACCCGGGTCAACATCAGCTGTGACTCACTACGTCCCGAACGGTACGCGTCCATCCGGCGTCGCGGCGACCTCGCGACGGTGCTCGCCGCCATGGACGTGGCTGAGTCGGTCGGGTTGGCACCGCTCAAGGTGAACGTCGTGTTGCTGCGCGGCATCAACGACGACGAGATGCTCGACTTCGCGCGCTTCGCGCGCTCGACGGGTCGCGTCGTGCGCTTCATCGAGTTCATGCCGCTCGACGCGTCCGGCGAGTGGAGTCGCGAGCGGCTCGTAGCGGGACGTGCGGTCTTCGATGCGCTCAACGCCGTCTGGCCCCTCGAGCCCGTCGATGAGCCGGGTCGCGTGGCGCCCGCCGAGCGCTTCCGCTTCCGCGACGGCGTCGGCGAGATCGGCCTGATCTCGACCGTGACCCAGCCGTTCTGTGGCACCTGTAACCGGCTCCGTCTGACCCCCGACGGCGCGATCCGCAACTGTCTCTTCAGCGACGAAGAGCACACGCTGCGCGACCTGCTACGCAGCGGCTGTACCGACGCCGACGTTGAGCTCGTGTTGCGGCGCGCGGTGTGGGCGAAGTTTCCCGGTCACGCCATCAATGAGCCGGGATTCCTGCGACCGCACCGTTCGATGTCGATGATCGGCGGCTGAGCGAGTTCTCAGGCCCGGACGCTACTGTGAGCGGCGCAGGCAGTTCTCGGCAACTGAGGGGGCGTCTATGAGCAGCGTGCGTGTACTGGTGGGTACCCGAAAGGGCGCCTTCATTCTCACCGCAGACGGTTCGCGTAGGAACTGGCGCGTGCAAGGTCCGCTCTTCGCCGGGTGGGAGATCTACCACGTGAAGGGCTCGCCGGTCGACCCGAACCGGATCTTCGCCGCGCAGTCGACTGGTTGGTTCGGTCAGTTGATCCAACGATCCGACGACGGCGGCGCCTCGTGGGAGCCGGTCGGCAACCAGTTCCCCTACGATGGCGTTCCCGGGACACACCAGTGGTACGACGGCACGCCGCACCCCTGGGAGTTCGCCCGGGTCTGGCACCTCGAGCCGTCGCTGTTCGACGCCGACACGGTCTTCGCCGGCGTCGAGGACGCCGCGCTCTTTCGCACGAACGACGCGGGTGATAGCTGGCACGAGCTCTCGGGGCTGCGCACCCACGAGACCGGCTCGCAGTGGCAGCCGGGCGCCGGCGGGATGTGCCTGCACACGATCATCGAGAGTCCGACGGACCCCGCACGGATCGTCGTCGCCATCTCCTCGGCCGGGGCCTTTCGCACCGACGACGCTGGCACGAGTTGGAAGCCGATCAACCGGGGCCTCAGCTCCGAGGGCATCCCCGACGCAGACGCCGAGGTGGGCCACTGCGTGCACCACATCACGATGCACCCGTCGCGTCCGGACGTGCTGTTCATGCAGAAGCACTGGGACATCATGCGTAGCAACGACGCCGGTGACTCGTGGTTCGAGGTCAGCGGGAACCTGCCAACCGACTTCGGGTTCGTCATCGACGTGAACGCCCACGAACCCGAGACGATCTACGTCGTGCCCATCACCAGTGACTCGATGCACTTTCCTCTCGACGGCCAACTGCGCGTCTATCGCAGTCGCACCGGCGGCGGTGAATGGGAGCCGCTCACCGCCGGACTGCCCCAGCGCGACTGCTACGTCAACGTCTTGCGCGACGCGATGGCGGTGGACACCCTCGAGGACTGCGGCGTCTACTTCGGCACGACCGGCGGCCAGGTCTACGCCTCCGCGAACGGCGGCGACACCTGGGAGGCCATCGTGCGCGACCTGCCCGCCGTGCTATCGGTTGAAGTACAAACGCTGGCATGATCAGGGTCGTCCTGCCAGCACACCTGAAGACGCTCACCCGCGTACCCGGCGAGATCGAGTTGGACGTAGTCGCGCCGGTCTGCCAGCGTTCGGTACTCGACGCGCTCGAGGCCCGCTACCCCGTCCTCGTCGGAACCATTCGCGACCCCGCAACCCAGCGGCGTCGACCCTTCATCCGCTTCTTCGCGTGCGAGGAGGACCTCTCGCACACCTCGCCGGACGCACCGCTGCCCCGCGACGTCGAGACCGGTCGCGAGGCCTACTTCGTCATCGGCGCGATGGCGGGCGGCTGACGTCCCTCGCCGCGCGCCGATCCGGGGTTCGATCGCACCGACGGGCCATCGACGGCCTTGGCGTCGCCGATGATCAGTCGACGATGACCTCGTCCACGCCATCGGTTGCTCGCGTGACGTCACGGTAGACACGGAAACGACCTCGACCCCGTAACCCCGACCGCGAACCCCGCTCGTTAGTCTGTGTCGATGAGCACCTATCGAGTGGGCCAGGCGGCCGAGCTCCTCGGCGTGAGCGTCGACACGCTGCGGCGCTGGGCGAGCGCGGGTCGGATCCCGGTCACCACCGCGCCCGATGGGAAGCGGTACTACGACGGCGCGGACCTGGCACGACTGGCAGTCGAAATCGGCGGTGAAACGGCCCTCAACCAGCCCCGCGCTCAGTCGGCGCGCAACCGTTTCGTCGGCATCGTCACGCGCGTCGTGCGAGACCAGGTCGTCGCCCAGGTAGACATTCAGGCCGGCCCGCACCGTTTCGTCTCGCTGATCACCCGCGAAGCCGCCGACGAGCTGCACCTCGAGCCCGGCGTCGTGGTCGACGCCGTCGTCAAAGCCACGAACGTCGGCGTGGAGATCCCCTCCACCTTCTGAACGCCTCACGCGACGACCGCGCGGTGGCGTGGCCAGCACGAGACGTCGGCGGCGCGCACCACCACAGCGCAGGAGTCGCCGATTGACCACTCGGCCGACTCCCAACTTCGCACCAGCACGGCGAAGGCCCCGGTGACGTCCACAACGACGTCGCTCGCTACCCCGACGTCGGCGACATCTCGGATTGTCCCCAAAAGCGTCGTCGTCCCCGGTGACGCGCTCGGGACCGAACGCACGAGGTTCACGCGCTCGGGACGGACGCTCCAGGACACCTCGTCATCGAGAGCGAGCCCTTCGACCGGCGCTCTAACCACGACCCCGCCGCTCTCGATCCCGCCGGCGACGACGCGTCCCGTGAGCAGATTGGCGATGCCGAGTAGTCTCGCAACCTCCGCGGACGCGGGGTGCGCGAAGACCTCGCGGCTGGCGCCGAACTGCAGCGAGGTCCCGTCACTGATCACGAGCACGTCATCAGCGAGGAAACCCGCCTCCTCGGGGTCGTGGGTCACGAGCACCGTCGAGAGTCCCGTCTCGCGTTGGAGCTCACGCACCAGGCGACGCAGGTCCTGGCGAACCGGCACGTCGAGCGCCGAGAAGGGTTCATCCAACAGCAGCACCGCCGGCTCGGCGCACAGGACTTGGGCGAGGGCGACTCGCTGACGCTGCCCGCCGGACAGGTGCGCCGGCATTGCCGATTCCAGTCCCGCGAGGCCGAGTCGTGCGAGCCAATACCGCGCGATTTCGGGCTTCGCCGCGCGCGCAAAGAGCAGCTGCCGCCAGACGCTCAGGTGCGGGAACAGCGTGAAGCCTTGGGCGACGTAGCCCACGCGCCGTCGAACCACCGGGACCTCGCCAAGCGACTCGTCACCCCACCAGAACTGCGCGGCGCCTGAGCCGTAGAGACCGGCGAGGCTGCGCACGAGGGCAGACTTGCCCGCACC
>JAKAFH010000040.1 GCA_021818025.1 Actinomycetes bacterium | reverse complement strand
GGCGAGCCTCGTCGTAGCGCTCCTCGTAGCGGTCCACCAGACGCTGCATCGACCACGACGCGGCGTGGTTGCGGGCGGCCTCTATCGCAGCCGCGTCGCGACCGAGGGCCCGCGCGATACCGGCCTCGATCGCCGCGGCGTCGCCCGGCGCGACCAGTGTGGCGTGGCCACCGGCGGCGTCACGATAGCCATCGATGTCACTCGCCACCAGCGGGACCTCGCTCGCCATCGCCTCGAGCAGCACGAGCCCGAAGCTCTCGCCGCGCAGCGCGGGGGCGACCACGACCGAGGCGCGACGCAGCCACTGCCGCTTCTCGTCGTCGCTCGGCGCACCGACGAAGGTCACGTCGAGCCCCGCCGCCTGCGCCTCGAGGCGCGCTCGCTCGGGACCGTCACCGGCGATCACGAGTCGCCAGGGTGACGCGGCGCCTACGTTGTGGCGTCGAAGCGCCTCGATGGCGAAGGTCACACCCTTTCGCTCCTCGAGCCGGCCGACGACGAGGATCGTGACGACGTCGGGCACCTCGCGCGGGTGGGCCACGAACCGCTCCATCTCGAACCCGTTGAACAGGACGTCGGGCTCGAGACCCGCGGCTCGCCCCATGGTGGCCGCGGCCGCGGCGCTCACCGCGACACTCACGTCGACGCGCCGCGCGAGCGCGCGCAGCAGGGGGCCGGTGAGCCGCGTCGCTGGACCCTCGCCGCTGCGGTGAAAGGTCGCGACCGACGCCGCGCGGTGTGCGCGCAGCGCCGACCAGCCCAGGACCGGCGCGAACGGCTCGTGGTAGTGCACGACACCAGGCGCGCGGCGCGCGATCAGAGCGGCCGCCCGGTGAGCCGCCGCGGGCGAGAGGGTCAGCGGTGCGCGAGACCCGTTGGCGGGAATCGAGAGCAGACGTCCGAAGCGGTGCAGCTGCGCGGGCGTGTCGTAGTCGCGCCGATCAGCAGAATCGGGCACGATCAGGTCGACGACGTAGTCACGGCGCGCCAGCTCGCGACTCATCGCCAGCGCCTGCTCCTGCACCCCGCCAAAGACGCTCAGCGCGTAGGGACAGACGAGCACCACCGACGGGCGCGTCACGGCTGGTCGAATCGTGGCTGGAGCACGTGCCACTGCTCCGGGGCGCGTCGGATCAAGCCCTCGAGCTCGACGGCGATCGCCTGGGTGACTCGTGCGACGTCGTCGCGCAGGCGGCCCAGTCGTTCGGCGGGGATCGGCTCGGTGACGACCGCGTGGTGGTCGCGCCCCGGGCCCGCGTAGCACGCGGCGGCGACGAGGGTCGCGCCGGTGCGCAACGCCAGCGTCGCGGGACCGGCCGGGAGCGTCACCCGCTCGCCGAAGAACTCGACGGGGATCCCGTTGCCGACGAGGTCGCGATCACAGAGGAGTCCCACCACGCCGCCGCGACGCAACGTGTCAAGCAGCACGGTGCCCGCGTGCGCGTCGAGGGGCTCGATGGTGATGCCGATGCTCTCGCGCTTGGTCTTGAACCACTGAAAGAGCGCGGGCGGTTCGAGCGCTTCGGCGACGGCGGTCATCGGCATCCCAATCTGGGCGAGGAACGCGCCGCCCCACTCCCAGCTCCCGACGTGGGGCAGCGCGATGACGACGCCCTTGCCGGTGGCGTGGGCCGCGTCGAGGTGGCCGCGGCCTTCGGCGATCTGGAACCGCTCCGAGATGGTCGTCGCCGACAGCGCCGGCAGCTTCGCGCTCTCGGCCCAGTACTGCCCGTAGCTCGCCAGGGCGCGATCGACGAATCGCTCGACGAGCGGTCCGTCCACCTCTGGGCCCTCACCCAGGGCGTGGGCGAGGTTCACCGCCAGGTTGGAACGAGCCGCGGGCACGCGAAGCGCCCGCGCGATCCGCCGACCCCCAGAAACCGCGACCGACTCCGGTACCCGTTCGATCAAGGCGCCCAGGGTGCGAAAGACCGCGACGCGCGCGCGCCCGGCCACGGTCAATGGCGCGACGCGCGAGTCAACGCCCGCCTCGTCCGACCGGCGTTGCGGTGCGGGCGGGTGACGGGACGGTGCATCGGCTCGGGCCGCGCGGCGACCCGCCAGACCCGCAGGAAC
Source organism: Actinomycetes bacterium (assembly GCA_021818025.1). Classification (GTDB taxonomy): domain Bacteria; phylum Actinomycetota; class Acidimicrobiia; order Acidimicrobiales; family RAAP-2; genus RAAP-2. Next base: position 13,241 of record JAKAFH010000040.1, on the reverse strand, counting down.
CGACCGCCGGCGGTCATCGCGGTCAGCGCCAGCATCAGCCACAGGACAGGGACGAAGATCTGGGTCGCGAGCAGGGATACGCCGAGCAGGATCATGCGTTCGGCACGCTCCATCAGCCCGCCCTTGGCCGACAGCCCCAGGCTCTCGGCCTTGGAGCGCTGGTAGGAGATCATGAACGTCGTCGTCATAATCGCGAAGGGCAGCAAGACGAGCTGGCCGTGGTGGTGCGCGGTCAGGTAGTACGCGACGCCACCCATCAGCAGAGCGTCAGACACGCGGTCGATGACCGAGTCGAAGAAACTCCCCCGCTGGCTCGCTCGGTGCGAGGCCTTGGCGACGGCGCCGTCGAGCATGTCGTGAAAGCCCGTCAGGGTCAGCAGCACGATCGCGAGGTAGTGGTAGCCGACGCCGATCGACCATGCGGTCAGCGCGGCGAAGACGAGACCCGAGCCCGTGAGAACGTCGGCCGAGACGCCCCGGCGGACGAGCCACTGGCCCACGGGAGCCGTGGTGGAGTCGACCGACTTACGGAAGTTGCCATCAAACATTGATCCCCCGGATCATCGAAGCAATTCTATCGGTGGCGGTGCTCACGCCTCGGTTTCCATGTGTGGACGCACCTTATTCCAGGTGGAGGGGAGTGATTCGGGCAGTACCCGCACCTCGCCGATGGTGGTCATGAAGTTCGTGTCGCCGTTCCATCGCGGCAGCGCGTGCGCGTGGAGGTGCTTGGGAATCCCGGCCCCGGCCGCGGTCCCCAGGTTCATCCCGACGTTCATCCCCTCGGCGCCGTAGGCGCGCTCGAGTGCGCGTGCCGTGCGCCGAATCGCCAGGCTGAAGTCGAGGTACTCCTCGTCGCTCAGCTCGACCAGCCCCGCGACGTGGCGCAGTGGCAGCACGAGGAGGTGGCCCGAGCCGTAGGGAAAGGCGTTCAGCACCACGAAGGTGTGGCGCCCTCGCCACAGGACCCCCGTCGTCTCGTCCACTGGCTCGCTCGCCAGCGCGCAGAACACGCACGCCACGTCCTCGCGGGCGTTGGCGAGCACGTCGTCGCTGCTGACGTAGGCCTCGCGCCACGCCGCCGAGAAGCGCTCGAGTGGCACTTAGTCGCCTTCGGGGGCGCCGTGCGCCTCGATCTCGGCGACCACCGCCGCGACGAAGTCATCGAGGGCGACCGCGCGGTCGGGGTCGTTGGTCCCCCGGGCGTTCACGCCGACGGTACGAGCCCTCACGTCATCGTCACCGACGACCACGATGTAGGGCACCTTCTCGAGCTTGGCGCGCCGGATGCGAGCGCCGAGTGGCTCGCTCGCCTCCTCGTGCACCGACCGCACGCCCGCGGCGCGCAGCTCGGTGACGACGGCGCGCGCGTACTCGTCGTGGTCGTCGCGCACGCCGAGCACCCGGACCTGCTCGGGCGCGAGCCACGTCGGCAGGTTGCCGGCGTAGTGCTCGAGCAACACGCCAAAGAAGCGCTCGATCGAGCCGAACAGTGCGCGGTGCAGCATGATCGGACGGTGGCGCTGGTTGTCGGCACCCACGTACTCGAGATCGAAGCGCTCGGGGTGGTTGAAGTCGCACTGGATCGTGCTCAGCTGCCAGGTCCGGCCGATGGCGTCGCGTACGTCGATGTCGATCTTGGGGCCGTAGAAGGCGGCGTCGCCCTTCTTGATCTGGTAGGGCAATCCGAACTTCTCGAGCGCCAGGCGCAGCGCGTCGGTGCTCTTCTCCCAGATCTCGTCGGTGCCGACGTACTTGTTCGGGTCCTTGGTCGAGAGGTTCGCCGTGAAGTCGCTGAATCCGAAGGCGCGCAGCACGCTCATCACGAACTCGAGCAGGAACGCGATCTCCTCTTGGAGCTGGTCCTCGGTGCAGTAGATGTGACTGTCGTCCTGGGTGAAGCCCCGGATGCGCATCAGCCCGTGCAGGGTCCCCGCGCGCTCGTAGCGATAGACCGTGCCCAGCTCGAACAGCCGCAGCGGCAGCTCGCGGTAGCTGCGGGCACGGCTCTTGTAGATCAGGCAGTGCATCGGGCAGTTCATCGGCTTCATGTAGTACGTGCCGTTGTCGAGCTCCATCGGCGGGTACATGCCGTCCTTGTAGAAGCTCAGGTGCCCCGAGGTCTCATAGAGGCGCTTATTGGTCAGGTGCGGGGTCACGACGAACTCGTAGCCGCCCTCGAGGTGTCGGGCGCGCGAATAGTCCTCCATCTGCTTGCGGATGATGCCACCGCGCGGGTGCCAGACCGCGAGGCCGCCGCCGAGCTCCGAGGGAAAGCTGAGCAGGTCGAGCTCGGTCGCCAGTCGGCGGTGATCTCGTTTCTCGGCTTCGGCGAGCATGTGCAGGTGCGCGGCGAGGGCGGCGTCGGACTCCCATGCCGTCCCGTAGATCCGCTGCAGTTGCGGTCGGTTCTCGTCGCCTCGCCAGTAGGCGCCGGCGACGCGGGTGAGCGTGAAGTGGCCGAGTCGGCCCGTCGAGGGGACGTGGGGACCTCGACAGAGGTCCACGAAGCCGCCGGCGTTGGCGTAGGCCGAGACCACCGAGCCACTCGCGACTTCGTCCAAGTCCTGTTCCTCGGCCGTTCCCGAGGCCACCCCGCGGATGATCTCGACCTTGAAGGGCTGGTCCTTGAAGAGCTCGAGCCCTTCGTCGACCGAGTACTCCGATCGGGCGAACGGCTGGTCCTCGGCGATGATCGCACGCATCGCCGCTTCGATGACCGCGAGGTCGTCGTCAGTGAAGTGGGCGTCGCCCGGCAGTTCGAAGTCGTAGTAGAAGCCGTTCTCGATCGCCGGGCCGATGGCGTAGTGCGCCCCGGGCCAGAGTCGAAGCACCGCCTGGGCGAGGACGTGCGCGGTCGAGTGACGAAGGATCTCGCGACCGAGGTCGCTGTCGGGGGTGACGACCGCTACGGCCGCGCCATCGGGCAGCGGCGTCGAGAGGTCCGTCAGCTGTCCGTTGACCTGGACCGCGAGCGCGTCTTTGGCCAGACGCCGTCCAATGCTGGCCGCGAGGCCAGCGCCGGTGGTTCCCGCCGGCAGGGTGCGCGTTGATCCATCCGGTAGTTGCACCGACAGCTCGGACATGACTCCCTTTCGTTGGCTACAGCGTAACGCCGAGCAACGTGGCGGCCGGGGCGACGTTGTAGCCGGCGTGGGCCGCGTCATCGATCAGACTCAGCGCGGCGGGGGTGTTCAGGTCGTCGTCGAGCGCGGCGCGCACGTCCTCGATGAGCGCACCGGCACGACCAGCCGTCAGCGTTGACGACCACGTCGCCAGGCGCGACTGGGCTCGCAGCAACAGCTCGTCACGCCACTCCCAGTCCGTGCGGTAGTGCTGGTCGAGCAGGGCGAGTCGCACCGAGCTCGGATCGGCGCGACGCACGAGCTCGGAGACGAAGACGAGGTTGCCCAAGGACTTGGACATCTTCGTGCCGTGCAGCCCGACCAGCCCCACGTGGAGCCAGTGCTTCACGAAGGGCGCGCCCGTCACCGACTCGGACTGGGCGGCCTCGCACTCGTGGTGCGGGAAGGCGAGGTCGCGTCCGCCGCCGTGGACGTCGACGGTCTCGCCCAGGTCGCGCAGCGACAGCGCGGAGCACTCGATGTGCCAACCGGGCCGACCAGCGCCCCACCGCGACTCCCAGGCCGGCTCGTCGCCGAGGGACGGCTGCCACAGCACGAAGTCGAGCGGGTCGCGCTTGCGAGGGTCGTCGGGCCGCCCGCCGTGCACCGCGGCCAGTTCCAGCATCGACTCGCGCGACTCGTGGCTCACCTGCCCGAAGCGCGGGAACTTCGCGACCTCGAAGTAGACCCACCCGTCGACCTCGTAGGCCAGGCCCTGGTCGAAGGTCTCGCCGATCAGGGTGAGGATCTCAGGGATCGCCCCGGTCGCGCGCGGCTCGGTGAAGCACGGCAGGAGGTTCAAGAGCTGCATGTCGCGCTCGAAGATCGCCATCTCCTCAGCCGCCAAGTCCAGGTAGTGCACGCCGAGCTCGCGCGACTTGCGCAAGATGTCGTCGTCGACGTCGGTGACGTTGCGCACGCAGCGCGTGTCGTAACCCGCGTCGCGCATGCGCCGCTGCAGGACGTCAAAGGTCAGGTAGACGTAGGCGTGCCCAAGGTGTGCGGCGTCATAGGGCGTGATCCCGCAGCTGTACATCGTCACCGTGGGTCCGACCTCGAGCGGGTAGACCCCTCGTCGCGCGGTGTCGTAGAGATGCATCAGTTCCCGAGCCCTTCGAGCTTCACGTAGGAGTGCGCCTTGTGGCGGATGTTGATCGAGACGCACACCGCGGTGAAGGCCTCGACCGCCCCGGCGAGCGACATCGTGCCCGCGACCACGCTGCGCAGGCCCGGCATCTCGTCGATCAAGCCCGCCACGGCCTCGCGGGCCGCCGCGTCGTCGCCGAAGACCACCACGTCCGCGTCCAACCCGCTCGCGAGATCCTCCATCTGCGCGGCCGGCAGATGGTGAAAGGCGCCCACGAGTCGGCTCGTGGGCAGGACCGTGGCGAGCTGGCCGGCCATCGAGCCGCGCGACGGATAAAGCGGCACGAGCTCACGCCCCTCGCGCACCAGCGCGTTCACCATGGAGATGACGACCTTGCCGGCCAGCAGCTCGCGCAGGGCCTTCGCGGTCGCGACCGCCGAGTCCCAGGGCGTGGCGATGATGACGACGTCGGCCATGGCGGCGTCCTCGTTGGCGACGCCGCGGATCGCGCCCTCACTGGGCACGGCCATGGCACCGACGACCTCGCCGGCGCGTTGCGCATCGCGCGAACCGATCGAGACGTCGTAGCCGGCCTTAGCCAGGCGAATGGCAACCCCGCGCCCCGCCGGTCCCGTGCCACCGATAATCCCGATCGTGCCGTCCATCGTCACCGTCCTTCGAAGTGCTGGAACTACGCTAACAAGATGGGCTTGCTCACGAATCATCGAATCCTGATCACCGGTGTGCTGACCGACGACTCCCTCGCCTTTCGCATCGCCGAGCACGCGCTGGCCGAAGGAGCCTCGGTGATCATCACGGGTGCGGGACGGGGCCTGTCGTTGACCAAGCGCACGGCGCGCAAGCTCGGCGACGTCGGTGAGGTGCTCGAGCTCGACGTGACCGAGCCCGAGCAGGTGGACGCGGTGGTCGGGGCCGTGCGCGAGCGATTCGGACGTCTTGACGGCCTGGTGCACGCCATTGGCTACGCCCCGCCGTCGTGCCTGGGCTCGGGCATGTTCGTCGCCCCCTTCGAAGACGTCGCGACCGCGATGCACATCTCGACGTACTCCCTGGCCACGCTGGTCGGGGCCTTTCGCCCGCTCCTCCAGGCAAGCACCGCTCGCGGTGGCGCCTCGGTGGTGTCGCTCGACTTTGACGCCTCGCGCGCCTATCCGCTCTATGACTGGATGGGCGTGATGAAGGCCGGGCTGGAGTCACTCGGCCGCTACCTCGCCCGCGAGGTCGGACCGGATCGAATTCGCGTCAACATGGTCGCCGCCGGCCCGATCCGCACCGTCGCCGCGAAGTCGATTCCCGGCTTCTCGCACTTCGAGGACACCTGGGGCGAGCGCGCGCCGCTCGGCTGGGACGTGCACGACGCCAGTGCCGTCGCTGACACGACGGTCGCGCTGCTCTCGCCGCTGATGCGTCTCACGACCGCGTCGATCATCCACGTCGACGGCGGTGCCCACTCGATGGGTTAGACGGCTTGGTCGGCGAACTGGGTCTCGTAGAGGACTCGGTAGAGCCGGCCGTGCTCGAGCAGTTCGCGGTGCGTTCCCCGTTCGACGATGGTCCCGCCGTCGACCACCAGGATCTGATCGGCGTTGCGCACGGTGGAGAGCCGGTGCGCGATGACGAGCGAGGTGCGCTCGGCCATCGTCGAGTCGAGCGCGCGCTGGACCGCGGCCTCGCTCTCGGAGTCCAGGTGCGCCGTCGCCTCGTCGAGCACGACGAGGTGCGGCGACTTCAAGAGGAGTCGGGCCAGTGCCACCCGCTGCTTCTCGCCGCCCGAGAGGCGGTAGCCGCGCTCGCCCACCACGGTGTCCAGCCCCTGGGGCAAGTTCGAGACGAGACCCCAAATCTGCGCGGCGCGTAGCGCCGCCTCGAGCTCGCTCGCGGTCGCCTCGGGCCGCGCGAAGAGCAGGTTCGCGGCCAGGGTGTCGTGGAACAGGTGCGGGTCCTGGGTCACGACGCCGACGGTCTCGTTCAGCGAGGCCACGGTGGCCTCGCGCAGGTCGAGGCCGTTGATCGTGATGGCGCCCTCGTCGACGTCGTAGAGCCGTGACACCAGCAGCGAGATCGTCGTCTTGCCGGCCCCGCTCGGTCCCACGAGTGCCGTCATCGTCCCCGGCGCCACCTCGAAGCTCACGTCGTGCAGGACCGGCGTGCGCGGCGTCGATTCCAGGATCGCGACCGCCTCGAGTGACGCGAGCGACACCTCGTCCGCGCCCGGGTAGGCGAACGAGACGTGCTCGAAGCGCAGCGTCACCGGCCCGGCGGGGATGGCCGTGGCGTCGGGGCTCTGTGTGATCATCGGCTCGAGGTCGAGTACCTCGAAGAGTCGCTCGAAGCTCACCATCGCCGAGACGTAGTCGATGTTGAGGTTCGACAGCTGCGTGAGCGGGCCGTAGAGCCGCGTGACGTACATCGTGAGTGCCACCACCGTGCCGATCGCGAGGGTGCCGTGCAAGACGGCGACCCCGCCGAAGCCGTAGGCGAAGGCCGTGGCGAGCGAGGCCGTCAGGCCGAGCGCGACGAAGAAGAACCGCTGGTAGGTCGCCTGGCGCACGCCCATGTCGCGAACCTCGCCCGCTCGCTGGCGGAAGGTGCGCAGCTCGTCGTCGGGACGGCCGAAGAGCTTGACCACCATGGCCCCGGCGACGTTGAAGCGCTCGGACATGACCATGTTCATCTCGGCGTTGAGCTCCATCCCGCGGTGAAACAGCGTTCCGAGCCGGCGCCCCACCAGTCGCGCCGGGATGAGGAAGATCGGTAGGAGGATCAGGGCCACCAGGGTGATCTGCCAGCTGAGGAAGAACATCGTCACGAGTATCAGGGTGACGAGCACGACGTTGCCCACGACGTTCGAGAACAGATCGGTGAAGGCCTGTTGGGCACCGATGACGTCGTTGTTCAACCGGCTGATCAGCGCCCCGGTCTGGGTCCTCGAGAAGAAGGCGATCGGCATGCGCTGGATGTGACCGTAGACGCGGGCGCGCAGGTCGTAGATGAGCCCTTCGCCGACGGTGGCCGAGATACGCCGATCGGCGAGCGAGAGGATCGCGTCCAGGACCGCGAGCACCGCCGCCAGCACGGCCAACCCGATGATGACGCCCTCGCGGCGCTTGGCGATCCCGATGTCAAAGATCGCCCGAAGCACGAGTGGCGACACCGAGGCGACCACGGCCTCGAGCACCACCGCGGTCAGGAAGATCGTGAGGATCCGGCGGTAGGGCTTGGCGAACACCAGGACCCGGCGCAGCGTGCCCCTCGAGATCCGATGCTCGAGCACCGACCGATCTCGTCGCAGTGACTGCATCCCCGCGCGGCCGGCGTGCATACTCATCGTCGCACCATGGCAACGAGTGTAGGGAGCGGCGTCGCCTCCCTAGCCACGAACGGCACTGAAGAGGATGAGCGCGCCCAGCACGATCATCACGCAGCCGCCCGTCGCACGCAGCGCGACGAGCCGACGCGGCGAACCGGCGAGCCACTCGCGCGCGGTCCCGGCGATGACGCCCCAGGTCGAATCGCTGGCGAAGGCCATCACGCTGAAGATGAGCCCGAAGACGAGGAGTTGCACCGTGACGCTGCCCCGAGACGGATCTACGAAATGAGGGAAGACGGCGGCAAAGAAGACGAGTGACTTCGGATTCAAGATGCCCACGGTGAAGCCCTGACGGACGATCTGGCGCGCGCGGGGACGCTGTGGCTCGCGCGTGGTCATGGCGCGCGCGTGTTCGTGGCGATGGCGTAGGGCGTCGGTGCCGAGCCAGGCGAGGTAGCACCCGCCCGCGAGCTGCAAGACGACCGAGAACGGGTGCGAATGGCTGAGCAGCGGTCCGAGTCCCAAGGCGACGATCGCCGAGAGCAGCAAGGTCCCTACGGTATTGCCGAGGACCGTGAGGACCGCGACGGCGCGGCCCCACGCCACACCCCGGGCCAGCGTGAAGAGCACGCTCGGACCGGGGACGATGATGATCGCGAACGAGGCGACGAGGAACGTCGCGAGCTGGTCCCCGGCGATCACGAGGTGGCCCTGGCGAGAATCCACTCGAGGCCCTGCAGCCAGACCCCGATCGAAAAGCCAATCGTCCCGGCGAACACGGCGGTGCCCAGGCCGACCGTGCCCCCCATGAACCACCCGATCGCGAGTACCGCCACCTCCAGCGTGACGCGGACGTAGACCACGCTCACGCCCAGTCGTCGATGCAGGCTCGTCATCAAACCGTCTCGCGGTCCCGGTCCGAGGCCGGTGGTGAGGTACAGCGCGCTACCCATCCCGATCGCGATGACCGCGCCAGCTACGAAGAGCCAGCGCGAGATCTCGCCCGACGGTGCTGGGATCGAGGTCGCCGTCAGATCAAGGACCAGCGCGATCACCACGAGATTCGACACGGTGCCAAAGCCGGGTCGTTCGCGCAGGGGCCACCACATCGTCAGTACGACGACACTGATCAACGCCGTCGCCCACCCGAGCGAGATCCCCGCGTGCTTGGCCACCCCCTGGGCGAAGACCGTCCAGGGCGTCGCACCAAGGTGCGAGAGCACGAGCAGTCCCTCGCCCAGGCCGAAGAGCGCCAGTCCGCTGAACAGCGGCGCGATCATCCGAGGTCGTACACCCCAGGTTGACGCCGCCCGCCAGGGCGTCGTCGGGATTCGGTGGCTGAGGCGCATTTGCCGCCACAGTCTAGGGGGCTAATCGATCGCTTCGGGGGCCGATCCGCCGCGCCGCGCCTCGCTACCAGTTCCCCCGATGAGTGCGGTCAGCGCCGAGACCACCATTAGGCCACTCGCGACAAGCAGGGCGATGTGCAGGCCATTGGTGAACGCGCCGTAGGCCGCGTTCACGACCTTGTCGATGATCGCCTGGATCGCCGCGCCGCCACCCTGGTACTGCTTCGCCTTGGCGCCAATTGTCCCGGTCGTCAGCGCAGCGATGATCTCGGCGCGGTAGGACGCCGGCACCCCGATCTGGATGAGCCGTTGGGTGAGGTGCACGGTCAGCTGCCCGTTCACGATCGAGCCCAAAATGGCCACACCCGAGACGGCGCCGAGCTCGCGAGCGGTGTTCACGGTCGACGCCGCCATGCCCGAATGTGCCGCGGGCAGAGACTGGAGCGCGTCGGAGGTCACGGGCACGACGACGATGCCGAAGCCGACGCCGGCCAACCCCATCGTCCAGCCGAGGGTCCCGAGTCCGACGTGGGTGCCGATCACGAGATTCGTCGTGAAGACCCCGGCGGCCGCGAGGATGCTGCCGACCACCATCGGGGTCCGAGAACCCGTCCTTGCGACCCAGCGTCCGGAGAAGAGCGACGCCGCCACCATGCCCGCCAGCAGCGGCACGAAGTCGAGCGCCAGCCGATAGGCGCCAACACCGACGACGACCTCGAGGTAGAGCGCCACGAAGAAGAAGATCGAGAAGATGGAGAAATACGTGGTGAAGGCCACGAAGTTCGCCCCGAGGAACGTTCGGCGACCGAAGTATCGGAGATTGATCATGGGGCTGTGGACTCGAGACTCCACGACGATGAAGGCGACCAACGATACGAGGCTGATCACGTAGAGCGTGATGATCGACGACGCGCCGTAGCCAATCGATTCGGCCCTGATAGTCGCGAAGGTGGCCGTCGCAAGCGCCGTCGTGCTGAGCGCGAAGCCCGCCGCGTCGAGTGGCGCGTGGATCTCGGGCGGGTTGTTGGGCAGCGCCACCAGCGCAATGACGAGTGCCACACCCCCGAAGAGGACGTTGGCCCAGAAGATCGCCCGCCACGACCAGAGTCCGACGAGGATTCCCCCAATGACCGGGCCCGCGGCCAGGGCCAGGCCCGAAACCGCCGCCCACGCGCCGAGGGCGCGGGCGCGGCGCTGGCGTTCGGGATAGATGTGACGGATCATCGAGAGTGTGCCGGGCTCAGAGCCCGCCGCGCCGATGCCCATGACGATCCGACCGACGATCAGGATCGTCGGATCCTTCGCGATCGCGCTGATGACCGAACCGGTTATGAAGATACCAACGCCCACCAGCATCACCGGCTTTCGCCCGATCAGGTCGCCGAGCGAGCCGCTGACCAGCATGAGGCTCGCGAACGCCAATGCGTAAGCGCCCACGACCCATTGCAATTGAGGAACGCCCGCGTGCAGTTCGGACTGGACGTTCGTGAGCACGGGGCTGACGACCGTGTTGTCGAGGAAGGTGAGGAACAGCACCGACATCAACGCGACGAAACTCAGGTGCGAGAGTGCCGAGGTCAAGGGTGCGCGCGCCGACACGATCGACGAGCCATCGGTCATTACGACTGGATCATCGCCCCACGCCACGCCGACCTCCCCGAGCAGGCGCGTCGGTCACCGCACCACTGTCGCGTCGTTGCACCACCCACGGCCCGCCCACTAGCCAGCCGCTGGCTTCAGGAAGGTGATCCGCGCCGATGCCGTGTCCTTGCCATACATGTTGCCCGCGCTCACCGCGCACGCGTTGAGGTTCTTCACCGTCGTGCCGCACCGTCCGGAGCCGATCTTGCCGGTCATCACCTTGAACTTCGTCACCGGCAGCAGTCCCGTGACCGTGACCCGGGTGGAAACCACACGCGCGATGTCGCACTGGGAGCCACCCTTGGCGATCGCGAGGCACTCGACGATGAAGATGAGGTCCTTGGGCTTGAATCCGGCGCCGCGGACCGTCACGACCTCACCGTTGTGCAGACGGACCGACGGGGTGACCACGATGTGCGGTTGGGCAGCGGCTGCGCTCACGGCGCCGCCACCGAGGTACGACGCCAGGAGCAAGGCACACCCCACTGCCCCACGGGCGATGACTACGCTGCGCACAACACCTCCTCTCGAGGCGGGCGACAGGTCGCGATCGCGACATCCGTACCACTGATTCGAACGAAGCCGCCCGTCTCTACGCCCATGGTAGCGAGCAACTCCCGCGATACACCGCCTTCAATCAGGTACGAGAGCGCGGGCCTGCTCCCATGCCGTTCGGGGTAGTGAATCTACGACTCCAACTCGTTGTGAATTTTCTTCAACCACCGATTCGGGCACTACAATCTGCCGAGGCCAGATTGAGACGATCGTCTCGCGGCAAGGACAGGTCACATGAACGAGACCGCCCTCCCCATGTCAAAACGCCTGCCGTGGTTAATCCAGGGAGGTATGGGCATTGCCGTGTCGGACTGGCGCCTGGCTCGCAGTGTCTCGACAGCCGGCCAGCTCGGAGTCGTCTCGGGCACCGCGATCGACGCGGTCTTCGCCCGGCGACTGCAGAAGTTCGGTGTCGATGATGCGCTTCGCTCGGTGCTCGACCGGTTTCCGATTCGCTCGATCGTCGACGACGTCGTGCGTCAATTCACGACGGTGCGCCGACGCGCGAACACGCCGTACCAGAACCTACTCATGCTCACGCATCGGTCCAAACGGCGTTCGACGGATCTACTCGTCTTGGCCGCCTTCGCCGAGGTTGCCATGGCCAAAGCGGGACACTCGGGCATCGTGGGCATCAATCTCCTAACCAAGGTCCAGATCCCGACAGTGGCGCTGCTCTGTGGCGCGATGTTGGCCGGCGTCGACTACGTCTTGATGGGCGCTGGCGTACCCACCCATATTCCCGGCGTGCTCGAGCGCCTACGTCACGGTCAGAGCGTGGAGACCAAGTTGACCTTGGCCAATGCGACCACCGATGAGTCGCCGACGCTGCACTTTGACCCCGCACCGTACCTCGACGGTTCGCCCGAACTAGACCGCCCGAAGTTCATCGGGATTATCTCGTCCAACGTCTTGGCCAACGCGCTGGTCAAGCGCAGCGAGGGCACGGTTGACGGCTTCGTCGTCGAACGGCCGGTCGCCGGGGGACACAACGCTCCCCCGCGAGGTCCGCTGACCCTGGACGCCGATGAGTCACCGATCTATGGCCCGCGCGACGAGGTCGACTTCGACGCGCTGGCCAGTCTCGGCCGTCCGTTCTGGATCGGCGGGGGCATCACGAACGCCGAGCACGTGCGAGCCGCTCGCCAACTCGGCGCCACCGGTGTACAAGTCGGCACGCTGTTCGCCTACTGCGACGAATCGGGCATGGACGAGCCGCTACGCGCCCAAGTGATCAAGAGCGTCGAAGCCGGCGACGTCGACGTGCGCACTTCTATTCGCGCATCCTCGACTGGCTACCCCTTCAAGGTCGTCAGCGTCGACGGGACGATCTCAGAGCGAGACGTCTACGAGCGCCGAGAGCGACGGTGCGACCTCGGCTATCTGCGCGAAGCCTTCCTCGCCAATGATGGCTCCATCGGGTACCGATGCGCGGCTGAGCCGGTCAAGGCCTACGTGCGAAAGGGCGGCGAGGTCGAGCCGACCATCGATTCCACCTGCCTGTGCAATGGGCTCATGGCGACGTGCGGACTCGGTCAAGTTCGCGCCTCGGGCGAGATCGAGCCCCCCATCGTGACGAGCGGCGACTGTCTGAACGAGATACGCACTCTCCTCAACGGACGCTCGACCTACTACGCCGCCGACGTGATCGAACACCTTCGCGCCGGACTCGACGACGTCTCGCCCGCGCTCGCCTAACGTCGCTCCAGCGAGCCCGGCCGGCGCCAGCCGTGGGCCACCGATCATACGGACACGGTGCTGATCGTCGACCCGGGCACGTGCCAACCGTAACTGGCACGTAGTGCGAATCACAGGCGCCGTCGCGAAACACCGCTCGTCGCGACGCGTGCGCTGCGTGCAGGGAGCGGGATCTTGTTGATCTCCCAAGCACTCCTGCTTTTTAGGTGGCACTCGTTACTCGAGCTGTCGTAGCAGTCCGCCCTCAGCGCAAAGCGGACCTGCCACCCATTCGTTCGAATCTCGGGTATGACGTCGAGCACCACACTCGCAACTTCCCCAGACGCAAAGTGGGCACTTCTCTGTCAGCGTGCGGCAGACTTCACTCGGTGGCCCGCAAGAAATACACAATCGGTCGGCTCGAGGCTGAGACCTGGGAGGCATTCGCCGACCTCGTTGAGCGCAACAACGCATCT